>JAHDGM010000074.1 GCA_020627655.1 Hellea sp.
ATTGACTTAGGTCGATGGCTTAAAGGTGGATATGTCATCCCCGGGCGTGATGGTGAAGCTATGTCTGATATAATTTCAAACACAATTGCCAATGAGAACGATCCAGATAGTTAAATTAAAGCCTTTGAAATTGTCCTGAAATTGTCCATGGACGGAGTATAATTATACGCATATGTAACCCAGTAGTGAATGTTTTGGGGATTAATATGCGCCGTATTGTTAGCAATATTGTTATCATCTTAACTGCAAGTTTTGTAGGATATTCCGCGCTTGCACAATCACCTGAACAATCTGGAGATATTCCTTCGGTTGATGATAAAAAGTGGAATCTGGTGTGGTCAGATGAGTTTGAGGGAAATGCTCTGAACCTTGATAAGTGGAGTTACCAAACAGATTGCTGGGGCGGCGGCAATGAAGAACGGCAATGTTATACGGATGATGCAGAAAACATTAGTGTCAGTGATGGTCATCTGTCCATTACGGCACTTCGTAAGCGTACGACAGGTCATGCCTTGCCGGATCATCTGCGAAAGACCCGCAAGCTTGCGAAAAAGGCTGCAACTAAACCCTATAGTTCCGGACGGATCAGATCCTTAGCTAAAGGAGATTGGGTCTATGGTAGATTTGATATTCGTGCAAAACTGCCTGGCGGGCAGGGTGTCTGGCCGGCGATTTGGATGTTGCCGAGTGATGAACACTATGGTGGTTGGGCCGCGTCTGGTGAGATCGATATTATGGAAGCTGTTAATCTCGGGTCTGAGTGCAAAGATTGCGCTGGAGGCATAGAAGATCGCGTCCATGGCACGCTCCATTATGGTGATAAATGGCCGGATAATAAACATTCCGGTTCCGAAGTTTCACTATCAGGTTCCTATGATGATTGGCACACATATTCATTGGTCTGGAGTGCCGGTGTCATGACTTGGTATGTGGACGGTAAGAAGTTCGCCCGCCAAACCATGGATGACTGGTATACAAATGCGGAAAAAGCAGAAGGCCGGGTTTTAGCGCCTTTTGATCAGCGTTTCCACATGTTGCTTAATCTGGCAATTGGCGGCGAATGGCCAGAACGTAATGGTAATGGTGTTGATAAGAGCGGGTTTCCAAAAACTATGAAAGTTGATTTTGTTCGCGTTTATCAATGTGCGTCAGATCCAGAATTCGGACTTGATTGTATTTCGCTCTAGCGGTCTTTAAAGATCTCGAAGACTTTTTTATTGTCAATAAAATAAAGATCGAGCCCATAGGCGGTTTCGAACTGATCGATCGTATCCCAATCAACAAATGAAAATGCGCTGACCTCAATGCCTTCATTTTGGTAGTCCTTGATGAGGTCCCGTTCCAGCATATTCACTGGAAGGCAGACTGAGCCGCCGCTTTGGCGAATTTTCATACGCAGATACCCTTTTAGACCTCCTTGAACAAACCAACCTGAGCGTTCTCCGTGGATATAATCAGTTGGTAAATGTTCGATGCGTCCATCTGGTGCGTTGTGCACTATATGCTTTTTACGTGTATGTTTATCGGGATTTTGAGGCCAGTGGGATAAGCAAAGAGGGATGTCAGGCGCTATTTCGGCCATGCGGTAGAGAACATTGGGAAGCCAAGACACATAAACAGTTCTGTTTTGTAATCCATGGGCGCGGATCAGGGCATCGATTTCAACTTCAAAACCATAGTCTTTGATATCTACCAATAATTTGGCTGTATTATTTTCATGCGCCGCAGCGGCTGCAAAAAGCAAATCTGCAGTTGGCATATAGGAGAAAATGCCGCCTATATTTTTTAGATTTTTTGCGAATATTTTTGAAAGATAACGTTTTTTGCCGGATTTATCCTTGGCGTATTCATCATGATAAATAATCGGGGTGCCGCAGGCAGTGACGCGGATGTCAAACTCCAGTACTTGTACGCCGAAATCTAAGGCGGCTTTCAGGCCTTCTATTGTGTTCTCCCTTTCTGCGAATCCGCGAAAGCGATGAGAAATGAGTTGTGATAATTGAACCATTGTGATGTTCTACTCCACATTCTGGTAAATAGGAATGTCTGCGTTCAATCTTTCTTAAAGTCATTTTGGTAAACTAGCATTCTATGAAATGGTTTGTGGGAATCCCTGTGGGGGGGCTACTGTGCCTTATGCTGGCTCAGTCCGCTTTCGCGTGGCGTATAGAATCTGGTATAGTGACTACCGAAGACACGTCCGTTACACCTGTTTTTACTGTCATTACATTTCAAAACCCATTTGATACTGTTCCCATTGTAGTTGTGACACCTACAGATGAGGGTGATGATCCGTCTGATCTACGTATTCGAAATGTAACAACTACCGGCTTTGAAGTTGCGCCCTTGGAGCCATCAGGCGTTGACGGCTTACACACCAGTATGAATGTGCATTATGTAGCGGTTGAACCCGGGGTTCTAGACTTTCCTGACGGAACACAGATTGCTGCAGGCTTTCATAATACTTCAACCCAACAAGCCAAAAATTTTGTTGGAGTACCAACGGGGTGGGATACCGTTAATTTTGGGACAACATTAAGTGCATCTGCGAATGTGGTCGCATCTATTCAGACCATGAATAGTGAGGAAAATGCTGTTCCTGGTACATTTTCCCAGCCGTTTTTATCGATGGCTATACGAAACCCTACGAGTTCCAATGTTGAAATGGCTTTAGAGCGCAGCGAAGCCGCTCCCGGAACGGTTACCACAGAAACAATTGGCTGGATTGCGTTTCCTGATACTGTTTCTGGAAGCTTTGTGGATATAGGGTCAAACACTATCTCATGGGAAAGTCGTAATACGGGCGATAATGTTAGGGGGTGGAACAATGGTTGTTCATTCCATACTTATTCTACACTGACTTGGGCAAATCCGGTCGTTGTAGGGACAAAAAATTCGCGTGATGGCGGCGATGGCGGTTGGGCACGTCAGTGCGGAATAAGCGGCAATCAAGTCGGTTTTGTCATTGATGAAGATACATCAAATGACAATGAACGTAATCATACTACTGAAATTGTGGGGATGGTGGCGTTTTCAGAAAGTTTCCATGCTGTGTTTGAGGCAAAAATCAACGCCGACAAAACCGTAGCGCAATCTGTTGGTGATTACGCTTTGCCAGGCAATGAGATGCGCTATACGATAAATGCGCAGAGCGAGGGACTATTATCGCCTGATATCGACACTATCGTTATTACAGATAAAATACCTGATAATGTCAGTTTAAAAGTAAGCGATATAGGCGGGGCGGGATCAGGGCCTGTGATGTTCACTGACGGCAGCCCCGTCAGTAATTTAACTTACATGTTTTCAGGACTGGCAGACACTCTGGATGATGTCTCATTTTCGAATGATAACGGGGCTACGTTTAATTATATCCCTATTCCTGATGGTTCAGGGGCTGACGGGAATGTTACCCATGTCCGTATTCATCCAAAAGGTACATTCCAAGCCTCAAATGGAACTGATTTGCCGGAGTTTTCGATTAGCTTTGACGTCGTGATAGATTAATGCGCTGCTAATCCTTTTTTGATCAGATTTTTTATCTGTTTTTCTTCAGTTTGATTAGGAGGTACACGCCGGGTGTGCGGGGTGTTATCGTATTTAGCCTCAGTACCGAGAAGAATTTTATTCAAGGTCAGGCCTTCTTCTGTTGTTATATAGGCTGTTCTTCGAGTTTGGGTTTCTCTAGCTGTCTCATTTACATTTTCTGGAGTAAGTTTGAGGCCAAAGGGTTCCGGCATATCGGGATTTAAGCCCAGCATTCGCCGGAGAATATTAAGGCCAACAATTTCGCGATAATGAGCCGGTTCATGAAATAATGGGTGCGTATTTGTTTGATTTTCACGTGGTAACGCTGTCGTGCTAAAGGGCTGAAAGCCCGTAAAGTCCCATAATACCGATGCCTGATCGGGCGTGCAGGGTTTGTTGGGTTTGTGTTTGCTGAGCGCCTCAAACCGCTCTGCAACGGCTTGTTTGATTTTAATGTGATTATCCCATTGAGTGCGGATCGCAGCTTCCTCCATATAGGCGTGTGTCGGAGAGAAAAATCCTATGATCTGCACACCGCGAGATGCCAAAGCCTCAAGCGGCATAAAATAGAGGTCAAGGTCACCTTCAAACTGAATAGGATCACGGGCAGCGCGGTAGACACTTTCGGGCGACTTCAAAAACCAATCTCGCTGCTGCCCTGTTGGATATGTATCAGAGAACGGAAAGCTGTCACTTCCGCCGGTGATATTATCACGGACCGTTTGTACAGAACGCGCAAGCGTGTTGGGAGATAATAACATGCGTCCCATAGATAGCGGCGCGTTTCCATCAGGCAGGCGGCTGATAAGAAAGGCGGATTTATACCGGGCGTCATAATCATTCAGGTAGGGCGTAAAACTAACTATGACGCATCGTAAATTTTCTTTTTTAAGTGCCAAAGCTGTTAGGTGCGCGCGTTCATAATCGCTACTACCTCGCATGCCGGCGTTATAAAGTCCGCCCGGCCACGCATCAGTGGTTTCTGGGAAACCGTCGACAACCCGTGAGGTCCCAATGATGATGGAATGTTCAGGGCGTTTTAAAAGCTGATGACTGACAAGGACGCGGCGTCCATCTTCATGGCTTCGTGTTTTTCGTGCATTTAATCCGTCTATAGAAACGAGTCTTGTCGCGTCATAAGGATCAACTAAGCCATTAAATCCGGACATCAGCAGTAAGGCTGTTACTAAAGTCGTCAGGATTATGCGTGAATATCGTTTCATGGCTTAGAAGTTATAATAGATGAATTCAGAAACAGACCATACATTCACCATGGCGATGAATAAAATCAGCCCTAAAATAATGGCCCAGCGCCGAGACGGTGACCATCTCAGCCCACCTTGGAATTCTACGCGAGCTGTTTGAAGTGCGGGCTCTTCGATAACGTTTTTGAAAAAAGATACTGTGTCCGGCAAACACCAGACAATGAAAAGGCCAAGAGCTGCGGCTATAAACGGTTCGTCATCTGGTATAGGGCCCAATCCGTTGAGACCCGCCATACCCGATAAAATTTCAGAAGCAGCGCTAAAGCTCTCGGCGCGAAAGAATACCCATGTAATTGTTACAAACAAAAAGGTCGATAATATGCTAAGTGCTGGGATTTTATGAAAAACCCCTTTGGGGAACATACCTTCCAGCCATCTGCACCAAACCAGGCCAAGTCCGTGTAATCCACCCCAAACGACGAAGGTCCAGGCTGCGCCGTGCCATAATCCCCCCAGCAGCATGACTATAGCCAGATTAGCCATTTGCCGCACTTTGCCCTGCCGATTACCGCCCAGCGGAATATAGAGATAGTCTCGCAGGAAATGAGAGAGCGTGATATGCCAGCGCCGCCAGAAATCTGTGACGGATTTGGCTCGGTAAGGGGCGTTGAAATTGACGGGGATCTGAAAGCCAAACAATTTTGCCAGGCCCATAGCCATGTCTGAATAGCCGGAAAAATCGAAAAATATCTGGAAGGAATAGGCCAGGGCGCCTGCCCATCCGGTCCAAAAGTCGATAGTTGCTCCATGCTGCGCCTGATCAAAAACCTCTGTCGCAAAGGGTGCCATATTATCTGCGAGTAATATTTTCTTAGCGAGCCCGACGGCAAAGATTGAAAAACCGATAGCAAGGTTGGCTGATATATCAATTTGGCGGCTTTGATCCTGATATTGCGGTGCCATATTTTTATGATGGACGATGGGACCGGCTATGAGCTGAGGAAAGAATAATACGAAAAGACTATAGATACCCGGGTCGCCCGGGTCCGTTTTACGGCGTGATACATCCACAAGATAGGCGATCTGTTGAAAGGTGAAAAAGGAAATGGCCAGTGGTAAAGCAATGCCTGTTTCAGCTAAGTTCCACTTGGTTATGCTATTGATGTTTTGAATGAAAAAATCTGTATATTTGAATATTCCTAATAGGATGAGATTGGCGGCTACGCCGACACCTAACCACTTGCCGCCGCGCGCTCTGATGATTTTTGCCCAAAAATAATTGAATATAATGGACGTGAAAATGAGCGGCGTGAAACGAATATCCCACCAGCTATAAAAAATTACAGATGCAATGCCCAAGACATAGAGCGAGGCTCGGTGTCCAAAACTACGGCGAACAAAGTAGAAGCTGATCAGGGTCAGCGGCAGAAACATGTATAAAAATGCCGGGCCGCTGAAAATCACGCCGCTTCACTCCAAATCGGTTTTTAGTGGAGTGGCTTAAACGCCATAAAAATTCAAGTGTGGAATAAATGGTGCCCGGAGGTGGATTTGAACCACCGACACACGGATTTTCAGTCCGTTGCTCTACCAACTGAGCTATCCGGGCCCGTATAAGGCGAAGCGCCTTTGCGAGTGCGGCGCGTTATAGGCCAAGCTTTTCTATCTGTCTATGGGATATTCGGGGGATTTTGAGCCTTTTTTACGCCTGTTTGTCGCAGGGTTGCTTTGTAATTTTATTTTGCAAATGAGAACAGTTCGCAGTAATGAGGGGGATGACTTTAAAAGACTTGTATAAAAATCAGCCCGCCCGGGTGCTCGGTTTCCAAGTGGAAGACGGTGATCTGGAAACCCGGCTTCGTGAAATTGGTT
>JAHDGM010000075.1 GCA_020627655.1 Hellea sp.
TTTCTTTGGCGGTATCAGGAATGATAATCCCGCCGGCGGTTTTGCTTTCTTCTTGGACGCGTTCTACCAGAACACGATCATGTAGAGGACGAAATTTCATAGTCGCTTCTCTCGTTTAAGGTTTAGATACACTTTAGCACTCAGACCTGCCGAGTGCTAACAGAGGGTCATTTAGGGATGGAGTCTGATACCGTCAAGACGTTGGTATGGAATTATTTTTGATAGAAGCCGGATATTCTTTCCCGGTTGTTTATCCACGAGTTTTTTCTAGCTAACAGGATATTTACTTGGCAAACAGCCGTGGTGATTTTAATGGGTTTGTGTCAGCGCAACATCATAACAACTAAAATTAGAGTTCGTTGATCAAAAGAGAACAATGAAAGGGAAACCATGACTCTTAATAAAATAACTCTACTAGCAGGTGCCAGCTTGCTAATATTCGGGACCGCAGCCAACGCACAATTAGCCCCCGAGACTCTGACACAAGATAGTATTCGAATTTTAAATGATGAATGCCCATCAACAGGTTGTATGAACTTTACGAGTGAAGCATCGGCTCGTGCATCACTACAGGCTTTGGCGAACTCGCTTAACAGTCAATCCTCAACTACTCAAAAGCAAAATCGCGGCCGTGGTCTAGCGCAAGGTCAGCAAAATAATGAGCCCCAAGTTGTTTATTTAGCATTTGGGAGTGCTGATCCAACATTTAATGTCTTTGTAAACGGCGTTCCATTTGCGGGCGGTGTCTTCCCAGATTATGTTTACACACAAGATGATCGCGACACTATCCAAGCACGTATGGAAGCTGACTATGCTGAGTATAATTTTGTATTCACGCAAACTGAGCCGAGTCAGGGTGATTTCTCAACTATTAGAATAGGTGACAATGATGCTAATCCAATTGATTTGGCAGGCGGTATTCTTTTTGGCCGTGCCGACAATATTGATTTTGGTAATGATACGCGTTCAGATTCGGCTTTTGCTGATGCAAGTTTTTGGCAGTTATTGGCTGAACTTGATGCCAACTTTGGGACACAAAACTTAGCAACCTTCTTGAACCTACCTTTTGCTTTAGATGCCGATGGTGTGGAATTTTTCCGTCGCCTCGCTGTTGTTAATCAATCTGCAAATACGGCGGCTCATGAACTAGGCCATATTTTGGGTCTTCGCCACCATGATTCATTTGGCGCGCCAGGTGATGGACTTCCACCAGCTCGTGACCCTGGTGAATTTCTTCCAGTTGTAGATCTGGATCAAGATGCGCTTGAAACCCTGTCGCATATTATGGCTTCCGGTGCGAGTGCTGGTCTGGCGCTTAATAGTCCACCTTTTGTTGACCGTTTCTTTTCTGAGCGTTCAGCGGTTAAACTAGCTATTAATGAAAGGACTCGGTCTATTAGTGAAGACGCGGCTATGGTCAATGGCGGCAAATTAACACTCAATAAAGTCGTCGGCGGTAACCCGCTTCTCTCAGGTGAGAATTCTGGCGGTAAACTGGATATTCGTACGGCTCTGGTTGATGGCGCTATGGATGAGCTTGATGATGTAGATAGTTACACGATCAAGGCTCGTGCGGGTGAAATTTTCAACGCTGAAATGATTTCCAGAACGGATCGCAATAATGACTTACCAGTGTTCTTTTCTAAGTTGGCCCTCAAGCAGGTTCAAGCAGATGGAAGCGCTGTTGAGGTCATTTCTAATCAGGTTATGTTTGAGGGGCGTGAGCCTTTAATATTTGATTTTACTATCCCTGCAGATGGTGAATATATCCTTGAAGTATCAGCACCGGATTTAGTGCCGGTTGCTCAAGATGTCTATGTCTCATTGGCTGATTTTGGCCTTACACCTTTCCGCGTGGGTAGCTATGAAATGCTGGCCTATGTGGTCGAAGGTAAGCCAGGTAAAAATAAATAAATTTACTCAAGTGCCTTTTTATGCCCCGCTTTTTAGGCGGGGTTTTTTGTGGGCTATAAGTCATCACCGGAGATAGCTTTTCGCTTACATATTTTGAAAATCATCTCTTAGGTTTTGATCGCTAAGGTGATATCAATGAAAAATCTGGCGCTAGCGCGTCTCGCTGATGATGAGGATAGAAGTGTAACGAGTCATGAAGAAACGCGCTAAAGAGCTAATTATCCAAATAAATGAAGAACGCACAGCGCGGGCCAAGCAGTCTGGTTGGAATGAAATTCAAAATCGAAAACCTGTTTGGGATGAGTTCTATGCGCGTTACGATTTTAAGCCTTCAGTCTATGCCAAAGACTGGCCGGCTATCAGTGAACCAACTCCGTCTCGAACTTTTAATGTTGGGCATTATTATAATATGCCCAGTGGGGGCCACCCTGAGGCCGTTGGTGAATTAGGGGATTTCTATGTCCGCAGTTTCAGGAATATTTTGACAAAAGACGAGAGGGTTATAGCGTTAGACTGGCAGCATCCTTGTTATACGTTTGATCCATTTTTTGATTTTAACGATTGGTTGATCCCAGCCTTTCCAAATGGCGATTATTATATTTTTATGACGCCGGACTTAAGCGGTGGATTTTTTGGTCATCCATGGGAACAAACCATTTGTGTTATCGGGGAAAAGTTCGTGGCTGAACTCGCAAATGCGCCTGAAATGCTTGTCCGTAATCCTATCCGGCAAGATGGAGAGTCTATTTGATCTTGCCTTTCTCTTTGAGCATGACTACCTCCCGCTCATGACAGATTTCAAAGATATTTCAGGCCTTGGTGAAATTGCCGAGGATTATGACGCGCTTTTATGCGATATCTGGGGCGTAATGCATAATGGTAAGGTACCTTATCATGACGCCTGTGCGGCGCTTGAGCGGTTCCGGGCAGAACGCGGCCCGGTTATTTTGATTTCAAACTCGCCCCGGCCTTCGGCCGCTATTCCGGCGCAGTTTGAGCAAGTGGGCATCCCTGGCGAGCCCTATGATGCTATCGTTACTTCCGGTGATGCCACAATTAATGAACTGGCTCGCCGCGCACCTGGCCCGGCTTTTAAACTCGGGCCTGATCGAGATGATGTGATTTACGAAGGCATGGAGATGCATTTCTCCACGCTCGAAGATGCCGAGTTTATTTCCTGCACGGGCCTGTTCGATGATGATGTGGAAACGCCGGATGATTATCGCGCTTTGCTTAACGAAGCGGCTGATATGGGCCTGTCTATGGTTTGTGCCAATCCGGATATACGTGTCAAACGGGACGGTAAGTTGATCTATTGCGGTGGCGCCTTAGCGCAGCTTTACGACCAAATGGGCGGTAAGGTCATTTATGCGGGGAAACCTCATTCCCCGATTTATGACCTATCAAGGGCCTGGGTCGAAGAGATCGCCGGTTATGACATCCCAAAAGATCGTATCCTGGCAATCGGTGATAATATTTTTACCGACCTTTTGGGCGCACAACAGGAAGATTATGATTGCCTGTTTATTCAGGATGGCCTGCATGAGAGTAATGCGGGTAAGTTGAAAGCGCTTTTAGCGGAGCATGGTATTGCGGCGCGCTATATGGCTGATAGTCTGCGCTGGTAAAGCTAAAGGAAATTCAGGGTGGCAATTAGTGCCTATAATCCCTAAATAGGGAACTTCTATAACGAGAAGAGACGACACCTATATGAGCATTCAACCTAAATATTATCTCGAAGATCTCGAAGTCGGTATGTTCGCCGAGTCCACAATGGATATCACAGGTGAAAAAATTGACGCTTTTGCCGATATTATCGGGGATCATAATCCGATCCATGTGGATGAAGAATTTGCCAAGACGACTATGTTCGGACAGCGCATTGCTCATGGGGCTTTGTCTGCGTCCCTGATTTCTGCCATTTTGGGAAATGATCTTCCCGGCCCCGGCGCTGTCTTCGTCGAGCTTAATCTGCGCTTTCGCCGTCCCGCCTTTATTGGTGACCACGTTATTGGCCGCGCTGAAGTGGCCGAGATCAACGAGAAAACCGGCCGCGTTAAAATGAAGTGTTATTGCAGCGTAAACGGCAAGCAAATCTGCCGCGGGGATGCGGGCGTTGTGGTGCAGAAGCGCCCTGTTGATAAGGAAGATTAACCGCACATCGTGGTCAAAGTTTTTCAATCCTATTCCGGCCTGAGCAAGTCTGAACAAGGTGCTGTGATCGCCTTAGGTAATTTTGACGGTATTCACCGAGGTCATCAGGCCGTTATCAATGTAGCCAAAACAGTCGCGCAAAAGGCCGGAAAGCCTCTGGGACTTGCTATGTTTAATCCGCATCCAAGGCGCTATTTCAAACCGGATGAAGCCGATTTTTTACTGATGAGCCGCAAGGTTCGAGGCGAAGTTATCAGCGCTATGGGCGTTGAGAAATGTTACGAAATTCCATTTGATGATGCTCTGCGAAATATGGATGACGTCGAGTTCGTTGAAGAGGTTCTCCATAAAGGCCTTGGGATTTCGCATGTGGTCGTTGGCGATGATTTTGGTTATGGCAAAAAGCGTTGTGGCAATATTGAGACATTACAAACCCACTGCGCGGATCGCGGCATTGGCGTAACTCCGGTGCAGCCAGTGGGCCTGCACAAACTTTACGGTAAATATGGCTCAACGGAAATCCGGGACGCCCTGAAAAACGGTAATGTCTTTCACGCAGCTCATATGTTGTCACGTCCATGGCAGGTTGATGGTGTTGTGTCACTGGGCGCGCAGCGTGGCCGTACGATCGGCTTTCCAACAGCGAATATTCCCTTCGGAGATTTTATCAGGCCTAAACACGGCGTTTACTGCGTTGAAGTTCGGCTTGAAGACGAGGATAAATGGCGACCTGCCGTGGCCAATACAGGCACACGCCCGACAGTGGGCGGTGAAGAGGCTCGCATTGAAGCGCATATATTTGATTTTGATCAGGATATTTATGGTCAGCATGTTGATGTTCGCTTTCGCAGCTTTATTCGCGAGGAAATGAAATTTGACAGTTTTGATATTTTAAAAACTCAAATTGCCAAAGATGCAGCCGGAGCTCGGGCGGTATTTAGTTTATAAAATGTAACTTGCTCTATACCCCTATAGGGTATATGGCGAAATCATGAGAATATCCACAAAGCCTAAGGCATTAAAACGATTAGCTCGCATAGAAGGTCAGGTCAGGGGTGTTGCCCGTATGATCGAAGAGGACCGGTATTGTGTCGATGTTGTCCGCCAAATCCAAGCAATCAGAGCCGCTCTTTCAAGCCTTGAGAAACTTGCTCTTGATGATCATTTGGAAACCTGTGTTGATGCCGCGTTAGCCTCTGATGATATTGCGAACCGTAAGGCCAAAGTTGAAGAACTGGTTCAAATATTTGGAGGGCGAAGATGAAGCGCAGACTTTCATTTACGCTGTGTGCTGTTCTTTTGGCTTCATGTATTTCCGTACCAAAAGATGCAGGGTTTTCTGAACTTGCTGACCTGATCGCGCCGATGATGGCGGCTCCTGCGGAATGGGTCGGTGAAACCATAACTGAAAAGGCAGCTAATGACCGAATAGCGATGCTTTTAAATCAGCCAATGACTGAAGCGAGCGTGGCTGAAATTACAGTTCTGGCTAATCGGGATTTGCGAGCCGTGCTCAACGGTCTCAAAGCAGCACGTGGTGATTATATGGATGACGCCAGCCTGCCCAATCCATTTGTGACGGCATTATTCATAGACGAACCCGGCGAAGAGAGTGAAGATTGTTTCGGCAATCTAACGACAGTTGATGTTCCGATAGGCGGCAGTATCGGCATTGGTTATGAAATATTGGATTTGCTGTTCTTTCCAAAAACAATGAAGGTTGCAAAAGCAAAGTTTAACGCGGCGCAATATGGGTCTGTGCGTCAGTTTGCTGACTATGTTTATAAATCCCGCATCAGTTTTTATGAGGCCATGGCCGCCAAGCAGATGCTGGGTTTGGCTGAGCAAAGCCACAAAGCCATGACAGCGTCCGCAGAAACCGCCCAAGCGCTTTACGATGCCGGAAATATCCCTGCGGTTGATCTGAACCGTGAAAAACTTTTCAAGTCCAAAATGGAAGCACAGCTTATTCAGGCGCAGCGGCGGGCCAAAATGACCGAGCGCCAATTAGTACAGGCCTTGGGATTATCGCCCCAGCAGGCTAGTTTGATTAAGCTTGAAGGGCGGCTCCGAACGCCAGATAAAGACGAACTGGATCCTTTGCCTGTACAAAATGTTCTGGATCGAAATCTGGAACTCAAACATCGTGAAGCTCTGATCAGGGCGGCAGGTGCCAGAATGGGGCTTGATGATGTTATGTCTTTTGTGGGCGACGTTGAGCTTGAGGCCGAAGTGGAGCGGCATGATGGCAAATATGAATATAGCGGCGGGGTGGGTTTTGAGCTGCCCATTTTCAACTTCGGGACTGGAAAAAGAGAAGCTTCCAGAGCCCGCCTTGAGATGATGGCGCAGCGATATGAGGCGCAGCTTTACCAGCT
>JAHDGM010000026.1 GCA_020627655.1 Hellea sp.
TTAGCCGTCTAGGGCGGGGTTCCGGAGGCACCTGGCAACAGAAGCCTCCACTTTTCCTCAATCACATAGATGTGAACATGTCCTGATCCAATGTGATGTGCAAATTTTTCGGCTCTACTCCATAAAAGATGCAGGAGAGCTATATGGAAACAGATACAACAAACCGAGTGGTTATGACCATAGTGATTGTTTCCATCTTAATAGCTGCTTTTGGCGTTTTAGCGTCTAAGATTTAGTTTGAAGACACGCTTCATAGGCCTTACGGCCCTCCGCACTTAGGCCGCGAATAGGCGTCGTTTTCAAAGCATAATCAGTTACCATTAAAGTCGCTGGCCCTGTTGTTGACTTCTCTGCATCTCTATTGGGCCAGGCCAAAACTTCGATACCGGCCTCGTCTAACGCGGCAATGAAAGCTGCATCATAAGGACCACGTCCCATCCAAACGGCCATGTTCTCGCGCTTCACGCCAGCCTGTTCAAGGTGCTTGATATCTTCCATGGATTTAGCGCCTACTGACAACATCATTTCGGGAGCCAATGATGCCAGCTTTTTGGCTTGCCCATCATTGTAGGCGATCAACAAAACATGATCGGACATACCCGCGTCACGAACAGCTCCAATGACATCTTCATAGCGAGCACTGCTTTTAAAATCGATCTCAAGATAAAGGGTGTTTTTAGCCAGCGAGAGCGCGTCGGAGAGTTTAACTGGCCTGTCTGAGCTGAAATCACCTTCGGTATCCAGTAAAAGAAAATTCTGAACCTGGTCCCAATTTGACGACGCGACCGGTCCCTTCCCTGTCGATTTTTCATCCCAAACACCATCATGAAATAGAACTAATGTTCCATCCTTGAGTCCAGCAACGTCAACTTCTGCAATAAGAACACCATGTTCGATAAGGGTTTTAAGGGAACCTGCTGAGTTTTCGGCAAGGCCCGACTTTTTTGATGTCCCCCGGTGCGCTGCTGTGAAAGCAGCTTCTTTAGGCAGACATGCAAATTGTTTCCGCAGCGATATAGATGCAGGGCCAGTCGTAGAAATACTATCCGTATTAACAGCATGTCTTTCAGAGCTGGTTGAATCGCCTGCCTTACAAGCCGCTATAGAAAGAGCAAGGGTCGCCACACATAGGTGTCGCCAGATTTTTTGATTTTTCATGATTTTGTCCGTTCAAAAAATTACCAGGGCAAGCCCGGTAATCAATTCTCAGTTATTTAGGAACCGGAAAGCCCCGATCGCGCATAAGCGCCGACATATCAGCATCACGTCCCCGGAACGCGCGGTATGCCTCTGCAGGGTCAACCGCATTACGCGGCGCAAACAAATGATCAACGAGTTTCTTGCCCATTTCCTTATCGTAAAAACCACCTGGACTATTGGCGAAAGCTTCCGCCGCGTCAGACGTCAGAACATCCGCCCACATATAACCGTAATAGGCCGTCGCATATCCTTCACCGCTAAAGACGTGACCGAAATGCGGAGAACGATGACGCATCACAAGTTCGTCCGGCAGACCTAATGCCTCAAGCGTTTCGCGCTCAAAACTGTCGGGATCAATATTTTCTGGATCAACTGTGTGATACTTCATGTCCATCAAGGCCGATGCCAGATATTCGGTCGTGGCAAAGCCTTGATTAAACGTTGCGGCTTTTTTGATTTTCTCAACCAACTCAGCCGGCATAGGTTCACCGGTTTTATAATGTGTCAGATAATTATTGATGACCCTGTCAGTTGACAACCAGCGCTCCAGAAGTTGAGACTGAAATTCGGTATAGTCACGCACGCCGCCATGAGAGCTTGGATATTCTACATCCGATGCCAAGAAGTGCAGTGCATGTCCGAATTCATGGAAGAATGTTTCCGCATCATCCCAGGACACCAAAACGGGTTCCCCCGGCGCGCCCTTAATGAAGTTGGAGTTATTAGACGACAAAACATTCGTTTCGCCGTCATAGGTCGTGTAAGAACGATAATATGTAGCCCAGGCACCTGAGCGTTTTCCATCACGGGCAAACGGATCCAAATACCACAGACCAATATGCTTCCCTGACGTTTTGTCTTTCACTTCCCACACATTAACATCTTCATGAAAAACTGGCACAGAGCCCTTAGCTACTGGAACAAATTCATAATTGAACAATTCACCCGCAACCATAAACATGGCGTCTGTCAGCTTATCCAGCTGCAAATATTCCTTCACCTCATCCGAGTTCAGATCATAGCGGTCTTTGCGAACCTTCTCCATATAGAAACGGTAATCCCAAGGCTTGATCGTGATGTCAGCCCCTTCACTATCAGCAAGGGCCTGCATGTCTGCCACTTCCTCTTTGACCCGGCCGATAGCTGCAGGCCAAACTGTTTCCATAAGTTCCATGGCATTTTCAGGGGTCTTAGCCATGCGATCCCCGAGACGCCAGTCCGCAAAATTCTTAAACCCTAAAAGCTTGACCCGCTCATCACGAAGCTTGAGAATTTCAGCTATAATAGCGTTATTATCATACTCGCCGCCATTATCCCCGCGGTTATAATAATTATTCCATACGACTTCACGCAAATCGCGATTGGTGGAATATGTCAAAAACGGATCCATAGACGAGCGCGTGTTCTTAATAGCATAACGGCCATCATCTGTTTTAATGGATTTTACAAATGCATCAGGCAGGCCGTCCAGTTGATCAGCCGTCAGATATGTCGTGTAACTCTCTTCGTCATTCAGAACATTATTACCGAATTTTGTATAAAGTTCCGCGAGGCGTTTATCGATGGCCGCGTAACGCTTTTTCTTTTCAGCATCCAGCTTTGCGCCATCACGAACCAGACCTTCATAACTCAGCTTAACAATACGCTGCGCTTCTGGGCTCAATTTATTAAGCGCTGCCTTATCATTATAGACAGTCTCGATACGCTTAAACAAAGCTTCGTTTTGAGTGATTTTAGACCCAAATTCAGAAAGCTTCGGAACCATTTCTGCTTGAATAGCTCGAAACTCTGGCGACGAATTATTAGATGACCAAATACCCCAGTAAGAAAAAACCCGATTTAAATCAGCCCCGGCTTTTTCCAAAGGAACAATTGTATTGTAAAATGTTGCGGGCTCCGGGTTAGACGTAATTTGATCAATTTCAGCCAACTGACGCGCCATACCCCATTCAAGGGCCGCCTTTAAGTCACCAAGCTTGACTGTATCAAAAGCAGGAACACCGCCATAGGGCCCCGTCCACTCTGCTAAAACCGAGTTTCCGGCCGGTAGTTCAGCCTTATCAAATTGTAAAAACTCAACTCTGTCTTTAGCCGCTTTGCCATAATCAATAACAGTTTCGGTCACATTACCCACCTCGGTTTTTACATCCTCGGTCGTTACCGCATCTTTTTTCTGACAAGCGATCAAGGCAAGGCTTGCCACGCCTGCCACTAAAATATTTTTCATACGCATTATAATTCCTATCTATATTTATGGGCCCGAGTCTCTTCGCGGGTTGGATTATATCGATCCCGTAGCTCTCGCTGTCGGGACATTGTTGATTGGGGCTTACCATCAATCATGATAAATGTCGGGGCGCTTGTGACCTGTAGCGGGTCACCATCCCAGACAATAAGGGTCGAGTCGCTTTGGCCTTCAGCAATAACTGCATTGTTCACGTCAAACCATTTGGAAGGCGTTGATGACACTGCCGCAAAAGCCTCATCCCAACTCAGTCCAGCCGCAACGGCATTACCTGCATGTTGGTTGAGCACACGAACATTATGTGACGTACTTTCAGAAAAGCTCATCAATGCCATGTCAACGCCAGCATCTGCCAGAAGTTTTGCGTTATCACGCCTAGCACCGACCCGGTCAAAAGACCCGGGTAGATTAGCCACCGGGTCCACAATGACTTTCATGTCAGCGGCAGCCAGTTCTTCGGCAACCATCCAGCCCTCTGCAGCACCAGAAATAATGATATCCAGACCAAACTCTTCTTTTAACTTAATAATGCTCAAGAGATCTGAAGCCCGGTCAGCGCCGATAATGATCGGCATCAGTCCACGCGCTGCACGCGCCAAAGCAGCGGCATCGCGTCTGGGCAGAGCATCACCGTCCTCAGGGCCTTTAAAGCGGGCCGGATAAGTTGATGCATCTGTTAATGCTGCGCGCAATTGCGAGAACGCGGCGCTGCGGGAACCGCCAGCCAATTTTCCGCCGCGGGATCCCATTTGTACATAAATGAAACTCTCATCTTGCAACACAGAGTCAAAGTCTCCACTCATATTGGCGATAAATCCCGTGCCCGCAAAAATATTATGAGACGTCCGTCCTATAATGGCAGCATGCGTAACCCCTGAGACACGCGTATTATCAATAATCGGCGATTGCGGATTAAACCCATCCACAGCCAAATCGGATACTGATGTCACAGCGTCCTTGGCAGAAGTATCATTTGTCGAATCCTCAGCCCCGATCTCTACAAGCCCCAACGACGTCAGCGGCGCGAATAGCCCTGAAGTTACCCATTGGCCCTCGGCATTCATGACAGTAGCACCTTCAGGGGCACTCAAACCTCTTCCCAAATTGGTGATCTGGCCTTTATCTATAATGATATCCGTCCCCTCTTGCCTGCCATCATCCGTCACAACTGTCGCATCATCGATGAAATAAGTTTGAGACAGGGCGGGTGAAGCCGTAATGACGCTTGCAGCGCTCATTAGGAGTAGTAGTTTTGATATTTTTTTCATGACGTCCTCCTAACCTTCACTATCCACGCCGGGGTGGCCCAAGCGGAAATCACTTTTTGGTTTCAGACCACTGTGACGATCAAACATCAATGCACCATCGATATAAACCTGATCCGCTAACGCATATGAACTGAATGGGTTTTCAGACCAGATAACCAAGTCAGCCCGTTTGCCCGCTTCCAACGTCCCTGTTTCAGCTTCAATACCCAGAGCTTTAGCTGGATTTGCCGTCAGCCATTGCCAAGCTTCAGCTTCGGAAATATCAAGGCCCGCTCGATTGCCGTTGGCCCAGGTCTTGGCCACCTCCTGGTTCAGGCGCTGAATGCCCATAGCACTATCAGAATGGATCATAGCGCAAGCACCCTGTGCGTGAACAAAGGGTATGTTTTCCTGGATTGTGTCATAGGCTTCCATTTTAAAGCCGTACCAATCAGCCCACATGGCAGCGCAAGTCCCATTCTCGGCCAATACGTCGCCAATTTTATATGCCTCAATTGCATGATGGAATGTCGTAATCTTATAGTCGAACTCTTTGGCTACATCGAGAAGCTGTACCATTTCATCTGCGCGGTAACAGTGCATTTGAACGAGGATATCACCGGATAGAACACCTGCTAATGTTTCCAGTTGCAGGTCACGTTTAACATCTTCTCCTGCATCCAGTTTTTTCTTGTAATTCTCAGCCTTAATCCAGTTCTTACGATATCCGGCCACATTCCCCATACGTGATCCAGGGCCGCCCTTTTGGCCATAGACACGTTTGGGGTTTTCACCGCAGGCCATCTTAAGTGTATATGGCGCTTCAGGAAATTTCATCCCCTGAACTGTTCGGGACGGAATATTCCGTAGCGTCACGCCCCGTCCGCCAAACAAATTGGCTGATCCAGGTAGAATATGCAGTGTGGTAATCCCGCCCGCCAAAGCCTCGTCAAATCCAGGATCCTGTGGCCAAACACCGTGTTCAGCATAAACCTCAGCCGTGACAGGGCTTGTGATTTCATTGCCGTCATTGTGAGCATTGACCCCTGGAGATGGATAGTCGCCCAAATGAGAATGCACATCAATTATTCCGGGTGTCACATATCTGCCCTTGGCGTCAATCGTGACCGAGGCGTCATGTTCCAACTTACCTGCGGAAACTTCCGTAATTTTCCCATCCGTCATCAAGACGGAACCATTTTCGATGGCTTCACCATTGCCCAAAATAATGTGGGCATTGGTTATTAGAGTGGTCTCAGATGGAAATGGTTTATAGGTTGATGCAAAGGCCGCTTTACTTTCGGCTCCCTCGCCATCAACCTTTTTGTCATCTTCCCCTAATTCATTGCAACCCGCCAAGGTTAGAACGAATGCGCTTGCCAGCGCTAATAATGTATTTTTTTTCATGCGCGACTGTTAACCACACTTGTCGTATTACGGCAAGCGTCGTGCATTAAATTTTAGTTAGAATAGCTTGTGAGGAAGATCATCTTAGCCTAACTTACTTCGCAAATTGCATGACAGGTAAATCCCATGAAAATGATCCAAAATTTCGAAGTTCAAGGCGGCCCGGCTTTCGGTCAACAAAACCTTCCCAAACTCCGAGCAGCCATGGCCGGTAAAGGCCTGGATGGTTTTCTAATCCCCCATGAAGATGAATACCAAAATGAATATCTGCCCGACTGTAATGAGCGGCTTATGTGGGCCACTGGCTTTACGGGCTCCGCTGGAGCAGCCATCGTTATGAAAGATAAAGCAGCCATGTTTGTAGATGGACGTTATGTGATTCAAGTCCGTTCACAAGTTGATGAAAACCTGTTTGCGTATAAACGTCTTGAAGATCGCGGCATTACGACATGGCTCAAAGAAAATGTGAAACAAGGCGAAAAAATCGGGTATGATCCGCGTCTACACAGCCCAGCGGCACTTAAAGCCATAGGCGAAGCCGTTGACCTTGCTGGTGGTGAACTAATATCCTTAGACATTAATCCAATTGACGAAGCCTGGGATGATAGGCCGGCTGAGCCTATCACACCCGTTACTATACAACCCGAAAATCTGGCCGGAGAGTCCCATACTTCAAAACGTGAGCGTATAGGGAAAGCTATTGCCGGCAGGAACGCACATGCAGCATTAATTACAGCGCCCGCCTCTATCGCATGGCTTTTAAATATTCGGGGCGGCGACGTAATGTGTACGCCCTTGCCCCTATCCACCGCCATTATAAGCGTTGATGGCCATGTCGACCTGTTTATCAAACCAGAGAAAATGTCAGATGCAGTTCGCACACATCTTGGCAATGCTGTTACGATACATACGGAAGCCGAATTTAGCGGGCATATTGACACGCTTAAAGGTCAAAAAATTATGGCTGATCCGTCAACCAGTTCGGCCTGGTATTTTGATCAACTCAAAACATCCGGGATTGAAGTTATTAAGGCCCAAGATCCGATCGCAATACCAAAAGCCTGTAAAAACGCTGCCGAGATTGCTGGCACGACTGAAGCCCATAAACGCGATGGCGCCGTTATCACCCGGTTTCTTTACTGGCTTGATACAGAAGCCCAAAGCGGAGATTATAATGAAATTCAGGCCGCTCAGGTTCTGGAAAAACTTCGCCACGAAACTGGCGTTTTAAAGGACCTATCCTTTGAAACAATTTCGGGCGCAGGTTCTAACGGCGCTCTTTGTCATTACCGCGTATCTGAAGCCACTGTGAATCAACTTTCGAAGGGTGATCTGTATTTGGTCGATAGCGGCGGTCAATATGCTGACGGCACAACTGACATTACGCGAACAGTGCCTATTGGGCAGCCTAGCGAAGATATGAAACGCATGAATACTTTGGTTCTTAAAGGTCATATCGCATTATCTGTGGTTCGTTTTCCAAAAGGAACGACTGGATCCAATCTGGATGCGCTGGCCCGTATGGCTCTATGGGCGCAAGGCTTCGATTACGATCACGGCACGGGCCACGGGGTTGGTGTCTTTCTTGGCGTCCATGAAGGTCCGCAGCGAATTTCCAAAGCCCCCAATACTGTTGCCTTGAAACCCGGCATGATCGTATCCAACGAACCCGGCTTTTACAAAGACGGGGAATACGGCATTCGCATTGAAAACCTGCAATATGTGACAGACGCCACAGAAATTCCAGGTGGCGAACGCTCCATGCATGGCTTTGAATATGTAACGCTAGCCCCTATTCACAAAGGCTTGATAAACAAAGATATGCTGACAGATGATGAAGTGAAATGGGTCAATGACTATCATGCCCGCGTCTGGACAGAAATAGGACCGCGTGTGGACGGCAAAGTCAAAGAATGGCTTAAAGAATCCTGTGAGGCAATTTAATCCTACCGGATTAGGCGAGCTTGTGGATTTTCAACGCCCGTATAATCCATAACATTTGATAAAATATCATCAAAAGCCGAAACTATTTCTGTATTAAACTTGCCTTCATAATAGCGGCCAGGACTGGCACAAGCCTGCAAATTTGGTTTGATTTGATCGTAAAAAGTACTGAGATTTTGCAACCTGGCTGCACTGGCAGCTGTAGCCTGAATCCCTGTAGGATCTGGATATGTGACATCCAAAACGAATAACTCCGGACCTCTATTTTTAATCATATCACAAGTAGATGGATTAATGGGCATGTCAGCGACAGCTCCGCTCGTGGCCCCGGGGCTCGTACTGTAAACACCATCTGTAATGAAAACGACAATATTATGCGGGTCATTTTCACTTCCGTCGCCCGCTGTGTTCGGGATAAGATTATTATTCACCAAACCTGCAAAGACAGTTTCATAATTTGTTCCGGTGACTCCCGCTCCCTCAGTATAATTAGAACTGGCAATTCCAGCATCAATGACTGACTTAAGTTCCGTCAATGACACTAACTCTCTTGCATCTGTTCCATAAGAAATCAGGCTGACTCGTGCCCGACCATCTGAATCATCAAGAACCTGTTCAGTTATCCTGTCAATTTCATCTCTCATCCGGTCTTCTCTCAGGTAAACACCTAATGACTGAGCAACCTGATCACCGGTCACACCTATTCCTGTGTTCCCATGACAAGCAAATGCGCATCCCCCCAGACCTGCAAAGGGTTCATAATTAGCTTCCATGATGTCAACGCCGGCTTGCGTATCTGGGAACATCATTGATGATGAGATATCAAATAAAACATATACATCCACATATCCTACAGAGGCAGCTGGGCTGATATCGGATACAGACTCAGCGTAAATTTCAGTTTCCTTTTTCCCGATCATCCCTAAGAAAAAATTACTGTTTTTATGGGTTGCTGAAACTCGAAGTTCTTGATCTACGATCTGAACTTGTGGGGCCTTGCAATTTTCGACATCGCAATTTTCCACGAACACATTTTTTGTGTGCTTTAAAATTTCTGCCGGTATAGCTTCGTGATTTAGAAACAAAGCCGCACCCGCAATAGCCGCCGAATCCGAGGCATTTTGCAGCCTTTGTTTTGCCGCATGTGCATTGGCAATATCCAGCACACCACCAGCCGTAACAACCAGGACTGAGACTAGTAAGCCGCTAATAATGGCAAAGTTACCATCTTCACGCTTAAGATATTTTGTCAAAAAGTTCTTCATCGCGACCCAACACACGTTAAACAGGTTGCAAATATCAACGAGAAGTTAATGAGCAGCTGCTTAAACTACCTAATAAACCGTTAATTCGCGACTAGGTAAACAATATGTAAAAAGCCCCCAAAAGGGGGCTGATAATTAGAATTGGGTCACTCTTCCTTAGCGAGGAAGAGCCATCCATTTAGGCTACGTTGGCAAACTGGTTCATAGTATTGTGTTCACCGCCAGCTTTGAGAGCACGCTCCCCGCCCGTCATTTCCTTAAATGTATCCCCGAGATCTGATCCAACTTCATGTTGGTGCTTAACGGCAGAGACGTTAGTGCGGATCTCTTCTCGCTGAATATTCTTAACATATGCCAGCATTTTCTGATCGCCAAAATAACCTTCTGACAAGTCATTCATCAATTTGGCTGTCCCGTGGAATGTAGGCAGCGTGATCAAGTTATGGAACACGCCAGCTTCGCGAGAAATATCCGTCTGGAAAGCCTGCAAGCGGCGGTCAGCTTCCACTCCTAAAGGATCTTCATCAAAGCGGGCAGACATCAATTCAGCTTCAGGATAAGAGCTCTCATGAATTTTACCCTCAGCAATCCAGTCTTCACGAACCTGCTTACGCAAGTTCAATGTCCAGTTAAAGCTCGGCGAGTTGTTATATGTCAGCTTGGCATTTGGAACAGCTTCTTTGATGCGGTTGACCATACCGGCAATTTTCTTGACGTTTGGCGTTGCCGTCTCAATCCATAGCAGGTCAGCTCCCCCGTCTGTCAGTGACGCGATACAGTCCTCGACAACACGGTCTTCGCCCGTATCGGCTCTAAATTTATAAAGACCGTTTGGCAGACGGATTGGCTTGACCAACTGGCCATCCAGTTGAATAGCGACCTCGCCATCTTCAAGACCGTTGAGATCTGATACCGGTGCAGTATCAAGCCATTTTGTATATTCAGCGGCATGGTCACCAGCTTCCCGGGAAACAGGTATTTTCTGTGTCAGGCCAGCACCTAGACTGTCAGTCCGGGCAACGATAACGCCGTCATCCACACCCAACTCTTCAAAAGCCATACGAACGGCGCGCAATTTCTCAATAAAGTCTTCGCGCGGAACTGTAACTTTGCCATCCTGGTGTCCACATTGTTTGGCATCGGAAACCTGATTTTCAATCTGGATACAACAGGCCCCAGCCTTGATCATTTCCTTAGCCAGAAGGTAAGTCGCGTGGACATTACCGAAACCGGCATCGATATCCGCAATGATCGGGCGTACATAGCTCTCATGCGCATCAATTTTCGCAATAACAGCCTCACGGTTATCTGTTGTTTTAAGCTCGGCAAAAAGATCATTCAGTTCAACCTCATCTGCCTGACGCAGAGATGTATAAATCTCTTGAATAAGATCAACCACAGACGTCTTTTCGTGCATGGACTGATCCGGCAAATGACCGAAACGGTTCCGAAGGCCAGCTACCATCCAGCCGGACAGATAGACATAAGCTTTGTCCAGAGTGCCTTTTTGGCGTTTGATCGCACGCATCATCTGCATGGCATGAAAACCAGACCAACAACCAAGAGATTGTGTGAATTTGGATGTATCCTTATCATATTCGGCCATATCCTTGCGCATCAGTGTCGCCATATCACGTGCGATATCCAAGTGAGTTGAATATGTATTTTGCAGCTTAAGCTGAGCCAAATCCTCAAGGTTCACGCCGCCCGGCGCGCCGTTCGGATAACGTGTCTCCAAAGCATTCAGCGTTTGATTATAAGTTGGACGTGTCATTTTATTTCTCCAAAATGTCGTAGGCAGGAAGGGTTAGAAATTCAGGCAGATCGACAGCAGTCGAGGCCTTTTCGAAAACTTTGGCGGCTTCAGGGAAACGGCCAGCAATATAAGCTTCTGACCCCATCTCTTCTTTGATGGCATCAAGCTCTTCACGGAAGAGGCGGTCGATCAAATCTGAATTGATAATGGCCGTACTGCCGTCTTCCATTTCGGCACTGGCCTTGTGACGGAGCCACTGCCAGATTTGCGCGCGGGAGATTTCTGCAGTCGCGGCATCTTCCATCAGATTATGGATGGGCACAGCACCGCGTCCACAAAGCCATGCGGCTGTATACTGAACACCAACAGAAATATTGGTGCGAATGCCAGCTTCGCTGATGGTTCCACTATGGGGTGAGAGTAAAGCCTCATCAGAAATACGCGGATAAACGCGCTTTTTATGAATCTGATGCTTTTGCGGCATTTCAGCATCAAAAACATCCATGGCAACAGACACCAGGTCTGGATGTGCCACCCAGGTACCATCGTGACCTGCACGGGCTTCACGTAATTTGTCAGCCCTCACCTTGTCAAAAGCTGCTTCGTTAGCCGCCGGATTGTTTTTAACCGGTATCTGAGCCGCCATACCGCCCATGGCATGAGCACGGCGTTTGTGACATATCTCGACCAAACGTTCAGAATAAGCCTTAAGGAAGTCGCGGTCCATACCGACCTGCGCACGCTCAGGTAAAACGAACTGCTTATGGTTACGCAGGGTTTTGATATAGCTGAAAATATAATCCCAGCGACCACAGTTCAGACCCGTAATATGATGGCGAAGAACATACAGAATTTCTTCCATCTGGAAGGCCGCAGGCAAAGTTTCAATCAATACTGTCGACTTGATAGTACCGTGGGGAATACCGACAAAGACTTGCGCAAAATTGAAAACATCATTCCATAGACGCGCTTCTTGGTAATTTTCCATTTTTGGCAAGTAGTAAAAAGGCCCGCGACCACTATCAGCCAATAGCTTTCCATTATGGAAAATATGCAAGCCGAAATCGACCAATGATGCCGACATAGGCTTACCATCAACGGTGATACCGGCCTCAACTAAGTGCCAACCACGCGGACGAACCAGCATAGTTGCCGTTGTTTCGCTCAGTTCATAAGACTTTTTCTCAGTCTTCATGGATAGCTGCCCGCGGGCATAATCCATCATATTGATCTGACCTTCGATCATATTGGCAAATGTCGGAGATGAAGCATCTTCAAAATCAGCCATGAACATTTTCGCGCCGCTATTGAGCGCATTGATCATCATTTTCCGGTCAACTGGACCCGTAATTTCAACCCGGCGGTCCTGTAAAGCCGGCGGACAAGGATCAACTTCCCATACAGCATTGCGGACATGAGCTGTTTCCAATGGCTGACATGGCATTTCGCCGTCATCATACCGTTCCTGCATCAAGCGGCGATTTTCCAAAAGAATCCGGCGTTGCGGCCCGAAACGGCGTTCCAAATCCGCTAGAAACAACAAGGCATCTGGCGTCAAAACCTCATCATAGCGAAGCCCAAGAGGCTTAACCACCTTGGCCAAGGTCCGATGACGGGGGATTGGCTTGATATCGTTTGCGGCAGGCGCGTTCATGACAGACTCCATGTGTAAATAATGTATTTTCACAATATTTACAAAAATCATGCAAAGTCTATATATCCTTGCGGGTTTCACGGTATTGTTGTAAAGTATGTATAATTAATATAGGTATTTTTGTAAAATGAGTAAAAGCAAAAAACTTCTCATCGGCCCGCGCCTCAGGCGACTTCGGACAACCCTCGGCCTCACACAAACCCGCATGGCTGAGGACATGGGAATATCCACCTCATATTTGAACCTTATGGAACGCAATCAACGCGCCATGAGCGCCAAGGTTCTCGTGCGCATGGCCGAGCTTTACGACTTCAATATTGCCGAATTTACCGGTCAGGGTGATGCCCACATCGTAGCTGAGGTGTATGATATACTCCGCGACCCTGTTTTTAAAGGCATGACGATTTCTAAAAGCGAGGCTGAAGACTTGGTCGGTGCCAGTCCAGACGCAGCCCGCGCCCTGCTCCATCTTTATCGGCGGAATAAAGAGCTCCATATGCGCACGGCAGATATGGCCGCCGATAGAGACAAGGTAGAAATATTAGGCCAAAGCGCAGAAGCCGTTGAAGCCGTTCGCAGTTTTATTCATGGAGCTCGAAATTTTTTCCCGCAACTTGATCGACAGGCCGAAGCCTTATCCAAAGAATTAGAGCTACATCGCAATGAACCTCATGCGGCTCTAACGGCGCGCCTGCATGAAAAACACGGCATAAGAGTGCGGATTGTCCCCATGGATATCATGCCCAAAATGCTGCGATATTTTGATCAACACGCCCGGCGCATAAACCTGTCCGAACTGCTGCGCCGCTCAGGCCGCCGATTTCAATTAGCTTTCCAAATCGGGCTTCTGGAATATCGAGAGTTAATTGATGAAATTATCGCCAAAGCGAAATTACCAGGCCGCGAGGCGGAGGGTCTGGCTCGCACCAGTCTGGCCAATTATTTCGCGGCTGCTGTGTTGATGCCCTATGAGCGCTTCCTTAAAGATGCTGAAAATACCCGCTATGATATCGATTTGCTATCATCCCGCTACGGGACCAGTTTTGAGCAGGTGGCCCACCGCCTGACAACTTTGCAGCGCCCAGATGCGCGTGGTATTCCGTTTTTCTTTGTACGTATTGATGTGGCTGGCAACGTTTCCAAACGATTTTCCGCCGGGCGGTTTCATTTCTCCTCTCATGGCGGCGCCTGCCCGCTCTGGAACATTCATCAGTGCTTTCAAGATCCAGGCAGGGTCCATACACAGATCGTGCAGCTGCCGGACGACACGACCTATTTTTCCATCGCCAAAATGGTCTCACGCTCAGGACAGACCCATGATCAGCCAGCCCAGAAACTGGCCATCGGGCTGGGCTGTGATATCGCTTACGCCCCGCGCCTCATCTATGCTCGGCAATATAATCTGGAAGCCCCGCAGCCCACACCTATTGGCATTAATTGTTATGTTTGTGAGCGGCAAAACTGCACCCAGCGCGCCTATGCCCCGCTGAACAAACCCCTACAGTTTGATGAACGTGCCCGGGGCATGAGCATCTATTCCTTCGGGGATTAGTCACTGACCAAAAACCTTGCGCTGGCCCCGTAACATTCTATGACAATGTTAAAGGAGACTTCCATGCGCCGATTAATGCTGCTTGCCGCCTGCCCGTTTTTATTTTCTGCCTGTGCCAGCACGCCGGATCCGGCCGAAGTCTGCACAACAGAATGGATCAAACTTCGTGCAGAAAAGGCCGTTACTGAGCTTCTGGACGATACTCAAGGCGCAGTTAAGTCCATGCGTAAAGTCACCGCCAAATATGTCGAAGGCAAAACACCCGGCCCGCTGCAATTATTTGCTTTGTCAAATTCTTTAAAAAGCCTGGAAAAAGAACTGACTCGCGGCCGCGGCATTCGTGATCTGCGTACATTAGCTAAAACCTGTAATGACCCCAAAATCGTCATGGACGGCATGAGCACATTTATGGACAATCTAGGCCTACCGGACAGATTACGCGCAATTGTTCAGGCTATGCCAAAATATCAAGAACTTCTCGCCGAGCAGCTTCAAGGATTAGGCAAGGCCAATTGACCTAAACCCTATTGAGGCGTAAAGCGCCGCCATGACTTATTGCGTCACAGCCCTGTACCACTTTACGCGCCTTTCTGACTATGAGCAGCTTAAAGCACCTCTGCAGGATATGTGTGATCTTCATGACATCAAAGGGACGATCTTACTGGCCCGGGAAGGCATTAACGGAACCGTCGCCGGAACTGATAAAGCCATATTTGAGCTGCACAGTTTTTTAAAAGCTGATCCCCGCCTGGAAAATTTGGAGCATAAGGAAAGCCGTGCCAGCGAGATGCCTTTTTATCGCATGAAAGTGCGATTGAAAAAAGAAATCGTTACCATGGGCGTTGAAGGCGTAGACCCCAATGATGTCGTTGGGACCTATGTTGATCCAAAAGACTGGAATGACTTGATATCTGATCCTGACGTGATCCTGATTGACACCCGCAATGATTACGAAGTTGAGATCGGCACATTTAAAGGTGCCGTCAATCCGGATACAGAAACATTTCGGGAATTTCCCCAATGGGTCGCCGATAATGAAGATAAAATACGCGCTAAAAAGAAAGTGGCTATGTTTTGCACAGGCGGCATTCGCTGCGAGAAAGCCAGTTCCTTCATGAAATCGCAGGGTTATGATGAAGTTTATCACCTCAAAGGCGGCATATTAAAATATCTGGAAAATATTAAAGAAGAAAGCTCGCTCTGGAACGGGGACTGCTTTGTTTTTGACCAGCGCGTAGCGGTTGGTCACGGCCTTGCTGAATCCGATTATGATCAGTGTTATGCTTGCCGATACCCTATCACAGAAAAAGAAAAACAAAGCCCGCTCTATGTCAAAGGCATTTCTTGCCCCCGCTGTCATAACCGTATGAGCGAAGATCAACGGGTCCGTTTTGCCGAACGCCAAAAACAAATCGAACTGGCCAAGCAGCGCGGCGAAGTCCATATAGGTAGGGAGGCTTAAATGCCAGCCAGACCCAGGGACGGGAAACGGGAAAATTTTCTTAAATTAACCAAAATTCCATTTACAGATGAATTCACACCAGCTGAATTTTATCGCCTGCAAGCGGGTCTGGTCCCGCAAGCGGAAAGCGATCGTTGGTTTATATTTTTTGATAAGAACACGCTTAATTTTCACCGGAGCAAAACCGGTCAAGGCGTATATCAAGTTCGCTTGAAGCGTCGCCGTGACGGATCCGCCCTCGTTAAATGGGCAAAAGCCTCCAAAGATATAATTGTTATCAACAAAGCCTATGAAGCCGCTATTCTGGAATTCCTGATTGCCAATTTACTACTTGGTCAAAACATTTCTTTTCCTCTCCACAACAAGGTTGATGAAGACAAACCGGGTGACTTTCAAAATATGATTTCTGGAACTGATTACCCAGAAGTGACCATTGATAAAAAAATACTCAAACGGAACTATAAGTGAGTGCGGTTCTCTATTCATTCCGGCGTTGTCCCTATGCCATGCGCGGCCGGATGGGTCTGAAGGTTAGCGGCCTATCATATGAACATCGCGAGATCATTTTACGGGATAAACCAGCCCATATGCTGGAAGTTTCGCCCAAGGGAACAGTTCCGGTTTTCATTACGGATGATGGCACTGTCATTGATGAGAGCCTCGATCTTTTAAACTTTGCGCTCGCCCATCATGATCCGCTCGGCTGGCTGGATTGCGACCAAGACACAGTCAACACTTTGATTAGCGAGAATGACGGCCCGTTTAAACATCATCTAGACCGCTATAAATATGCAAGCCGTTATGACGAAAACGCCGAGCGCGGCGATACAGACTTAACCCACCGGGCCAAAGCCGAAGTCACAATCAGAGGCTATGAAGAGCGGCTTGCAACTGCGCCGTTTTTAATGGGCCAAAAGCAAACAATCGCCGATATTGCGATTTTTCCCTTCATGCGCCAATTTGCCAATACGGATAGTAATTGGTGGAATGACGCCCCTTATTCCTCGACCCGGGCCTGGCTCAACCGCCATATGGAATCGGATTTATTCAAATCCATCATGACAAAATACCCGTTATGGTCGCCTGCCCCAATATGAACAGGAACTGACAAAACCATTCAGCATCTGTTGCCGTGTGTAGTATAAGGTCCTGCCAATTATGGAGGTTTTATGCGTTTTTTAATAACAGCCGCAGCTGCGCTAGCCTTATGCGGATCCCCGGCATCGGCTCAGATAGGGCCCATAGACGACATTCTCAATGATATATTTCAAGGTGGTAACCAGCCCTCTCCGGCCTATGGTTTGATAGAAACTATTCCGGTCAATGTGGATATTGGCACTCTGCGGAACCTGCACGGAAACAGCCTGATCATTAATGCCTATAAACCTGTACAGCCCGGCATGACGCAACCGCAGTTAATCGGACAAACGCGCATCCTGCTGACCGGTTTACCCCCGCAATTAGGCCTGGCTATTTCTGTACCTGAACCCGTCACAAAAGACCTTGATTACGCTGTTATCAATGCCGTGATCCTCAACGAACAAGATCAGGAAGTCATGTTTTCCCAAAAAGATGAGTTCTATCGCGGACGGGGCAATGTGCAATTAGTGATGCATGCACCCGGACAAAGTCACGTGCCAACACAAAGCCCACAGGGAAATAATGTTGAAACCCTAAAGGGCAAAGTAACCCTTCCGCGAAACACGCCTGAACTGACCCGCGGCGCCAGTCTTACAGTCGAACTGGTGGAACAAGACGGCGCGGGCGTAACAACTATATTGGGGCAGACCTTCATCGATGTGGATCAGGAAAAACCGCCGTTCAAATTCCGTCTGGATTATGTATCAACCACGCCTACATCCGGGCAAAGACGGTTCCTACGCGCCCATATAACAGACTGGGCTGGACGCCGCATGTATGAAAGCCGGGCCGATGAACCCTATCGCGGTGAAGATGATGACTACCGTGTATTGGCTGAACCGCTGAATATACCATAGAGCGCCGCCCTTTTATGGCTGCTATAGTTGTGATATGTATATCCGTTCATTAACGAGGATCACATGCCCCTACGCCCCTTACTCATAGCCAGTTCAGTTTTATGCGCCATTGCTATTACAGCCTGCGCCACCGCAAATGACGGCGAAGGCAAAGCCAAAGGAATTGCCGCATTTATAGATGACCCACGCCTTGGCGCTCCTGTCGACAAGATTTGCTTTTCTCGCAATATTGATGGGTTTTCAGATAATACGGACGACACTGTCGTCTTAAAGCGCGGCGTAAACGAAGAATATATTGTCGAAATGTTCGGCAATTGTCAGCCCTTGCGTTACGCACAGAGGATTGGATTGGTTAACCGCACCAGCTGTCTGACCAGGCTGGATAGCTTGATCGTCTCTGAATCGGTTTTCGGAAACTCAACTAATCCATTTGATAATCAGCGTTGCCAGATTAACCGCATCCATAAATGGAACAGCAAGGCCAAGGACGAGGCCGAAGAAACCTTTATGGAACCAGGCCCTGACAACCTGCCCATAAAGTAAAACAAACACAACAAAGCCCCGCAAAGATCGGGGCTTATTTTTTGCCATAAAAAAGGAGAGCCAAAGCTCTCCTTAGAAGTTCATTATGAAATAATTTTAGAATTCGTAACGAATACCTGCGCGAATTTCATAGACTGAGCGACCAAGATTACGATAGCTCTCATCACGCTCACGATAACTATTAAAGCGGTACACACAGGAATCTGCTGTTGTACAAGTTGTTCGAGCACTATCACCTTCCAAGGCAGACGCACCATCTACACCATTTGCAGTAACATCTGCTCGTGACACGAGATCTGCCCTTACTGTTGATAGAGTATCAAATCTTGGTCCATCGTAATGAGTTCCCCATTCGTCATTGAGTAAATTAGCGATGTTCTTAATATCTAGAACAAATTTGAGTCTATTTTCGCCAACATATTTCTCTGCCGCTTTATTAAAGAAGGGCAATTCTTGTTGAATTTGGAAGTCCCAGCGTTGGTTCCAATTGCTAAAGAAGGCGTTCTTTTGGGTTTGCCCCTGCTGCAATCCTCGCTCGTTTACATAATTGATGAAACCCTCTTCATCAAAACGAGAACCTAGAACAACATTCGGGTCAGAAATAGCATTGCCAGTAATTGTCGGAACATAAAGCAGATCATTATCAAATGGAGACTCTCCATCCCCAGCTCTACCAAACAACGCGTTATCTGAATTAACATCAAAGGTGTAATAGAAAGGCTGTCCCGAATACATTTGCCCGAAAAGATTAAACCTAGTCGAAAGGTCGCCTAAGATATCTTTTTCATAAGACACATTAACTTTAAAGGAATGTTCAGTCTGATAAACTGATGTTAATGCAATCGGGCTATTCCGGTCTGCACCAATAATACCTCTCCAATTTGAAACTCCGCGTGAAGAACCACCGGGGACGGTATTTTCAACATCCTGATAAGCATAAGACGCGTAAAAGCCCAACCCATTGTCGAAGTCTTTCGCTAATGATGCAGAGAGGGTCAAAGAGCTGCCATCATTGTAATTGGTTAAAGCGATAGCATTATTAATGTCTAAATCTTCGAGGTCTGCATAAATTGTTCTTCCATCTGGCGACACACCATTATCGTATAATGTATGGCCGAGATTTTCCCAACGAAACCCTTTGTTTGTAGCAGAATATAGGGCTTGCAAACTAAGTTTGTAGTCATCCCCCAAATTCACACCACCAAAATTCGCATCAAAAGTTTGATCTAGGCGCAAGCTAGCTTTCCAATCTGACGGTGTCTCGAAATCAGGACTGATCACGTCAATTGGCCCCGGATCATTGGCATCATTTGAAGTAATTCGATCAACTAATGACTGAGGTGTGCCCTGTGCCGGATTTGTGTTTGCAACATCAAAATCTTGTGCGAAAAACACTGGAGGGGTGAATGCGTTTGACGTCCATACTTTAGGATCGCCGCCGCCAAACAACCCAACACCGCCGGTAAGCTTTGTGCGAGCAAAAGGTTGGTACTCAAAGCTTACCCTTGGCATAATAAGGTCATTGCCATCTAGATTCACTGTATTAGCAAAACCATAGCGTTCATTAAAGAAAGAACGATTAGTTGGTTCGTCTCCCTGGATAATAGTTTCATAACGCAAACCATAATCCAATCTAAAGTCAGGGCGAATTTGCCAGCTGTCCTGGGCAAACAATGCAAGTGTATTATATCCCCAAGCAGCCAAAATATCATCACGATTACCACTTTGAGGCAACTGCACTCTCACTCGATCAGCCGTACCATCAATCAGGTCTGTCAAGCTGCGATATCTAAATTCCCCAACAGAACGCTGTGCGAACAAATTCTCAAGGTTAAATTCTTGAAATTCCGCACCCACAGAAATGAAGTGATCATTCAATACATAATTAGCGACACCAAAGAGCTGTAAACGATCATCGGCATAAGTATTACCCTGTCTGAAACGATCACATCCACCCGTAAAGGATGTAAAGTCTTCAATATAGCCCTCGAGATTAGTGCCCACAAGGTCGTCAGGTTCTAGTTCAATTGTCCAGGCCCCAACAGTGTCGCCGGCGCGACATAGCTGGCCACGCTCATAATCTTTGAAATTAATACGAAATTCTGTAGACAACCTATCATTCCAGTCAGAAAAGAGCTGTCCGGTATAAGCTTTCAAATCAGTAGGTGTGTCATAGTAAGCACTTTGAAATGTAGTTTGCCCGACACCTGATGTTCCAGCTTCTTCAGTACTTTGATAAGTAAATGAAGCACGATGATTATCGTTTATGTTCCAGTCAATTTTTCCCAGAATACGTTCACTTGTAACAGGAAGGCTTACGACGTCAGGTCGCCCCCCCATATCATACCCATAGTTATCCTGTACAATTTGATTAAGGGCTGAATAAATAGCCGGGTTAATACCATCGTCCTCATCAGACGCTGTAAAGTTGCGCCCTGACCCTGACTCAAATTTATCATAGCTAGCTGCAAAGAATAATTTATCTTTAATAATTGGACCACGAAGAGTGAAGCCATACTCTTCTTCTTTGAATGCAGCTTTATCTACAAATTGATCAAACGCCGCATTACCAAAATAATCTTCGTCTTGAGTATAGTAGTATAATGAGCCATCAATCTCATTAGAACCGGATTTCGTAACAACATTTACCAAACCACCTGTAAATCCTGAAGTGGTTACAGAATACTCACTAGCGAGAACTGAAGCTGACTCGATCATATCTAATGAAATAGGTGAACGGGCAGTCGCGTATGTTGAACTACCTAATCCAAAATCATCTTGCTGCAATGACCCATCAATGGCCAAAGCGTTAAAACGAGGATTTACCCCCGCAACAGTTAATTGTCCTTCTGCATCTGAGAAAGCCAACGGATCACGTACCAAGGTAGCAATTAAGTCACGCTCTGTTGAGGGTTGCCCTAAAATTTCAGCATCCGAAAAAACAGACCCTACACCGCCATTCAAATCCTCTTTTGCAGTGATTGTTCCAAAAGTAATTATTTCGTCTAAGGCTTCAGACAGCCCAATAGTCAAAGAGTTGGATGATGGCTGCAAATAAATATTTTCCTTTACGGAATTTCCAGCCGAAGACGATACCGTGACAGTATATGGCCCACCGACTGCAAGTCCTGACGCAAAGAACACTCCGTTTGATGAAGTAACTGTCGACTTAGCAGCCCCTGTAGGAACGTGTACAATGGTTACTGAAGCTGAAGAAACAGGAATGCTGTCACTTCCAATAACCTGGCCGTTAATATTTGACGACGTAACCTGGGCGACAGCCGGCGTCGCCAATGAAAGGGAAAGAGCAATAGCAGATGTAGCGAATACGCTTGATAACAAGCCTGTTCGAATTGAATTTTTCACGAAGAAACTCCATTAACCAATTTTAATTATAGAGACAGCCTAGATCATGATTCGCGGCGGCCTTTTCAACAAAATGTCGATTTTATATAGCAGTCCGTCTTTTTTGCGCGAACTGTTGCATATACGGCACACTCCAGCGTGGTGCTCGCAAAACGTTCAATCACTCACTGGAATCACCAATAGTTATATGAACTTTTTTTCACATTTATGAACGAATAATAACAGACCTATTCAGCAAGAATTCAAATCAATTGTGTATAACCACACTTGCGTGCGTCCCCTCTGTGACGTCCCCACCCCCCGGGGAGGCCGATTAACTCCCGGCCCGCAGAACACGCAGCAAACGCGGCCAAGCCGTCACTTTCTCTCTCAGTGACGGCCGCCGCGTTTGTGATTCCCGCCCTAACGATTACCGATCTGTTGCGTCTTCTGGATCCAAGGCCTAGAATGACGCTTGGGAGGACAATCATGCACAAAATTCTTACCGGAACCGTAGCTCTATTAGCTATCACCGCATGCTCAAAGACTACGCCCGAAAATATACACCCTGAGCCAACCGCTGATATGGCCGCATTTGCCGCCTCTCTGCAAGAGAAGCTACTGGATGCCAAAACAGGTGACGTTATAGATATTCCGGCTGGCTTTTATGAATTTGAACGCAGCTTGTCCCTAACCGTAGACGGCGTCACCATCAGAGGCGCTGGCATGGATGAAACCACCCTGTCATTTAAAAATCAAATTGCAGGAGCCGAAGGCCTTCTGGTCACTGCCAGTGACTTCACTCTGGAAAATATCGCGCTGGAAGATTCCAAAGGCGACGCCTTAAAGGTCAATGAGGGCAAAAACATCACCATACGCGGCGTACGTACCGAATGGACCGGCGGCCCTAAAACCGCCAATGGAGCTTATGGCATATACCCTGTGCAGTGCGAGAACGTCGTAATAGAAAATTCTGTGGCTATCGCCGCATCAGACGCCGGGATATATGTGGGCCAATCGCGCAATATTATCATTCGAAACAATCGCGCTGAGTATAATGTGGCCGGGATTGAAGTTGAAAATTCCGTGGGCGCGGATGTTTACGGCAATATCGCGACCAATAATACCGGCGGCATATTGGTTTTTAACATGCCGCACCTACCCCAAGAAGGTCACAGCACCCGAGTCTATGACAATCAAATCTTTGAAAATAATACGAAAAACTTCGGTCATGAAGGCACACCAGTGGCCAGTGTCCCTGCAGGATCAGGTATTGTAATCAATTCAAATGACAAGGTTGAAATTTTCGGCAACTCTATTCGCAAAAACAAAACTGCCAATATCATTATCTCAAGCGTCTATTCGACCGGTTACAATGATCTGGATAAAGCCGATAACTTCGATCCTTATCCAGAGGGCATCTATATCTATGACAATACATTTGAAGGCGGCGGAAACTCACCGGATGGGATGGATTTAAAAGCCCTTAAAACCCTAAAATTCGGCCCGACAGGCGCGCTCCCTGATATTTTGTGGGACGGATATGCTGATAAAACAAAATATGTAGACGGAAACCCGGCGCCAAATGACCGTATCTGTATCCAGAACGGGGCGGATGTGAAAATGTTAAACGCTGATGGCCCCAATGGATTTAAAAACCCAGATATGGCGGATATGAATATGCATGATTGCGCCTTACCCAAATTATCAGCAACTAAAATCGATTTATAATGCGGTCATGGATCCTAACAGGCTTTCTGGCTTTTGCCGCCTGTGGACCAACCGCCAGTAATACAAAGACGCTTGAGAAGGTACCGGTTAAACCCATAACCGCGCCGTCCCCTGTATTTCACGCTGACAATAACCCCGACACCTTATCGGACTGGGGAATTTTAGCCTCCAATGGTCAATTCCTCGCCCTAGCAAATGACAGCTTTGTCTATGAGCTGAACTCAGCTCTGTTCAGTGACTACGCTCACAAGCTAAGAACGATCCATCTTCCGGATGGCCAAAGGGTCCAATGGCATGATGACAATGACCGTATTGAGTTCCCGACAGGAACAATCATTACAAAAACATTTTACTATGAAAAAGGCGGCCGGGAAGCTGACGTCCTTAAAACGGATACAGCCCCACAGCTCAATGATCATAAACTGGCACTCGCCAATATTCGGCTGATTGAGACGCGGCTTTTAGTACGCCGGACAGCCGGCTGGGAAGCCCTGCCCTATGTCTGGAACGACGCTCAGACCGAGGCGAGACTTATGAGAACTGGTGACGTCAAACGTTTGTCATTAGTGAGCGGTTCTAACCGTCAGGACTTTGCTTATATTGTACCCAACACCAATCAATGCGCCGGCTGCCATGCCACCAATAATACGACCCGTGTGATCGAGCCCATCGGACCAAAATTCAGGCACTTACAGTCATTAAGCCACTTCAAGCTCACCGAGCCTATTAATGCTTATCGCAATGTGAACTGGCAAGACGAAACAGCGCCGCTTGGCGCGCGGGCCAGAGCATATTTAGATATTAATTGTTCTCATTGCCACAACCAGGTTGGTCCAGCTGACACTTCGGGATTACACTTGGAACCGACTACAGCACTCGGCCCGCATTTAGGTGTTTGCAAAACGCCCATAGCTGCGGGCACAGGAACTGGAAATCGCAAACACGGCATAGTGCCCGGAGACTCAGAAGCCTCCATATTCACTTACCGAATGGAGTCGACCAACCCAGCAGAAATGATGCCGGAATTAGGCCGTTCACTCGCGCATGATGAAGGTGTTGAGTTAATTAAAGCGTGGATAAATAACCTCGGCGGTCACTGCAACTAAACGCCTTAAGGTGCTGAAAATACGTATTTTTTATTTTCCACATTAACGTTTGGCGGTTTTTGATTTTCCTGAAACCAATCCCAACCTTGCTTCAGGTTTTGCCAGAATTCCGCATTAGGATTTTCTGAATATTTATCGAGACTTTCCTCTGTCATTGGAAACGGAAAAATGTGCACACGGATGAAAGGCTGGCCCTTTTCATAGGCTGCGCTCATAATGGTATATATCTCTTCGATAACCGGATCTGTCATGGCATAGCATCCAACAGAGACACAATTTCCATGTACCATCAGAAAGTCCCCCGTGCGGTTATGGGCACGATCATAAGCATTTGGATAGCCGAGATTAAAACTAAGATGGTAGCTGGAATTCGGGTTCATTTGTCCTGAACGAACAAAATAAAATCCTTCTGGGGATTGCTTGTCACCCTGCTTAAGTTTGGGGCCAAGTGCTCCCGAATATGTACAGATAGGCCATGTCTTATAGAGCTCGAAAACGCCCTCTTCCCCTTCAAGAAAGAGCTCTAAATAACCATCCTTAAGAGAGCCATCGACCGTTTTTACAATCCGAATAAAAACCGGCGCGCCCAGCTCTAATGGCCGCTCTGCTAACGCCTGCTCAATTTTAGGCGTCTGCGTTTCAACCGCTTCACGCGATCTATCCGATGCCTGAGGCGCGCAACTGCTTAACGCTGAAAACAAACCTATCATTGCAACAAGAAAAATGCGCATTTTACAAAGAAAAACCCCGCCAGACTGGCGGGGTTTATTTAACCAGAATTTAAACGCTGGCCGTGTCAGTATTATCTGCGGGAATTCGCAGAACCTGCCCAACATAAATTTTGTCAGGATGGGTCAACATTGGACGGTTAGCTTCAAATATTTCGGGATAACGAGAACCTTTGCCGTAATATTTCTTGGAAATTTTCCAAAGCGTATCGCCGGACACAACTGTATGGAATTGCGACGCAGCGCCACCATCTTTGGCACTTGCCGTGTCTTCGACTTCGCCAACGCCTTCAACATTACCAACGGCCAGAATGATCTTCTCTTTCATTTCCTGGCTCATGGCTTCACCAGAGATTACGACTTTACCGTCATCATCCACATTGATATCTACGCCATCTTTTTTGAGGCCTAGATCATCCACCTCTTTTTCAAGGCGTTCTTTGGCCTCACGACCCTTGAAAATCTTGCCCAAGCCACGCCCGGCCATTTTCGCAAATGGAACAACTCCAAACATACTTTATCTCCTTATTTCCTTGGAAGCCTTACACTTCCTGCCATAGCTCTATCTTTATACCTTCCGGATCAATAAACCAGCCAAAAATACCGTATTCTGTGTCTTCCACATCGCCCACAATCTCTGCTCCTCCGGATCGGGCCTTTTCGATAAGGGTCTGCACATCATCAACCCGCAAATTGATCATGAAACGGGCATTTGACGGCTGCATATAGTCCGAATCACCCTTGAAGGGCGACATCATGGTGAAGCTCTGGCCATCTGACTCCCACTGAAAGGCTCCCCAAGCCTCTGGTGACAGCCCCATATGCTCTTCCCACCATTTTCGATAAGCGTCCACATCCTCACAACGGAAAAATACCCCGCCTAATCCTAAAACTTTTGCCATTTTATCCTCCAGCCCCCACCTTAGGAAAAATGTCACGCCCCCGCAACAAAGCTTGGCCTTTGCAACAAAGCGGTCTATAGAGCGCTCAAATCTTGATTTGTGGAGTATTTATGACCGGTCTTATTCTCTCCGGCGGCATTAGTGTTTTCGGCTTGTTTACATTGAACCCGGCAATCTTTGGCTTTTTACTGCTTACAGCTCTATTTGGCGGCCTCAACATCCTTGAATTCAAACGTTTCGACTAAAACAGGCTTAACCTGGACATGTTTCTCAGTTCCTTCCTGCTTGTAGCCGGGATTGTCATCCTGATCATAGGCGGCGACCTTTTGGTACGCGGCGCAGCGGCGCTTGCGCGGCATTGGGGTGTTCCGCCGCTTATCGTCGGCCTGACTATCGTAGCTTTTGGCACATCAGCGCCGGAACTTGTCGTTGCTGTTCAAGCCGTATTGCGCGGCTCAGGGGAACTTGCTTCCGGTAATATTGTTGGCTCTAATATCGCCAATGTTTTGCTGGCACTTGGCCTGCCCGCTATTATCATGGCTATACCGACCAACATGCCCGGCGTGGCCCGTAATGCGTTTGTTGCTGTCGCGGCCACCCTGATATTCTTGGCTTTGGCTTTCATGGGCAATCCCATGATTATCTGGCAGGGGGCAATTCTCTTTGCAGGCATTTTGATCTATCTGATTTGGATGTTCCGTCTTGGCAAGGCCGGGGCTGATGATCCGATCCTGGCAGAAATGACCGAGATAGATGAAGGCGAAGATGGCCTGCCAACCCGGCAGTGGAAGTCTGCTCTCTTTGTTCTGTTTGGACTTGTTGGATTGGCGCTTGGGGGCAACCTGATTGTTGAACACGCTACCATCATTGCCAAAACTTTAAACATTCCAGAAGCTGTTATCGGCTTGACCATAGTTGCCATTGGAACATCACTTCCCGAAATTGCTACAGTTGTCATCGCCGCCTATCGCGGCCACCCGGAAGTTGCCATTGGCAATGTACTAGGCTCCAATGTCTTTAACCTCTTTGCCGTGGGCGGCGCTGCAGCCCTTGCAGGACCAATGGGCATCAAAAAAGAATTTTTTGTCTTTGATTTCTGGGTCATGCTTGTGACAATCCTCGCCTTGCTGATCTTTATCCTGGGGCGCAATCCTATTGGCCGGAAAACCGGTATCATTTTCGTGGTTGCTTATATGCTGTATCTGGGCGCGCAGGCCAAATACGGCATGACCGCCTAGCGTGTTATGTCCGGGTCTGAACTGACATTCGAGATTGAGAAGGACTTCCAGTTCGAAGCCGCTCATTATTTTGGCCATGATGACGCCAATGACCTGTTTAAAAAAGTTCATGGCCATTCTTTTAAAGGCCTGGTTCGTATTGAGGGCAATGCTCAGGAAGATAAAGGCTGGATTCGCGACCTTTGGAAAATTGATGCAATAATTACCGAGACTATAACACCCTTGGATCATGCCCTTCTTAATGAAGTAGAAGGCCTCGAAGCCCCGGCACTGGAGCAAATTGCCCAATGGATATTCGAACGACTTGAACCAAAACTGCCCGGTCTGGCCTGTGTTGAAGTCGGCCGCCCATCCTGCGGCGAACGCGCCCGGATCAGGCGGCAATGAGCGAAACTGTCCTGATCACAGGCGCAAGCGCCCGCATTGGCCGCCATTTGGCCGAAAGCCTCGCGGCGGATGGCTGGACAGTCATTATCCACTATAACAGATCGGAAGATCAGGCGAGGAGCTTAGCCAGCCATATCAACAAAAATGGCGGCAAAGCCTTTGCCATAGGCGCTAATTTAGCTGTCCCGGCCGAGCGCGACACCTTGATTTCCCGCGCGGCCAAAATGATAGAGGCACCCATTACGGCCTTGATCAATAATGCCTCTACATTTGATGATGATCGTGCTGATAATTTTAGCCGCGCTTCTTATGATCATCATATGGATATCAATCTATACGCGCCTATACATTTGTCTCAGGATTTTGCAGCTCAACTACCGGAAAATAAAAACGGAGCAATCATCAATATGATCGATCAGCGCGTTCTACGCCCTGACCCGACATATTTCACATATGCTATTTCCAAATCCGCTCTCTTTGCGGCCACAAAAACTTTGGCTCAAAGTCTGGCTCCGCGCATTCGCGTAAACGGGATTGGCCCCGGCCCGACCCTGCAAAACAAGGCTCAAAGTCAGGAAGAATTTACGGATGAAGCAGCCTCAACATTGCTGGGCAAAGGATCACCTCCGGAAACCTTATTGCAAGGCGTCCGCTACCTGCTCGCAGCCCAAGCCGTGACAGGACAAATGATCGCCATAGATGGGGGCCAGCATTTGGCATGACATCAAATAACCATTCTTCACAACTCAAACCTCCAATACTTTAGCGCTGACCTTTATCAATCCCTCTTGCACCTCCCCCGACTCTGATTAGTTTAAGAGTGTGTCAGAAAGCTCGATAAATCTATATGGCCCTGCACTGATTGCGGATTATGTTAAACGCCTGCCGGCCAAGCCAGGTGTCTATCGTATGATGGATGAAAATGAAGCAGTTTTATATGTGGGCAAAGCCAAACATCTGAAAAAGCGGGTGACCGCTTATACCAGCTATAAACGCCATCCGGTACGCCTGCAGCGCATGATCCGGGCCACCCATTCCATGGAATTTGTAGTCACAGGGAGCGAGACCGAAGCCTTACTGCTCGAAGCGAGCCTGATTAAGAAACTTAAACCCCGTTATAATATTCTACTGCGGGACGATAAGAGTTTTCCTTACATATTGGTACGCAAAGATCACGACGCCCCGCAGATCACGAAACATCGCGGGGCCAAAAAAATCAAAGGGGATTATTACGGCCCCTTTGCTTCGGCAGGCGCGGTCAATCGAACGCTGGATACAATGCAGCGAGCCTTTCGCCTGCGCACCTGTTCTGACAGCGTCTACGCCACGCGTTCCCGCCCCTGTATGCTCCATCAAATCAAGCGCTGCTCTGCGCCCTGTACCGGAGAGATCAATAGTGAGGATTATTCCGAACTGATCCGAGACGCCGAAGACTTTTTGCAAGGCAAAAACAGTAAATTACGCAACCGCCTGAAAAACCAGATGCAAGCCGCCTCGGCAGACTTGCAGTTTGAACGGGCAGCGGAATATCGAGATCGCCTAAACGCCATGGCCCAAATCACCGGCACCCAAAGCGGTGCAAGCAGTAATACGTTTAATGAAGGCGATGTGATCGGCATTTATTCAGGCGGGGGACAAAGCTGCGTCCAGGTTTTCTTTTTCAGAGCTGGGCAAAATTGGGGTAATAGCGCTTATTTCCCGCGCCACTCCAAAGAAGATGATCCCAAAGATGTCCTAGATGCATTCATGGCACAATTCTATATGAACAAACCCATCCCCAAGCAAATTTTCGTCAGCGCTAACATTCCCAATGCCCAGCTTCTGGAAGAAGCATTATCCGAGCGCTCTGGCCACAAGATCACGATTTCGCACCCCAAACGCGGCGAGAAAAAGCACCTTATCGACCTAGCCGTGAAAAATGCTGAAGAAGCTCTGGCGCGAAAACTGGCTGAGACTGCGTCCCAAACAAAATTATTGGCTCAATTAGCCAACACGTTCGATCTTGATGGTCCGCCGGAACGGATCGAAGTGTATGATAACAGCCACATTCAAGGCACTCACGCCATCGGCGCATTCATTGTTGCCGGACCGGAAGGGCTTGAGAAAAAGGAATACCGCACATTTAACATCAGAGATATGGAAACAGAACCCGGTGACGACTATGCTATGATGCGTGAAGTCATGCGGCGGCGCTTCACCCGATTGATGAAAGACGATCAATTGACCTGGCCGGATGTGGTGTTAATAGATGGGGGTAAAGGGCAACTTTCGGCCGTACGCGAAACCCTTGAAGAACTCGGCGCATTGGAACGCACCACCCTTGTAGCTATTGCAAAAGGTCCAGACCGTAATGCGGGCCGAGAGACCTTTCATATGCCGGGCCGCGCAGTCTTTACATTGCCGCCGCGAACGCCTGTACTTTATTACCTGCAGAGATTACGCGATGAAGCACATCGGTTTGCCATCGGGACACACCGCTCACGGCGAAAAAAACAGATGAAAAGCAACCCGCTTGATGGTATCCCCGGTGTGGGATCAGGCCGGAAACGAGCATTGCTTTCCCATTTCGGTTCTGCCAAAGCTGTTAAAGACGCAAGGCAGGCTGAATTAGAACAAGTCGAAGGTATAAGTCGAAAACTGGCGGAGACAATTTATGAATACTTCCACGAATGAGACAGATATGAAGCAAGCTGGCGGTGCTTTTGCCGACGGGCTGACTTTACTTCGTGTTCTTTTGACGCCGATCATTATGTTTGTAATCATAGCTAAAGGCTGGCCGAGCAGTTCTGTCGCCGCCCTTGCCTCTATGTTATTCGCCATAGCTGCAATTACGGATATTTTCGATAATATAACAGGCGGAGCGGAGACCTCGCGCTTTCGAAAATTTGGCTGGTTTGATGATATCGCAGATACAGTATTAGTTGTCGGAACACTTCTAGCAATGATTTGGGTGCTTCTGAAAACCAAAACCCCGGACATTGTTTTGATGGATCCCGCACTTACGGCACCCGAACTTACCATCCCGTGGATTTTTATTATTCCAGCAGGGATTATTATTGCCCGGGAAGCCATAGTCGGCCTGATTAAAGGCTTTGAATTTTCACGGGAAGGCTGGTCTGAAACCCGGCTTGGGGATTTGAAAAATGCCTTTATTATGTTTGGGACTTGTTTGCTTTTAGCCTCACCATGGCTGAACCCCTGGCTTACAGGTTTGTTCGCAGGTGATAAACCCGTAGCAGATGAAACCACGGCCATTACAGAAGCGCCCGCAGCGGACGCTTTTAATGCTTATATTAACACACCGGATATGGTTTGGACGACAGGAACTGTATTATTGTGGATTGGCGCGATACTGGCTCTCGTGACCGGCTTTCAGGTTTTGACGCGCAAATCGCGCGCCGCTAATGATAGCTGATACAAACAATCCTTCATGAAAACTAAAATCCCAAACATTCTTACCATTGGCCGGATCATTTTGATTCCGGTTTTGGTTTGGGGAATTCTAAGTCTGACAACCGGGGCAGACTTTTTGCCTGCTATGCCCTGGATGGTTTTAGGCCTGTTTGGTTTATGCGCTTTCACAGATTTTCTGGATGGTTTTCTCGCGCGGCGATGGCAAGTTACCTCAGACTTTGGCCGTATGATTGATCCGATAGCGGATAAGCTCTTAGTGGCAGGGTGTTTGATCGCCATTGCCATTGCCATGCGGGGCGACGGGTTAATCCTCGCGCCTGCTCTTGCTATAATCGGGCGGGATATATTGGTCAGCGGCGCGCGCGAGCATGCGGCACTAAGCTCACGGGTCATGCCGCCAACCAAACTTGCCAAATGGAAAACAGCTTTTGAAATGTTAGCAATCGCTGTTCTGGTCGCTTATCTTAGCCTGGGATGGCAAAACCCGGCTGAACCCTTCATTGAAAATGAAGTCTTAGCGCAAAAAGCCAGCTTGCTGACAGCTGGCATTGCCCTGCTTTGGTTCGCCGCAATTCTTTCCGTCTATACAGGCAGTCTGTATTTCAGAGCCGCGCTTAAAGACTGATCTTACCGCGTACCAATTGATCATAATCTCCTGCCAAGGCATGACACACCTCAGCGGGAACATATGTATGACCCTGAATTTCACGAACAGGCGTAACCTCGGCTGCCGTGCCCACAACGAAACATTCACTAAAATGCGGCAATTCTGATGGATATATGTCCCGGGCATAAACTTTATAACCCCGCTTAGCGGCCAGTTTCATGACAGTGTCATGGGTAATACCATCCAACAGGATATCATTAGTAGGCGTGTGAAGTTCGCCGTCCCTTACAAAGAAAATATGCGCGCCCGTACATTCAGCAATTCGCCCTCTATAATCCAGCATCAAGGCATCATCATATCCCTTGGACGCGGCTGCGTCCTTTGACAGCGTGCAAATCATATAAAGACCGGCGCCTTTTGATTTACACGGAATCGTATCCGGCGCAGGTCGCTTCCAATCAGCCATACATAGACGAATACCTTTCATCTTGTCGGTAAAGTAATTGCCCCAATGCCAGGCCGCGACAGCCAGATGAATTTGGTTGTTTTTTGAGGCCACGCCCATCATTTCGGAGCCACGCCAGGCTATCGGACGGATATAAGCATCCCCAAGCCCGCTTTTAGCGAGCGTTTCTTTGCACGCATCGTCAATTTGCTCGCGGGTAAAAGGAATTTCATACCCCATATGCTCGGCTGATTTTATCAAACGATCAGAGTGATCTTCGAGGCGGAAAATTTTCCCTTCATATGCCCGGTCACCTTCAAAAACAGCTGAACCGTAATGCAAAGAATGGGTTAGAATATGGACTTTGGACTCACGCCAGTCGATAAATTCACCGTCAATCCATATAACCCCGTCACGGTCATGATAGGCTTTTTCAATCATTCTACTTCTCATCGTTTAGTATTTGCGGCATTCTTGACTATGATGTTAGGAAGTCAACAGGGCAATTTGGACTATTTGAGGCAAAATTGAATTCTGAATCAGAGATTTTAGAAAGACATGACCTGCACTTGTTGGTCGTTGACGACGATGATCGTATTCGTGAACTCCTGAGAAAATATCTAGGACGACACGGATATCGGGTTTCAGCGGCTGCAAGCGCAGCTGACGCTCGAAAACTTATGCAAACCCTGACCTTTGACATGCTGGTTCTTGATGTGATGATGCCAGGAGAAGACGGGTTCGAGTTTACAAAGTCTCTGCGCCTTTCCGGATCAATTCCCATAATTCTTTTGACCGCAAAGGGTGAAGCTGAGTCCCGCATTCAAGGCCTTAAAATCGGGGCCGATGACTATCTTGCCAAACCTTTTGAACCGGAAGAGCTCGTGCTGCGCATTCAAGCTATTTTCCGAAGACTTGGAACAAGCGGGCCTACCAGCAAGGTCATTTTTGGCCCTTGGGAATACGACCTTAACCGGCTTATTTTACAAAAAAACGGTGAACGTGTCCGCCTGACAACAGGTGAAGAATCTTTACTGACTCTTTTGGCCAAATGTGGCGGCGCCCCGGTCAGTCGTTATGCCCTGTCAGAGAAGATAAAAGCAAAATCAGAACGTGCCGTTGACGTGCAGATGACCCGCCTGCGCCGCAAAATTGAAGAGAATCCGGCTGAGCCTGATTATATTCTAACGGTTCGCGGTCATGGCTATCGTTTACTCACAGACAATCCTCTTTGAACCCTATTAAACGATATCTGCCCAAGACGCTGTTTGGGCGCGCTTTAATGATCATTGTCCTGCCTGTCGTTATCATGCAGATTGTTGTGGTTTATATATTTTTCAACGCTCACTGGGCCACGGTCACAGCCAGTTTGTCTGATAGCGTAGCCGCTGATGTGAGTTTGTCGGTTGAACTTTACAAACAATCCCCAGGTGCAGATCGGGCTGAGCGTCTGGACGCCATGATGCAGCCTCATATGGAATTATCTGTTGCTCTGGCTGAAAGTGAAACTTTACCACTGACACGGCGTCGCGCTTTCTTCTCGGTTTTAGATAAAACCTTACAGCGCTCTCTATCTCAGAGCCTGACCGATCCTTTCTGGTTCGATACAACCCGTTATCCCAATCACATAGATATCCGGGTTCAAGTTGAAGACGGCACTCTAAGATTTATCGCAGCGAGGGAGCGGGTATTTGCGAGAACCGGATTTGTGTTCATTTTCTGGCTAGTCACGGCATCCGTTTTACTAACGCTAATCAGTGTGTTTTTTATTCGCAACCAAGCGAGGCCAATAGCAAAGTTAGCCGCAGCAGCCGATGCTTTTGGTAAAGGCCAGGATATTTCTGCGTTCAAACCAACAGGCGCCGCGGAAGTGCGACTTGCTGGCCATTCATTTCTAAAAATGCGGCAACGTATCAGTAGATTTATGGATCAGCGTACCACATTTTTGGCAGGGGTTTCCCATGACCTTCGAACGCCTCTCACCCGCTTGAACCTTCACCTCGCCATGCAGGAAGATACAGCGGAAAACCGCGCCGCACGTGCTGACTTGCAAGACATGGAATCCATGCTGAACGGCTATCTTGATTTTGCACGAGGTCTTACTGATGAGGAAAGCCAGCAAATATCTTTAAAAGACTTTCTACAAAGCATCATCAACAAAACTGAAAACCCAGTGCCGATATTGAAAATGTCCCAAGATGTGGACGCCAACATGAAACCATTAGCCATGACCAGAGCGATCGCAAATATAATTTCTAATGCTCAAAAATACGGTCAAACGATTGAAATCAAGACAAATATCACGGCAGAGAAATTAGTCATACACATTGATGATGATGGACCCGGTATTGATGAAAGCCAATATGGAGATGTGTTCAAACCGTTTCATCGTCTTGATACGGCCCGCAATCAAAATATAGAAGGAATAGGACTTGGTCTGGCCATTGCGCGCGATGTCGTGCGCAGCCATGGCGGCAGTATTACTATGGCAAAAAGTGAGATGAACGGATTGAGGGTTAGCATTAGCTTACCCCGATGAACTTACTTTTTTTGATTAAAAGCGGCTTCCAGACGTCCGATTTGATCAGCAACTGTATTACCTTTTTGCGCTTCAATGGCACCATAAAGACTGCGGTCAAGACGCGCTGTGCGTTCATATAACTGATCTGCACGGGCGATTATTTCCAAAAGCTTTGCCGGCAGCGATGGCGACGCTTTTGCCAGTTGTTTAAATGACAACTCCCCGGTAGGTTTGTTGTCGGGCACAATCCTATATTTCGATTGCCGAGCTTCGCCAGCACTCATTTCATCTTCTTTTACAGCCCTCTGTACCAATAACCAGCTAGCAACTTGCATCAAACGGGTTGTTAATCGCATACTATGAGAAGCATAGACCAAGGCATCACCGCGAGATAATTTTTGACTGTCTCGACGACCGGGACCATCCAAATAAGCAGCTGTCTCTTCAACCAGTTCCATACCTTCACGGAACGTTCTGCTGAATAATTCCGACCGCGTAAATTCCATCAAACGTTCTTCTGCTTGCTCAGTCAACGTATCGGCGGGTTGTTTTAAGTTAACACCTAAATCCATCTTATTACTGTCGCTCTCACTCACGGCCCGGTCCATTCACGGTGACGTATTCGGCATAATGGTATGCAAGCCAAGGGCCAATCAACCCTTGCCCCCAAATAAACCC
>JAHDGM010000076.1 GCA_020627655.1 Hellea sp.
TCGACCGGTGAAAGGTCAACGCCGCGAAGGGCCATTTCTATGGCATCTTCAAGCTCGACCATGCCGATATTGTGTTCCCACTTCAATTGGATCCCCAAGCCCCAATGAATACCCCTCAGTTACCCCCGCATCCGAAGCTCGGCTTTCACATTTATTGGCAATCAGAACGACAGGCTTACCTGACTTACGCACAAATTCCGCAAATATACGATCCAGTGGAGATACGCCTATACGCGCATCATAAACAAAGAGACAAACATCCGCTTCGATAACGGCAGCCTCTGTTTGCGCGCGCATGCGGGCCTCTAACTTTTCGCCTTTTGCATTTTCAAATCCAGCCGTATCCATCAGCAATAGATCCCGTCCCCGGAGACGCCCAGAGGTTTCGCGACGATCCCGAGTGACACCCGGAGTGTCATTGACTATGGCTAGTTTTTTACCGGCGAGACGATTGAAGAGTGTTGATTTACCAACATTAGGGCGTCCAACAATAGCAATCTTTGCCGCTCGAGGCCCCGACGGTTCTTCTTCTATCAAATCTTCCGGAGGCGTATCCGTCATCACTATCGCAAAGCGGTCAGCTTAGCCTTATCATTTAATACGTAAACCGTTTCATTTGCGATTATCGGTGACACATAGACCGGATCACCTAACTTAAACTCACGGATAATGGATCCATCATAAGGGTTAAGCTCTACGGCTTCGCCCCGCGAAGAAATTGTTAGGAGACGCTCTCCGATTAAAACAGGGCCAGCCCAGGCAATACGATCTTTACGCTTTTTTTCTTTCTTAAATGCTCGTAGCTGCTTGATCCAAATGACTGAACCGCTGGTTTTGGACATGCAAACGACTTCTCCGTTTGTTGTAACCGTGTAGACGAAATCGCCAGCCACCCAAGGATAGCCTAAAGATCCGGCAGGCTGGCTCCAAATACGTTGTCCATTTCGGAGATCAAACGCACTCATAATACCTGATTGCGCAGATGCAATCACGTATCCATCAGCAATGACGGGGCCTGAGGCGATATCGTTCAGAGATGAAAGCGGGGTAAGGCGACCAGAGCCCGACAAAGCATCCTGCCACAATACAACGCCATTTTGAACGCGAAGCGCTACAAGTTCGCCCGAGGCAAACGGCGCAATAACAACATCATCTACAACCGCAGGGCTTGGAGCAGTGAGCATACGCGCACTTTCGACGATGCCCTGATATGTCCAGATCACATCACCTGTTGCTGAGTTAACAGCCAAAAGTTCATTATCATCAGAAACCGCAAATAGACGTCCATTTGAAACAGTTGGCGCTGAATGCATGGGCGTTGCTAGGCGCTTTCGCCAAATTGAGGCGCCGGTCTGCGCATCCAGAGCTTCAATCACGCCAAGGCCTGATGTCAGAAAAATTTTCCCGTCAGCTGCGGTTATACCGCCGCCAACAGATTCTTTATCCGTTCCGCCGCCGCCTTTTGTAATCGACAAAGGATTGGTAATACGTTCAAATATTCCGTCACGGCCCTCACGAGTCCGCTCCTTGGACGCGACCTTTACATCATGGCGCCAGACTTCCGCCCCCGTATTGGCATCAAAAGCAGCAATTCTGTTATCCCCATCCATAGTGTATATGCGGCCACCTGCAATAACGGGCTGAGCCACAATCCGGCCCTTATGGGATGATCCATCACCAATGTCTTTGGACCAGACTTTATCCAAATTACCGCTAACAGCCGGACGCTGCATAGCATGCTGAATATTACCGCCCGGTTGAGGCCAGTCAGCGTTGACATACGCTTCCGGCAAAACAATATCCTGAGGGGTTAAATCCCCGGTTGTAGACAGCGTTTCATCAGCAGAAAGCAAGGAAATACGTTCGCTTTCTCCGGCCACATCCCCTTGTTCAGCACGTTTTTCAGCTTCCGTTTTGTCAAACGGGTTTATACTGTCAGCTACCCCGCCAATGGTAGAGCAACCTGACAGAAATACAGCGCCTATCAAAGACGTCATAAAATATTTATAGGTTTTATTCATTTGTGTCGTCCTCAGCAGGAGTCTGGGGTGTTTCGGCTGGAGCGGTTGGCGCGACGGCCTTGCTCATTAGCATCAAATTTTGTTTAGCGCGCGCCTGAATACTGTCTGGCACGCCTGGAATAGTCTCTAGATATGAAAAATGTTTACGAGCTGTAGTCAGGTCCCCTGTTTCATTTGCCGCAAAACCCAATAACTCTCGGGCCAAATACTCATAAGGCTGCCCTTTTTCTATTAGAGGGGTCATGCGGGTAATCACATTTTCATAATCACCCTGCCCAGCTAAAATATAGGCAATTTTCATTTGGGCCAATTGCTTATGTCTCGGGCTTTCAAATGTTGCATTGGCCTGGTCCAAAAGAGTGACAGCAGCCAGAATATTTCCCTTGTCGAGCTCCAGCTGTGCTGCCCTTACAAGGGATAATCCCGCATAACCTGTTGGCGCAGTCTTTGATAACGCTGTAAATTCTGCGATTGCACCATCAGCATTTGTTGCAGCTTGCTCGGACGCTTGCTGATAAGCCAGAGACATCTTTTCTGCCACTTTTGCATCACTGGATTTTTTCCATTCCAGATAAGCAGCACCCAGAATAATAGCTACGATCAACCCAAACAGAAAGGGACCGTATTTCTTTAACCAGCGATTGTAATCGTCCTTACGAAGTTCTTCCTGAACTTCACTAACAAAATCGACCACGAAACATCCTTAAACAAAAACCGAAAGACTCGGTGAAAATTTGGCGCAAACTATCGCCCATTGAACGGAACCGCAACACCTAAGGGCATGAGGAAATGGTAATAATGTACCTTATTTAGTGAACTTGTAAGTATTGGCTTCGCCGGGGAAGTCACGAGACTTCACCTCAGCAGCATATGTCTTTACTGCGCCTTCAACCATTGCTTCCATATCAGCATATTTTTTGACAAATTTCGGCACACGCGAAAATAATCCCAACATATCCGGCGTTACCAATATCTGCCCGTCGCATCCTGCTGATGCTCCAATACCAATAGTGGGAATTTTAACCGCTTTAGTTACCTTATCTGCCAGTTCTGCCGATACCCCTTCAACGACAACTGCGAAAGAGCCTGCCTCAGCCGCTGCGATAGCATTTTCAACAATCTGATCCGCTACTTTTTCCGTTCGGCCTCTCGCTCGAAAGCCACCTAGCACATTCATTGACTGCGGCCTTAAGCCAACATGGCTCATGACAGGAATACCTCGTTCAACCAGATAGGCTATTGTCTCCGCCGCGTAAGATCCGCTTTCAATTTTCACAGCCTGGCAGCCTGTTTCACGCATAACCCGAGCCGCGCTGTGAAAGGCCCGCTCCGGGCTGTCTTCATAGTATCCGAAAGGCAAATCGACGACGACGAGTGCACTATTAGAGCCCCGCATAACCGCCTGACCATGCATAATCATCATATCAAGTGTAACGCCGACCGTTGTGGTCAGGCCGTGAACGACCATGCCCACGCTATCACCCACTAAAATCAGATCACAATGCTCATCCAGAATAGCTGCTGTCGGCGCATCATAAGCGGTCAAGCAAACAATGGGGTCCCCGCCCTTACGGGCTGTGATTTGAGGCGCGGTAATACGGCGTTCAATTTTCTGCGCTGACATATAACTGACCTCTTCGGCGGTTCAGACCTTTATATAAGGACAAAACAGCATTTTATAAGAGAAATTTTGCAGTAAGTTTACAGATCTGAAAGAGCATCCAAAGGCATGGCGAAAAGAACTGACGAACCAGCCTGAATATATTCCAGTTGTGACTGCGCGCGCGGCAATATTGTATGTGCGTGATAATTGGCAATAGCCATCATGTTATCAGCCAAGTCGTCACCAGCCGCTTTCCCTTTACAAGCCGCCTTTATTAAAAGGCCGCCTGATATAACGTCAGCCGCCAGGCTCAAATAATTTGTGGCAACCGACAGCACATCCAGCTCATCAGCCTGTAAAACCAAATTCGTGGCACTTTCAAGCGTGTTGATTCCAGTTTGGAGTGCTTTGGCGGGCGCACCAGATGTAGATGATGCAAGTGCCACTATAGACTTAAGGTCATGAATCATGGATTTCATGGCCTCGCCGCCGTCTCGGCGCAGCTTGCGCCCCACAAGGTCCATAGCCTGAATACCATTAGTCCCTTCATATATGGGAGCAATGCGAGCATCGCGATAATGCTGGGCAGCGCCTGTTTCTTCAATAAAGCCCATACCGCCGTGAATTTGCACACCCGTTGAGGCCACCTCTACCCCCAAGTCTGAACCATATGACTTGGCGATAGGCGTTAACAACGCATCACGCGCATGCGCTTTTCGCCGAAAATCTTCATTCGGGTGCGCCAATGCAACATCGGAAGCCGCAGCTGTTGCCATGCAAATTGCGCGCGCGCCCATGAGAGCTGTTTTTGAGTCCATCAACATTCGGCGTACATCAGGATGGCCAATGATCGGATCACCGGCTTCTCCATTGATCACCCGGCCTTGAACCCGGTCTTTCGAAAAGGCCAGCGCGCCTTGATAAGCTCTTTCCCCTATTGCAACGCCTTGAACACCTACAAAAAGACGCGCTTCGTTCATCATTGTAAACATACAGGCAAGTCCGCGGTTTTCTTCGCCCACTAACCAGCCAGTCGCGCCGTCAAACTCCATGACACAGGTCGGACTGCCATGAATGCCCAATTTGTGTTCAAGACTTATTGCTTTAAAGGAATTTCGCTCCCCCAGACTACCATCGGCATTTACAGGATATTTCGGGCACAAGAAAAGCGATATACCTTTGGATCCTGCTGGAGCGTCCGGTAGACGTGCAAGCACCAAATGGATGATGTTTTCCGCGCAGTCATGATCACCCCATGTAATGAATATTTTTTGCCCGGAAATAGCATAAGACCCATCACCATTTGGAACGGCTTTTGTACGTACTGGCCCAAGATCGGAGCCTGCCTGGGGCTCAGTCAGATCCATAGCTCCGCACCATTCGCCATTGACCATTTTAGTCATATAGGCTTGCTGTAACTCTTCCGTCGCGTGAGCGGCAATTGCTTTCACCGCACTCGATGTCAGCATAGGGCATAGCCCAAAAGCCATATTCGATGCATAAATCATCTCATTTACAGCAACACTAACAACTGATGGAAGCGCCGCGCCGCCGATTGCCTCAGGCGCTGAAAGCCCTAACCAACCAGCCTCGACAAATGCCTGATACGCTTCTTTAAAACCCGGTGATGCAATCACATTATCACCCTGTAAAACAGCTGGCGTTAAATCTCCATCACGATTGATTGGCGCAAGAATATCTTCGGCAAACGCCGCGCCACCGCTTAGAATATCGGTAACAAGTTCCTCGTTAACCTCACTAAAAGCAGGGATTGACATCACATCATCCAGATCAGCAGCATACTTAAGCAAATACTGCATAGCTTTTACAGGGGCCGCATATGTCATGAGAAACTCCGGTTAATATTAAAAAATTTGCATATAAAAATGACCCTTGCCGGACCATTAGTCAATTCAGCACAGGCATAGAAGGCATAAAAAAACGCGCCTCCGAAGAGACGCGTCAAAATCGCAATTTTTGAGTTCTACTTTTTCAGCATACCCAAAATGGCTGTCAAAATGCCGCCACCGACACCGCCGGATAGTACATTTGACAAAATTGATGAGAGGTTCAAGCTTGAACCAGCAGCAGGATCAGCAACACCGCCGATGCCCATCATCTGAGCAACAGATGAAAGGCCTGCACCTCCCAGAATACCTGTAATACTACGGCCCATGGTACCCATGGATGAATTCATAACTTTACCTGCCACGTTGCCACCAAGAGCACCACTTGCAAGACCGATTAAGAGTTGGACAATATCAAGATCCATAATTTTCTCCCCAGAATGCCAAACCGGCATAAATTGAAAAACCACCCATAATTGGGTGACGATGCGGCAAGCTTGCCCCTATTCAAAGCGTTAATCAAGCCTTAAAGTCTATAAAAATCACCCAAAGGCCTCACCTTATGAATATGACTAAGTCACTGTTTTATATAATATTTACATTAACTTTCGCCTTAGGTGCCTGCAACGACGCAAACACTGAAGACACAAAATCTAAGCCCAAACCCCCTACTATTTTAGCAGCCTAGTTCTGCACCTTCAGAACCTCCGAAAATCGTTACGCAAATTGATCGCGGACAGGTCCTTTATAAACGATGCCAAACCTGCCACACGCTTAAAAAAGACGGTCGCCATAAGGTGGGCCCTAATCT
>JAHDGM010000077.1:0-3418 GCA_020627655.1 Hellea sp.
CCGACTGCCTCTATCGCCGAGGAGAAGGTAGAGCCAACGCTGCCCAAATCTAACGAGGAAATAAGCTCGGTCGATGATGTTTTGCAAAGCGTACGTAGTGATGTGAAGAAAACTGAAACTAGCACTGCGGCCAGAGAAGCTGAATTTCAGCAGTCGGTAAATACGGTCGCAGAAGTTAGGCGACTGCCAGTTGCTCCGCCAGCAATTACGCAATCAATACCCCTGCAAGGCCAAACCACAACGCAGCCTGCGCGAACACAAGTCTCAGGTGGTTTGATACTCGAAGAAGTCCCGGCTGAATATAAAACCGAAACCAAAACAATTGTGACCAAAGAGGCGACCACGGAACTCATTACGGCTCCGGCCACCTATCAAACAGTTACTGAAACCGTACAAGTACAGCCACAAAGTGTTGAGCTAGTCGTTGTGCCGCCAAAATATGAGTGGGTAGACGGCGATATAGATGGTAGTTCGATTGAGTATGTTAATACGCCTGCGGAATATGAAACCGTTCAGGAGTCAGTTGTTGTGCAAGAGGCATCTACAGAGCTTATTACGATCCCGCCAACCTATAATTCCGATGGAACAGTCGCGACTCCCGCACGAACCATGGAGCGTGTCATTCCTTCGGTTACAAAAATGCAAACGCGCCGAGTGGTCAAAACCCCGGCGTCCACAGTCGAGCGCGTTGTGCCTTATGAAAAACGTGATGGTAAAACTCGCGTGCCGGTGACTGAAGCCAAAGTAGAGGAAAAAATTGTACCTGCGGTTACGAAACAGGTAACACGGCGCGTTATTAAGACGCCTGCTCGTACGGTTGAGCGTGTTGTGCCTGCCGGGGCTGAGGTTGAGGTCGCAGTTAAGACTGTAGTGAAACCGGAGCGGTTTTATCTTCGCGATGAATCCGGTAAAATTATCCGTGAATTTGCCAGCCGTGATCAGTTTGAGGCTTATGTCAATAACCCGGTAGTATTGGTAAAAGAAAAGCCCGTCTCGACATTTTCAGTTGATGTAGACACAGCATCTTATTCATTCATGCGATCATCTATAAATCGGGGTCAACTACCGCCGCCAAGTTCCATCCGTCTTGAGGAAATGATCAATTACTTCAATTATGATTATGAAGCTCCGCGCTCAGCAGATGAGCCGTTTAAGGCTAACGTAACGGTTACGCCGACGCCGTGGAACGCCGATACCAAGCTTATGCATATTGGTATTCAGGGCTATACCCCGCCAGCGGCCGAGAGACCCAGTAGTAATATCGTGTTCTTGATTGATACTTCGGGATCTATGAACCAGCCGAATAAACTGCCATTGCTGGTGAATAGTTTTAAATTGCTTCTCAATACGCTTGATGAAGATGATACTGTCTCTATCGTAACTTATGCCGGAAGCGCCGGAACCGTGTTAGAACCAACCTCAGCCAGTGATAAAAATACAATCAATGCGGCGCTGAACAAGCTTCGATCTGGTGGGTCAACCGCTGGAGCGGCGGGGCTTGAACTTGCCTATAATAAGGCCGCTGAGAACTTTAATGATGAAGGTGTCAACAGAGTTATTCTGGCTACTGATGGTGATTTTAATGTTGGGTTTTCATCACCGGATGAGATGAAGCGCTATATCGAAAAGAAACGTAAATCTGGCATTTTTCTGTCTGTTCTGGGTTTTGGTAACGGTAATTATAATGATCATCTAATGCAATCTCTGGCACAAAACGGTAATGGCGTTGCGGCCTATATTGATAGTCTATCTGAGGCTAACAAGGTTCTGGCAGATGAAGCTGGCGGTGCGTTGATTACCATTGCAAAGGATGTGAAAATTCAGGTGGAGTTTAATCCTGCTACGATTGCTGAGTATAGGCTTATTGGGTACGAGACTCGCGCGCTTAAACGCCAGGATTTCAATAATGATAAGGTTGATGCCGGTGAAATTGGTGCCGGGCATAATGTGACAGCAATTTATGAGCTGACCCCAGTTGGATCAAAGGCAATAAGCGTTGATGATCTGCGCTATACAAGTACTGACGATGTAGATACCGTTTCGGACTCAGATGAATTCGCCTTCATTAAAATTCGCCATAAACTTCCTAATGCCGATACCAGTACTTTGCAGACCTTCCCAATTGGGCCGGATCAGGAACGTTCACTGTCACGGGCCAGTGATGACACGCGCTTTGCAGCAGCGGTTGCGGCCATTGGTCAGAAACTACGCGGGGATGTCCAATTAGAGGGCTTTAGTTATGATGATGCGATAGAGTTGGCCTCTCAAGCTAAAGGCGATGATGAACATGGGTATCGCGCTGAATTCATTCAGCTCATTCGTTTGGCTAAAACCCTGGACGATCAATAGGGCAACCGCGGTCTATCGGGGCATCCCTTGGGGGAAGATAAGGCGTTGCCCCGATAGTCTGATCGGCGTATGATCATTATGTGAATAAGCCAGTCGACATTGATACGAAGAAAACCAGCTATCTACGTCAGTATGAACTCGTGGATATGGTTCGGGAATATGACCCTTCCGTCAATGAGAATTTGCTGAACAAAGCCTATGTCTATGCGACCCAGTCTCATGGGTCGCAAATGCGGCACTCCGGGGACCCGTATTATGCGCATCCTATTGAAGTCGCAGGTATTTTAGCCTCGCTGCATTTGGACGTTCCGTCTATCTGTACGGGGCTTTTACACGATGTTCTTGAAGACACGCCCGCGACCTATGAAGACCTTGTTGAAATGTTCGGCGAGGAAATAGCACAGCTTGTTGATGGCGTGACTAAGCTTGGTCAGGTCGAGCTGTCTGTGCCTAATGCATCGCGGCAGAGACAACAGGCGGAAAATTTTCAAAAATTTGTACTGGCCATGAGCCGGGATGTTCGGGTCCTTTTGGTCAAACTGTGTGACCGTCTGCATAATATGCGGACCCTGCAATATCACCCTAAACAGGAATCTCGTGAGAGGATATCGCGGGAAACACTGGATATTTATGCACCACTTGCGCGGCGTATAGGTGTCGATAGCGTCTGCTCTGAGCTAGAAGACCTGTCATTTCAACATCTTAATCCATCGGCCTATCAAAGTATAACCAAGCGCCTAGAAGATTGGCGCACAGATCAAAAAGCGGCCATTACGCAGATGTCCGTGGCGCTACGGGATTTGATGGATCGCGAAAAAATTACAGCTCGTATCTATGGCCGTGAAAAGCGTGCCTATGCAATCTGGCGCAAACTGCAAAAACAAGGTATTGGCTTTGAAGACGTTGCCGATATTTACGCATTTCGTATGATCGTTGATGATCGCGCAACATGTTACAAAGTGCTTGGCATACTTCATACCAATTATCGCTGCGTGCCAGCTCGCTTCCGGGACTTTATATCAGTTCCCAAACCCAATGGTTATCAGTCGCTTCATACGACAATTTTAGG
>JAHDGM010000077.1:3518-6136 GCA_020627655.1 Hellea sp.
TGGAAATGTTTGCTGATCAGGTGTTCACTTTTACGCCGAAAGGCGAGTTAATTTCTCTGCCGCGCGGGGCCACGCCCATTGATTTTGCCTATGCGGTTCATACCAAAATCGGCGATACCTGTATCGGCGCTCTCATCAATAACCGTTCACGCCCGCTGCGTACGCGCCTGCAAAACGGGGATGTTGTCAAAATCATTCGGGGCGGTGAGCCAGAGCCGCAGCCTGACTGGGAAAATATGGTCGCGACCGGAAAGGCACGCTCAGCCTTACGACGACTAACCCGGGACCGGGAAGCACAGGAATTTCAACGCATTGGCGCCATGCTGGCTGATCACGCTTTTGCCCGTGAAGATAAGGATTATAGCGAGAGCTCAATTGGAGACGCGCTCAAACGGCTGGGCCTGAAAAATGTTGAGGAGCTTTACGAAGCTTTAGGGCGGGGTGACTTGTCCAATTCGCAATTTATGGAAGCAGTTTTCCCTGGGCGAAAAGATAATGCCGTTGAGAATTATGCCAATCGTGAGTCAATTACGGATTCCACAGCTAAATTATATGTTAAAGGCGATGGATTGACGGCCGGTGTAAGTCTGCATTTTGCCAATTGTTGTTCTCCAATCCCGGGCGACAGAATCGTTGGTATTCAAGAGCCTGGCAAAGGCGTGATTATTCATACCATTGATTGTGATGTTCTGGCATCCATGGATAACTTTGACGATTGGCTCGATATAGGTTGGCGACGCGCGGCCCAGCATGCAGCCTCTACAGCCAGAGTGACGGCAACAGTCGAGCATGTTCCTGGTGCTTTGGCTGATGTGACCAAGATTATCGGTGAAGCTGGCGGAAATCTTATTAACATCACGACCGTAAGGCGCAGTACGACATTTTTTGACATGATCTTTGATCTGGAAGTGACCGATAATCGACATTTAATGCAGATCATTGCGGCTTTGCGTGCGAGTACCTATGTGGTAGCTGCCCAGCGTACCATGGGCGAAGTTTAAGCTCGTCGATTCTTTGGGTAGAGGTTGCTATGAATACAGATGAAGTTCTCGATGTTTTTCGTGAGGCCGGAGCCCTGTTAGAGGGACATTTCATTCTGTCATCAGGTTTGCGTAGCCCTGTCTTTTTACAAAAAGCATTCATATTTAAAAATCCGCGGCTAACTGAAATTTTATGCAAGGCCCTGGCTGAGAAAGTCAAAACCCAGCTGGACGTGGCGCCCGATATCATTGTTGCTCCGGCTATGGGCGGCATAATCCCGGGATATGAAACAGCGCGCCATATGGGACTTGAGTCTATTTTTACGGAGCGGGAAAACGGCGAGTTCACCTTGCGCCGCGGCTTTGCCCTGGAAAAGGGACAAAAGGTTCTAATGGTTGAAGATATTGTCACTACCGGCTTGTCATCACGAGAATGTATAGGCTCCATCGAAAAAACCGGGGCTAAAGTCATTGGCGGAGCCTGTATTTTTGATCGCTCAGGCGGGGATGCAGACATTGGTGTGCCGCTGATCAGCTTGGCAGCTCGAAAGTTTCCAGCCTATGAGGCAGACAGTCTTCCGCCGGAACTTGAAAATATACCTGCGATAAAACCTGGTAGCCGAGGTCTCAAGTGACATCACCCAAGCTTCGTCTCGGGGTCAATATTGACCATATAGCAACAGTCAGAAACGCGCGTGGGGGCGAGCATCCTGATCCAGTGGCCGGTGCTTTTGCCGCTATTCAGGCTGGCGCAGATGGCATCACTGCGCATTTACGCGAAGACCGTCGGCATATCCGCGATGATGATATGGAACGGCTGCAAATGCTGTGCGAGGCTGAGGATATCCCTCTGAACATGGAAATTGCGGCCGTGGATGATATGGTTGAGATTGCCAAACGCATAAAACCTCATGCTATTTGCCTGGTGCCCGAGCGCCGCGAGGAACGTACCACAGAAGGCGGGTTGGATGTAGCGGGTCTTCATAATACGATTACGCCGATTATTCGGGAGCTATCGGATAACGGATCGCGGGTATCGCTTTTTATCGAAGCCGATGAGAGTCAGATCCGGGCAGCCGCAGCGTCAGGGGCCCCTGTTATCGAAATTCATACGGGCGCTTATGCGCACGCACTTGATGCTGGTGATGAAGACACGGCAGCTAAGATATTAAAGGCCATGCAGGATGGTGCGAAACTGGGACAGGAGCTCGGCCTTGAAGTTCATGCAGGGCATGGAATCACTTTTGATAATGTAGGTGAAATTGCAGCGATCCCAGAGCTGATGGAGCTGAATATCGGCCATTACATCATTGGTGAGGCGATTTTCATGGGGCTTGAAGACGCCATTTCAGAAATGCGCAAATGTATGGATGATGCCCGGGATACGTCTCAATGATAGTGGGGATCGGAACAGATCTGTGTGATATCCGCCGGATAGAGAGCTCTATCGAAAAGTTCGGAGATCGGTTTAAAAACAAGATTTTCACCAAATCAGAACAAACTTATTGTGAGGGAAAGTCAGGCAGTGCGGCCTATTATGCCAAGCGGTTTGCGGCTAAAGAGGCTGTTGCCAAAGCCTTGGCCGGGCCGCGTACAGGCAGTCTTTCATGGCAGGATGTCGAGGTTGTAAACGATCCT
>JAHDGM010000027.1 GCA_020627655.1 Hellea sp.
AGTAGACCGTGAACCACTGCGCAAGACCGTATTAAAGGTCACGCCGCGGGTAACTTCATTGGTCAGGTTAGTCGCCCAAGCTTCCAGACCCCAGCCTGAATCTTCGTTTCCGATACCGGCCCGAAGATTAATTTTGACAGTACTTTCTTGAACATCAAACGGATTTGGCGTCTGAGTTGCCAGTACGACAGCTTGTGTCGAAGTCCGGCGATCCCCTTCATATCGCATTTGCCCGTTCAAGAAAAAGTCCAGACTATTACTGAGACTGCCTTCATAATTAGCACCGAGAATACCAACAGTCTTAGGCGCGTTGGTCAGCGTGTTACCGCATAGCGATGTCACATTGACCACTGTCAACGTTCCAGCACAATCATCCGGATAATTAGCATCCAAAAGGGTCAAGCCGCCTGATAGCGTCAGAGCATCCATTGGACGAACGACAGTTTCAATTTCAACGCCCGAAGTTTCGGCTTTTGGAACATTGAAAGTTACAAACTGAGCCCCAGTGAATTCCAGAACCTGGAAGTTTGTAAATTCCTCCAAGAAAGCCGCGATGTTCAAAGTCACGCGCCCATCAGCAAATTTGGATTTCAGACCAATCTCATAGGCATCAACTTCTTCAGAATCAAAGCGCGGGTCAGATACACCAGCAACGGGAATAGCCGCCGTAGAATCAAGGTTGAAACCACCCGACTTATAGCCATGGGTAAAACTTGCATAAGCCGTTGCATCATTGTTAAACTCATAAGCCAGTTTACCTGTGTAAATCAGCTCATCATCTTCGAATGTGCTATCAAAGCTGCGCGGTAATGGCAGAACTGCTGCCTGAGGAAGGTCAGCTGGCGCCGTAAACGCAAAACATCCAAGGCCAAAAATCGACGGAACAAAATTCGGCACGGCTGCGGGCGGTACGCCTGCCCCGACAAGAGCCCCTGCAAAACCGGTATTTAAGTTACCAAGCGTTGCCAGGCAAAGTGGATTATTGACATCTGTTTGATTAAAACCGCCATCCTTACTTTCATCAGACCAGCGCAAACCAACAGTAACGCTCAAATCGTCAGTCACGTCAAAAATATTGTGCGTGAAAATAGAAAAGCTTTCACTATTTTGCGTGTAATTATTTGTTGCCCTCACAACAGCCGGATCAACACCTGTAATGGTTTCGTAAGGCGTTGGACCTAACGCAAACGGGTTAACCCCTGGGATCCCGGATCCTGCCAGCGCGCCAGCTACTAAAGCCCCCATGAGATTGTCATAATGATCCCCAAGCCCGAACTTGGTGCTTTGCGCGATATCCTCATCAGAATAGTAAAGCCCGACTAGCCAATCTAGGCGGTCATCCATGGCACTACCTTGAACGCGAAGTTCCTGAGTGAGAGTATCAATTGTCGTTTCACTTCCCGGTAATACATTAAATATATCCAAACCATACAGAATCATATTGTTCACCGGCTTCATATTCGCGGTATGAACCCACATAGACCAGATCTGTACTGTCAGACAGAGCAAGTTTAAACTCACCTGTGAAACCTAACTGTTCCATGGAAGGTTTAGGCACCCGGCTTGATGTGGCGTACAGCTCATCCACAGCGGCTTGAGCGCCAGCCGTATCAGTCGCGCTGCTAGCTACAAAAGGCGCTGACATACCGCCCCGGGGACCAAGACCTGCAAAGTTGAGCAGGCCGCCTGTTTCAAGACCCGACTGCAGCACTTCTATAGCCGAACAGCAAACCGCATTGCTTTGCGTATAGTCTACTATAACCCGGCCATCGAGTTTCGAACCTTCATAACCCAATTGGGCCCGAATCATTTCCTGATCAACTTCGTTGGACTCACCAATTTTTGTCCCTGCGCCGTTATGAATATCTACATATCCATCACGATTACGAATGGCGCCGGTGACGCGGGCAGCCAGCGTATCTGACAATGGAATGTTGACAGCACCTTGCAGGCTAACATGATTATAATTGCCATATGTGGCGTTTATGAAACCACCTGTTTCGCCGATTTGAGGCTTAACATTGCGAACGTTCAAAGCACCAGCTGATGTGTTTCGTCCAAATAGAGTACCTTGCGGCCCGCGCAAGACTTCAACACTTTCCACATCGACAAATTCGCCCAAAGCTACACCTGGGCGGGATTGATAAGCACCGTCAATAAACACACCGACAGCAGATTCAAAACCGATATTGTTTGATGTGGTACCAACGCCGCGAATCCGAAGAACAACTGTTCCTGATGAAGTTTGTGCATTGGATGTTGAGAAACTCGGCGCCACACTAGTCAGATTTTGAATATTAACAATGCCCTGCTTTTCAATCTGCTCTGGCTGAATCGCCGTAACCGCGATCGGAACATCTTGAATACTCGTGGCACGTTTTGTCGCCACGACGATGATTTCATCTTCATAATTATCTTGAGCGATGGTCGGCGTTGCCAGACCTCCAACAGTAACAGCCAAAATTGAAACGGCCGACATCAGCTTATGCCTTGACATATATATTCCTCCCGCGATGTTTATTTTTTATAGATTTTTCTAACCCGCTTTTTTTGAATTGCCTATAGAAAAAATAGCATATGAAGAAAATTGAATAAGATGTGTCTATTATGTCACAGCGGCGCTAATGTAGAAATCTTTATAGAACAACCTCATGGCTGAAACTCAAACAAGACATCACCGCAGCGGCGCGGCCGCCTATTTAGCGAAAATAGACCAAGAAAAAGGCCATCGCGGAAAATCGCGCAGCCTGCGTCCACTTCTGCGAATCTGGCCGTTTATAGCACGCTATCCTATCTGGCTGACGCTTTTCCTGATATTTCTAACCCTGTCATCCATAGCCACGCTCGCAATTCCCTCTTTGGCAAAGCTTATTGTCGATTGCGGTTTTAATAACGAGACAGCACAAAGCGTTGAAATGTGCCGCCGTATTAATGTCAGCGGCGCAGGGGACCTGACACCCTATTTCAAAATAGCATTCATTTTCGTGGCCATATATGCCGTTGTGGGTCCTATGCGCGCCTTTCTGATCACGACCCTGGGCCAGAGAGTGATCGCTGATATTCGAAACGCCGTTTACTCCCACTTGCTCAAGCTTTCACCATCTTATTTTGAACGGGTTCGTACAGGCGAAGTTCTGTCGCGACTGACCACTGACACAACTTTGATTGAAACCGTCGTTACAGGTTCAATTTCATTTGGCATTCGGGCCCTCGCCGTCGCTATCGGCGCTATTATCATGATGTTCATCACCAATTGGAAAATGGCGCTTATGGTTATGGCCATAGGCCCTTTCATATTAATTCCGGTAATTGTCTTTGGACGCATGATCCGGAATTTATCTCGGGATGGCCAAGATCGATTGGCCGATGCCTCTGCCCGCGCGGGAGAAAGCCTTTCGGCAGTGCAAACCGTACAGGCCTTTAGCCGCGAAGATTTTGAAGATGCCGCTTTTACGCAGGTCGTCAATTCCACCTATGACACACACAAAAAACGAATCACGATTCGAACAATCATGACCGCCATTATTTTTGCTGTGGCGCTGGGCGGCATAGTTTTGATCCTGTGGTACGGGGCTCAAGAGGTCGTCAATGGCACTATGACAGGCGGGGATATTCTTCAGTTTTCCTTCTATGCTTTTTTTGCATTGTCCAACCTGTCTATGCTGACGGAGACCTGGACCAATCTTTTACGCGCTTCAGGTGCTTCCGAACGGCTTATGGAAATTCTCGCAGAAGACCCTGACATTGCCAGCCCCGAGAACCCGCAAACACCGGATGAGCCTATGGACATTCGTTTCGACAATGTCAGCTTCAACTATCCATCCCGCCCGGATGACACGGTTCTCGATGGATTATCCTTCACAGTAAATCCCGGCGAGACCATAGCTTTTGTTGGCCCATCAGGCGCCGGTAAATCTACAATCTATCAATTAATGCTTAGATTTTATGACATCCATTCCGGCGCTATCTCACTCGGCGGTATCGATATTACCCATATGAACCCTAAGGTTCTGCGACAGCAATTCGCCATCGTACAGCAAAACACGCCTTTATTCTCAGGCTCCGCTATGGACAATATCCGTTATGGGCGCGAGGGCGCGACAGACAGCGACGTCATTGAAGCCGCTAAGGCCGCTTATGCTCATGATTTTATCATGGCCCTGCCCCAAGGATACGAAACGGATCTCGGCGAACGGGCGACGACTTTATCTGGAGGGCAAAGACAACGTATTGCAATCGCGAGAGCCATATTGCGTGACGCTCCTATTTTGCTACTGGATGAAGCGACAAGTGCGCTGGATGCCGAGAGCGAGCAAACCGTACAAAAAGCCTTTGAAACATTATCTAAAGACCGAACAACTCTGGTCATTGCCCACCGGCTCGCAACTGTAAAACAGGCGGATAGAATTATCGTTATGGATAATGGCAAAATCGTAGGCGAAGGGACTCATAAAGCGCTAATGAAGAAAGGCGGATTATATGCGCGCCTTGCAGAGCTTCAGTTTAGCAATATTTGATGATCAATCACCCAGCCCAGACATCCAGCACATAGCGGCCCTCTTTGGCCATATCATCCATCCAGGCAAAACCGGCCTCGAGGCTCACTTCTTTTTCCCCCGCATATAACAGCGCTAAAGCCCGTTTGACATCCGGTTCCATGGCTGCTCCATCGCCGCAAACATATATAATCGCGCCCTTTTCGATAAGCTGCCAGACATCATATCCTTTTTCCCTTAGGCGATCCTGTACATAAATACGCTTCTTGGTCTTTCGGGAAAACGCCGTATGAAGCTCAACCAATCCATCTTTGACAGCAGCCTCGAGCTCATCTTCATATATAAAATCCTGATTAGGATGGCGGCACCCAAAGAATAACATGGCCTCGCCCAATGTCTGGCCTGCATCTTTTTGTAAGCGTCTGGCCTGCAAGAAACCTCTAAATGGCGCGAGGCCTGTTCCCGGCCCGATCATTATAATCGGTGTTTCGGAATTTTTCGGCAAACGGAACGGCGTTGTAGGCTTTTGAACCGTAGCATAAATGGTATCGCCGATTTGAGAACGGGACAGATAGCTGGAACAAACGCCGTGATAGATGCCGTTTCCGGAATAGGCTTCGCCTTCAACAACCCCCACGGTGATAGAACAATGTCCGGGCTTGTATTTGGGCGCAGATGATATTGAGTAATAACGCGGCGTCAAAAACGGAATCATTTCCAGAAACACGGCAAAGGGTAGTTCGCAGGCCGGAAACTGTTCCAGAATATCTAAAACGGAACGCCGCTTTAAAAACACTTCGTCCCGATATCGATCAATACCATCCTCGGCAGGTTTTGCCCAAAGCTTGAGTTTAGAAATCGTATCAGGACATCGTGTATTAGCCGCCAGAACCGCTATATCCTTCCGGGTCGCTACCGCCTGTAATTCGCCATAAACTTCGGCGAGGCGCTTCAGTGAAAATGTACTGCCATTAGGAAACGGACTGCGACGTCCGCCCGTTACATTTACCCGTATGTAAGTCTGCTTATCAAAGCCAAAACGTTTTAAGGCTCTATCCACAAGTTCAGGACTGTTAACCGGAATGACGCAGAGATGATCGCCCGGCTCATAAGTCACGTCATCTGGCAAGCGGACTTCCACATGCCGGGTAGAGCGCTCAGATGGGTTTTTGCCGGACTTATTTTGAAGCTCATAATTAGCTGTAATAGACATTGGCACAGCCCCGGCCTGCATCGCCACAGGGTGGGCTGTTACGCTTTCCGCGATTTGAACATCATAGAGTGGTTCTGCCTCAGCGGCCGAGGTGAAATCGATATCCAGCTTAAGCGCAGACCCTATCTTAGGCCATAAATCATCAAACCATTCATGGAACTGCCCTGATAGATCCTCTCGCGCATCCCCCTCTGCACGATTAGCAAACCGCGCCCCGCCAAGCTCTTCCAGACGCTGATCAATCAACCGGGGAATGGTTTGAAATGTTGATGCCCAGTCCCGGTTACCACATCCAAAAACAGCGTATGTGACATCCTTAGCCCAGCCGGGCTTTGCGACTTTCAATGCCTCAACAAACCGGATGGCATTATTCGGCGGAGCTCCGTTATAAGACGCCGTTACGATAATCACGAGACCTGATGTGGGCAGTCCCTCTGCATGACTATCAAGATCTGCTAATGTGGTATCAAACCCATTCAAATCACCGGCCTGAGCCAGCTCATGGGCGTATGCTTCGGAAGTCCCCAGATTAGACCCATAAAGTATGGTGAGTTTTCCGCCATGCTTTTGGCGTTGCTGTTTCGGGGTTTCAGTAATCTCCTCCGCCGGATCGCCTCCGTCGCGGATCAGCCCCTCGCGCAGCCGCGCTTTAATCATAAAACCTTCAGGTTTTAACGACAGGGTTTCCTTGATATCCAGCTCATAACCATGGGGATCATAGAGGGCAAACCTCTGTAAAATCATCCCTAGAACAACCACAGCTTCCTGCAGAGCAAACTGACGTCCAATACAGGCTCTTTGTCCATTTCCAAAAGGTTTATAGGCATAAGCTGGTCTTTTGGACTCGGCTTCTCGTGAAAAACGGTCCGGATCAAAGCTATCCGGATCATCCCCCCATATAGCTGTATCCCGGTGCAGGCTTGGAATTAATACCGTTACGAATGTCCCTTTTGGAATAGGATATTTTCCGCCAACAATTTCATCCTTAAACGGCGAAACACTAAAGGCTGGCGCTGTCGGCCATAACCGTAGCGCTTCCAACAATACTGCCCGCGTATACTCCAGTTTACCAACCTGTGCGATCGTAGGGGCGCGGCCAATATTATTGCCTAACACTTCATCCACTTCTGCCCTTGCCCTGGCCAGAACCTGAGGATGTTTGAGGAGATAATATAATGTGAATGACAACAGGCCTGATGTGGTTTCATGGCCTGCAATCAAAAAGGTGTTTATCTGGAAACGGATATTTTCGTCAGACAGGCTTTCGCCACTTACCGGATCAACGCCTGCCAACATGAAATTCAAAAGGTCTTTCTGCTGTCCGCCTTTGCGGCGGCGCTCGGCGATTATATCATCGACCAATTTATTCATATAGGACACATCCGTATTCATCTGCGAAATACGCTGCGCCATTTTTACTTTTTCAAAAGGCAAGCCCTTAAACATCATACAGGTCTCAAGGGTCCTTGTCAGAGAGTCGATAAAGGGGTGAAAGTCCTCCCGGTAAAAGGAATTAAACCGATAATCAAAGCCGCATAAACCGATTGTATCAAGGGCGAGCCCGGTCATATCCCGAACGACATCAATTTCCTCATCAGCATTCAGGCGTTCCCATTTCAGCATTAATTGCGTGGCAATGTCCGCCATCATCGGCAAATATTCCTCCATCGCTTTTTGCGAAAATGTTGGCATTAAAATATTGTGGGCTTTTGACCAGTTCGGATCGACTGTATCACCCGTAAACAGGCCGTCACCGCCAATGGCCCGAACTCTTTTTAAGGGCCCGCGAACAGTTTTATCAAACCGGGTTTCATCACAAAGCTCTTTAACGATTTCAGGACCGGACGCGATCATGATGGGCGTTCCCATCATATCCAGCCAGAACAGAGGCCCCTGTTCTTTGGATATTTTCATCAGGCTTTGAAGCGGGGCGTCTGAATTAACGGAAAACACATTGCCCAAAAACGGCACGCCTTCCGGTTTTGGAATAGGATGTAACCTGTTTTTTCCCGCCATATATATTTCCCCTAGTCAGGGCAAAATGGCAAAAAGACAGTCGTAATGCAAGCTAGAGATTAACGCTTAATCTGATCAAGACATCCACTCAGCTTCGCCAAGGAATGAAGCACCCTCCTCGGCGCTCCGCGACGCAGCGCGCATAGGAGCAAACATATTCATACCTGTAATAGCTGAAAGGTTATGTTTCGGCATTTTTGCATGATCGCGCTTTGATAAATCCACGTCCTTTACCTCTACGGAATTATTCATTGGATCCAGACAAATCAGATCTCCATTTTGGATCTGGCCGATCGGACCGCCCTCCAGAGCTTCAGGCACCATATGTATGGCCGCCGGGAACTTCCCGGATGCGCCGGACATACGGCCATCTGTAACCAGCGCGACTTTAAAGCCCTTATCCTGCAAGGCCCCCAATATTGGCGTCAGTTTATGCAGCTCAGGCATGCCGTTCGCTTTTGGGCCTTGAAACCGCAGAACGGCAATAAAATCTCTCTCAAGTTCCCCGGCTTTATGTAGCGCAACAAGCTCATCCTGATGATCGACAACAATAGCCGGGGCTTCAACCCGCCAATTATCACGCTTGACCGCCGATACTTTCATAATGCTTCGGCCAATATTGCCCTTGAGTAGTCGCAGGCCGCCATCAGGTCGAAACGGCGCTTTAAAATCCGTCAAAATTTCCGCATCAAGACTCTCAGTGGGGCCGTTGCGCCAGAGGACATAATCCGGCTCGGCATGCCCATTTTTAATGGGCTCTCGCGTATAGGCAAGCAAGCCGTCATCGCCTGCAATAGTCGTCACATCCTTATGAACAAGACCTTCAGCAATGAGTTCCCCGATCAGATAAGCCATACCGCCTGCGGCGTGGAAATGGTTCACATCGGCAATGCCGTTTGGATAAACCTTACATATGAGCGGGACTACCGCGGAGATATCCGCAAAGTCATCCCAATCAATCAGAATTCCGGCGGCGCGGGCAATCGCCACCATATGGATAGCCAGATTAGTTGATCCGCCTGTCGCCATAAGGCCGACCAGACCATTGACGATAGCCTTTTCATCAATGACTTTTCCGGCGGGCGTATAGCTATCGCCCAGATGGGTGATCTGAACCGCGCGGCGCGTTGTCTGCGCCGTTATGGCGTCACGCAGTGGTGTGTTCGGATGAACGAAACTTGAGCCGGGCAATTGCAACCCCATGATTTCCATAAGCATTTGATTGGAGTTAGCCGTTCCGTAAAATGTACAGGTTCCCGGTGCATGATATGATGCAGATTCAGCTTTGAGCAATTCTTCACGCCCCACCTCACCGAGCGCAAATTGCTGCCGGATCCTGGCCTTTTCTGGATTGGGGATACCCGAAGGCATAGGCCCGGCAGGCGCAAAAATTGCCGGCAAATGTCCGTATCGTAGCGCGCCGATTAAAAGCCCAGGCACAATTTTATCGCAAACACCCAACAGGATAGATGCGTCAAACATATCATGAGAGAGCGCCACGGCCGTGCTCATAGCGATTGTATCACGAGAAAGCATGGATAATTCCATACCGTCCTTGCCTTGCGTAACCCCGTCGCACATAGCGGGCGTACCGCCGGCCACTTGCGCCGTTGCGCCATTACGTCTGGCGGCATGTTTTATCAGGGGCGGGAATTTTTCAAATGGCTGATGCGCTGACAACATATCATTATAGGCGGTAACAATGGCCAAATTTGCCCATTGAGCGCCGAGTATTTCTGTCTTTTCATGAAGCGGACAGGCTGCGGCTGCATGAGCCAAATTCCCTTCGGATAGAAACTTCCGGCGAGGGCCTTCGCGATATCCGGCTTCAACTTGAGCCAGATAACCCGCCCGCGTTTTTTTCGAACGGCTGATTATGCGCTCAGTAACTTTAGCTATGACGGCGTGCATGTATGCTCCTAAGGGGCCCAGATTACGGTCAGCCGCTTACCAGCCGCCATCAACGCCTTTACGGGCTTATCAAGACTATCGGCCTGCACTGCGGACTCAAAAACGTCACGTTTTTCTTTACCCGTCATCAGTAAGAGTAAGGCCTTGGCATCCATCACAGCAGGCAATGTCAGGGTCAGGCGGTTTGGATAAGACCCAGCCCCCGGACATCCATTTGCATGAATTGAAGCGGTGAAATTTTCCGCCGCCGGATCAAGCGCCTTTTTCAACCCGATCGATCCAGGGAACCAGCTGGCTGTATGCCCATCTGTTCCCATACCCATCAGACATAGGTCAAACGGCGCAAGCGCGGCGACTGCCCGCTCATCTTCAAGGCCTATCATTGAAACTTTAGCCGCTTTTCTTTGTTGTAACTGAGCTTTGATCATGGACATGTTTGACCCGGCCTCATCATGAGTGACCCGCTCATCGACCAGTACAACAGTCACATTTTCCCAAGGCAAGTCCAGTTTTGACAAGGCTTCATAGACCGGAATAGGTGTGGATCCACCGGATAAGGCCAGGACAGCCCTGCCCCGCAGATTGATAGCTGAGATCATCTGCTCGGCGATGATCCGCGTCGAAGCCTTAAAACAATCAGGCCGATTATCATATATTTGTATTTTAGGCGCCGTATCCATAATATTCAGACCCATTTATGACCATATCGACTGAGCATATCATGGGCTTCTTCAGGGCCGTCCTGTCCTGCCTGATAAAGTTCAAGGCGCTGTTCGGATTCGCCCCATGCCGCCAATATGCTATCCACCCATTTCCAGGCCGCTTCCACTTCATCACCGCGCATGAATAATGACAGATTTCCGCGAACAACATCCATCAAAAGCCGTTCATAGGCATCGGGGTAACGCACCGTGAAATTGTCAGCATATGTCAGGTTTAGCGGTACAGTTTTCAGACGCATACCACCTGCCCCCGGCTCTTTAATTTCAAGCCATAACCGGACAGCTTCATCAGGCTGCAAGCGGATAACCAGACGGTTGGCATTTAAATGTGTATCGCCAAATACGGAATGCGGTACGGGCTTGAACTGGATGACAATATCGGATCGGCGTGTTGCCATGCGTTTACCTGTACGAAGGTAAATTGGCACACCCGCCCAGCGCCAATTATCAATATGCGCTTTAATAGCTACAAAAGTTTCTGTTTCAGAAAAGTCAACGCCCACATCGGTAAGATAGTCGGCCATGACCTCATCATTGACCTTGCCCCTGGCATATTGGCCGCGAACCGTATGGTTAGCCGCGTTTTCTGACGTGATAGGCCGTAATGCCCGTAAGACCTTCAACTTTTCCGTCCGCACATCATCTGCATCTAACGAAGCCGGTGTTTCCATGGCGGTTAAGCAAAGGAGCTGTAAGAGATGATTTTGCACCATGTCCCGAAGCGCCCCTGCCCCGTCATAATAAGCCCCGCGGCCTCCAACACCGATAGATTCGGCAGCCGTAATTTCAATATGGTCAATGGCGCGGTTCGACCAAAGAGGTTCCAAAAGGATATTCCCGAAACGCAGAACTAAAAGATTTTGTACCGTCTCTTTACCCAGATAGTGATCAATACGGTAAATCCGGTTTTCGTCGAATACAGCACGGACGCCTTCATTAATGGATTTGGCGGAATCATAGTCGGTACCCAAAGGCTTCTCTAAAACAACTCTTGAATTTTTCGTGACCAGACCGGCAGCCTTTAATCCCTGACAAATACCGACAAATAATTCCGGGGGAACAGCCAGATAAAACACCCGGATACGCTCTTTGTTTTTTGACAGAGCTTTGCCGAGAGACTTCCAGTCCGCATCTTTATCAGCGACATCCAGCGGGACATAATCAACCATTTGCTCGAAATCATCCCAACAAGAAGTGTCATAATCATCACCACTTGAAAATTCTTTATACGCCTTACTGATAATTTTTCGGTACTCTATCCCTGAGCGGTCCGAGCGTGACGTCCCGACAATGCGGCTATTTTCGGGTATCTGCCCGTCACAAAAACGGTGATAAAGCGACGGGATCAATTTCCGGCGCGCTAAGTCCCCAGTTCCCCCGAAAACAACAAGATCAAATGCCTCAACAGGCACGAATGCAGATTGGGATTCACTGCTACCATCATCGGGTTTGGATTGAGTTTCAGACATAGTCGCTCCGTTGTCTAAGGTAACCTTAGCGGAGCTATAATAAAATAGCTATGACAGCGCTGTCAATTTATTCTTTTGGCGCCACACATGACTCACGCGCAACAAGTTCGTGATCTAAAACAAAAGCGCTAATGTTATGCTCTTCGCGCGCTTTTAAGAGAAGCTCAGCTGCTTTGAAGCCCATATCACGAACAGGCTGACGAATTGTTGTAAGCTGCGGCCAGACAGAGCTGGCCAGCGGCGTGTCGTCAAATCCACAGACTGAAATATCTTCAGGAACTGACAGGCCCAAGCGAGCGGCGATGGAGACGACGCCTGCGGCCATGTCGTCATTACTGGCAAAGATGGCCGTGGGCCGCTCTGCGCCCTCTAAAATCCTTCGTCCAGCCTCTGCCCCTGACCTGTATGTAAACTCACCCTCAACAACCCAATCCGGGTTGATTCTCAAGCCTGAACTGCGCATAGCCTCTCGAAATCCCTGATATCTTAAAGCGCTAGCACTGTGGCGCGGATGCCCTTTGATAAATCCGATATCCTTGTGACCAAGCCCGATAATATGATGGGTCATTTCTCGCGCCGCGCGCTCATCATCCATTTTGACGACAGGGATATCCCCGTGATGACTGGACGGCGCTATGGGTATGTAACTCACGTTACGGCGTGATAAAAGCTGAACCACTTCTGGGCGATCACAAAGAGGCGGCGCCAATATCACGCCATCTACACGCAAATGGCCCAGTAGGTTTTCAATATGGTCCATGAAATCAGGCTGACTGACATCCAGCGGCTCTACGATCAAATGATAGCCATGTTCGCGGCAGGCTCTCGTTGCGCCCTTCTGGATATCAATCGTATATCCGGGCGATGGGATGTCATAAAGCATGGCGATCAAATAGGATTTAGAACTTGCGAGCCCTCGCGCGGCCAGATTAGGCGTGTAGTTCAGTTCTCGGGCTGCATCTTTGACTTTTTGTCTGGTCTTCTCCGAAACACTGTTTTCATTATTCATAACCCGTGAAACGGTTTTCATGGATACGCCAGCCCGGCGTGCAACGTCCGTAATCGTAATAGTCATAGCAGGTGTCTACGAATTAGACCGAGAATGCGCAAGCGCTTCCCTTTTTAAAAAACTCGTCTATAGAGCGCCCATGAAAAAGATTCTCTCCCAACTATCCGATGTTCAAGTCGTCCCGGTAATCACTATCCATGACACAAATGACGCCCTTCCCATGGCAGAAGCCTTGCTCAAAGGCGGCTGTAATGTAGTTGAAATTACCTTGCGGTCAGACGCTGCCATCCCAGCTATCAAGACCATCATCAAAAACATGCCGGATATGGTCGTTGGAGTTGGCACGGTTATTACGACGGATCAGATTGACCAATGCGCGGATATAGGTGCTGACTTCATTGTAACGCCGGGCACATCAGCACGTCTTGCGGAACATCTAGTCAAAAGCGCTATACCTGCAATTCCGGGTATCAGCACAGCTGGCGAAGCCGTTACGCTTTTGGAATATGGCTTTGAGGTTCAGAAATTCTTCCCGGCTGAAGCTAATGGCGGCATTCCGGCACTCAAAGCGCTTTCGGGGCCACTGCCGCAAATTACCTTTATGCCAACAGGCGGGATAAAAGCGGACATGGTTAGAGATTATTTAGACATTCCAAGCGTCGTAGCGGTCGGAGGTTCCTGGGTAGTGGATAAAAAGAGTCTGGCCACACAGAACTGGGCGCAGATCACCCTTAATGCACAAAAAGCAAAGTCTCTGTAGGACTAACCGCCCAGTAAAAATGTAATAAAGAAAATCACTATCGCAATGAGGATTTCTTTAAAGTCATTAATAGTCATCTGTTCACTCTCAATCTAAACGGGACTATAAAGCTTTTTGTCGGAATCAAAAGCCCCTTTTTTGTGAAGTTTTCGCAAACTAGCTATAAAAATGAACTAATTCGTTAAGTTCAGCCCGGTCAGCCCATAAGTCATTGACCTTAGCATCCGGATTTCCATAGCCCAGAGACATGCCCACGAGCACTTCCTCATCACCGGGGAAATCCAAGTGTTCTCTGGCCGTATCCGGCCATATACGCCACCAGCCCTGAGGAGCTGTATGCAGCCCTGCCTCACGCGCCAACAGCATCAGGCTTTGAACATAAATGCCGATATCCAGATGTTGCGGCATACCCAGTTTTTTATTGCCCGTAATTATAATTCCAACAGGCGCCCCGAAAAATCGGACATTATTCGCGAGCCATCGCATCCTTGCAGGCTTATCCTCTCTTGGAATACCGACAAGGCCATACATGTCTTCACCAAGTTTGTAGCGCCAGGATCGCTGCGGTTCCCAAAGCGGACTTGGATAAGCCGGATGGGTTTCCTTTTCCATTTGCCCCTTCATCATTTTAGCCAGAGCATCATTGCGAAATTTGTCCAGCGCCTCGCCTGTCATCACATGGATGCGCCAAGGCTGCAGATTACCTCCGGAAGCCGTCCGCCGGGCAGTCTCAAAAATACCCTTAAGTACATCATCAGGCACGGGCTTATCCAGAAAATCTCTGACTGTAATACGAGTCATGAGAGCATCTGTAACGGATGATGATTTATCTGTGTTCAGGGGCATAGCTTAAGCCTTATTCAATTCATTAAACAGGCTTACACAATATCACCTGGTTCAAATCAAGAGGGGAGCTATTTTTTAAATAGCTTTTTAATGGCTATAACCAGTATATAATCAGCAATAGCCACAAGTAACCCAGCGCCTATAGCCATACCAGGCTTGGCTGTTTTCTGCCAAACCAGAAACGCAACACCCGTCCCAATAATAAGAGCCCCGAATGCCGGGCCTTCCTGTAGTTTCACGACTTATTTTCCAGGCGATCTGCCATAAATTTAAACAGGAAAAAGTCCGGTACTGCCATAAAGGCCACAATGCCAGCTATGATATGCCCCATGTCTTGCCTGGGAAGTTTCCAGTAAATAACCGCTGCGATCAGCAACATAACCGCGGGGCTTACGACCTGCAGTTTTCGGTACAGGGCAATCTGCTGCTCTTTGGTTTGAGTTTCCATATTATCCTCCTGCAAACTTAAATGTCCGCCAGAGATGTAAATATCGTCCTAACGCTAGAGCCCCAGCTTTGCCCGCAGGATTTGGTTTACAGCTTGCGGATTGGCCTTCCCGCCGCTGGCCTTCATGACCTGACCAACAAAGAACCCAAGCAATTTCGGATTTTGCTTGGCCTTTTCGACCTGTGCCGGATTAGCATCAAGGGCCTCTTGCACCATAGCTTCGATAGCGCCTGTGTCGGTGACTTGCTTCAGACCTTCACGTTCGATGATTTCATCAGCGCTGCCGCCACCTTCGAACATTTTTTCAAAGACAGTTTTAGCGATTTTCCCGGAAATCGTGTTATCGGCAATACGGTCTAAAAGCCCGCCGAGGTTCTCAGCGGATACAGGGCTGTCAGCCAAATCAATCCCGGCTTTATTCAGCGCGCCGAACAACTCGCCCATAACCCAATTGGCCGCAATTTTACCATCACGTCCTTTGGCCGTGGTTTCATAATAATCACCCGTCACCTTATCAGCGGTCAAAACACCGGCATCATAAGCCGGGATACCAAATTCTTCCACAAATCGCGCCTTACGTGCATCTGGAAGTTCCGGCAGAGTAGCCTTGATATTATCAACAAAGCTTTGCTCAAGCTGAAGCGGTAAAAGGTCAGGATCCGGGAAATAACGGTAATCATGAGCATCCTCTTTGGAGCGCATAGATCTGGTCTCATTTTTAACACTGTCATAGAGACGGGTTTCCTGATCAATCGTGCCGCCAGCCTCGATAATTTCGATCTGGCGGCGTGCTTCGTGATTAATGGCCTGACGAATAAAGCGCAGCGAATTGACATTTTTAATCTCGCAGCGCGTTCCAAGCTCACCGCCCGGCCTGCGTACGGATACATTCACATCAGCGCGCAGATTACCCTTTTCCATATCACCGTCACAGGTGCCAAGCGCGCGGACAATCCCGCGAAGCTTGTCCACATAGGCTGATGCCTCTTCGGGGCTGCGCATATCCGGTTTGGAAACAATTTCCATGAGCGCAACGCCCGAACGGTTAAGGTCCACGTAAGTTTCATCGTCCGACAAATCATGCACGGATTTTCCAGCATCCTGTTCCAGATGCAGCCGCTCAATCCCGACCTTAACAGCATCACCATCTTCGGGATGAATTTCAATTTCTCCCTCACCCACAATCGGATGCTCGAACTGTGAAATCTGATAGCCTTGCGGTAGGTCAACATAGAAATAATTCTTGCGGTCAAATCGCGAGAACAAGTTGATTTGAGCGTTAAGCCCAAGCCCTGTTCTTACAGCCTGCTCGACGCAAAACTCATTGATTACGGGCAGCATGCCCGGCATTCCCGCATCAACAAGTGACACTTGCGTATTAGGCTCCGCGCCATATTCCGTCGCAGCCCCTGAAAACAATTTGGCATTTGAAGAAACCTGAGCATGAACTTCCAGTCCGATGATTAATTCCCAATCCCCGGTCTCGCCCTTCATCCAGTCTTTTTCGTCGGCAACGCGCTCAGCAGTAAACATATCTATACCCACCATTTCTTAGGTTTAGCCGTAAAATTGGCCGCTTTTTCCAAAGCGCCAGCCGCAGCAAATACTGTATCTTCGTCAAGCGCCTTACCGATAATTTGAAGGCCCAGCGGCAGACCGTCTTGATCAAGTGCTGCGGGCACAGATATTCCTGGAAGACCCGCAAGATTGGCAGTCACCGTGAAAATGTCATTCAAATACATAGTGATCGGGTCGTTCAGTTTACGACCGATAGCAAATGGCGCGCTTGGACATGTGGGCGTTAACAGCGCGTCACAGTTTTCCCATGCATTTTTGAAATCCTCGGAAATCCGGGTACGAACCTTCTGGGCGCGTAGATAATAAGCATCATAATAACCGGCTGACAGAACGTAAGTTCCGATCATGATCCGGCGCTGCACTTCAGGGCCAAAGCCCGCTGCGCGAGTTCTCTCATAAGTATCGTTTAGATTTTCACCATCAACGCGGGCACCATAGCGCATGCCGTCATAGCGCGCGAGATTAGACGACGCTTCAGCCGGAGCGACAATATAGTAAGCCGGAAGGGCGTATTTTGTATGCGGCAGTGACACAGGCACGATCTCAGCACCGGCGTCTTTCATCCATTCAATACCCTGATCCCAAAGCGATTGAATTTCCGTCGGCATGCCGTCCACAGTATATTCTTTTGGGATGCCAATGCGCAGGCCTTTGATGGATTTGCCGCAGGAATTAACCCAGTCGCCATTATCAACATTTAGGGATGTGGAATCTTTTGGATCATATCCCGCCATAGAGTCGAGTAGGATCGCGCTGTCCTTAACAGTCTTGGCAATCGGGCCTGCTTGATCAAGAGAGCTAGCAAAAGCAACAATACCCCATCGGGAACAACGCCCATAAGTAGGCTTTATGCCGACTGTACCCGTAAAAGATGCTGGCTGGCGGATAGAGCCGCCCGTATCGGTCGCTGTTGCGCCCAAGCAAATATCCGCCGCTACAGCCGCAGCCGAGCCGCCCGATGATCCACCTGGCACAAGTTCTTCACCGTTCTTCCATGGATTGACCACATTACCATAGCTGGACGTTTCATTGGACGACCCCATGGCAAATTCATCAAGATTGAGCTTACCCAGCATGACCATGCCGTCAGCTTTCATATTGGCGGAAACCGTACTTTCATAAGGCGGCTTAAAATCGCCAAGGATTTGCGACGCCGCCGTTGTTTTGACGCCTTCAGTACAAAACAGATCTTTGACGCCTAAAGGCGCACCTTCCAGCTTACCAACTTCGCCCTTAGCGCGGCGCGCATCAGAGGCCTTAGCCATATCCATGGCCTGTTCAAACGTTGTGGTGATAAAAGCATTTAGATCAGCAGCTTCCATACAGGCATCGATATGGGCGCGCGTGATTTCTTCAGACGAGAAATCACCTGACGCCATGCCGGTAAGTGCACTTTCAAGGGTGAGGTTTGTTAAATCAGACATGACCTACTCCACCGACCTTGGGACAACATAAAACCCGCTATCGGATTTAGGCGCATTGGCCAGAACTGCGTCGCGTTTACCGCCGTCTGTAATCTGGTCGGCCCGTAAGGGCGCGCTGACATCTACCGCCGACGTCATGGGCTCAACACCGTCAACATCCACTTCGTTCAGCTGCTCAATCCATCCCAGAATTCCATTAAGTTCATCGGCAAGAGGCACCAACCGGCCCTCCGCCACATGCAGGCGCGACAGCCTGGCAATCTTTCGAACAGTTTCGGCGTTAACGCCGTTTTCCGGTGCACTCACGGGAGTCTCCAATTTCATTGAAATTCAGGCCGCGCAATTAGCAGGGCGAGCCGTCCGGGGCAAGTCTTGGATTGCGATTGGCCCGCAATTTAGTTATGCCGCACATAAATGTGACTGGAGACAGGCTAAAATGAAGTTTGACAATCGTGTAATAACAGCCTCAACCCCAAGAATGGGCAATGCCATTACCCGTGCTATCGGCAGTGCTGTTCTAAAGCTCATGGGCTGGAAAATTATCGGTCAATTACCAGACGAAAAAAAGATGATTATATTGGGCGCGCCCCACACATCTAATTGGGATTTCATTATTGCCATGGCTGCTATTCAGGCCGTGGGACTTAAAGTAAGTTACATGATGAAAAAAGAAGCCTTTTTCTGGCCACTCGGCGGATTTTTCAAATGGATGGGCGGCGTCCCCATCGACAGATCCTCCAAAAATGACATCACGTTTCAAATGGTCGAATATTTCAATAATAATGACAATGTCTGGCTGGGCATCACGCCTGAGGGCACACGCAGCAAAGTCGACAGATTTAAAAAAGGATATATACGGATCGCCAAAGCCGCCAATGTACCCATCGCTTTAATTGGCATAGATGGCGTAAAAAAACACGTCGTTCTGCCAGAGAAAGCCTGGAAATTCACAGGTAAAGACAATGATGAAGACAATGCATTGGTTAAGGCATTTTTTGATGAGAACTTCATAGGTATTAATCCCAAAAACCAATAGATGAATTCTCCGACACACAGCCTTATCGCGCTGGCCGTTCTTAGCCGAAAAGGTCAGACGCGCCGAAACTGGGCTGTGTTTATAGGCTCTCTTATTCCTGATGCTTTTATTTATCTATGCTGGGTCTGGCTCACCTTCATCGATAAACAAACGCAAAGCAAAATCTGGGATGAGATTTACTTTGATGCACCTATGCAGCTAACCGCATCCATCTTTAATTCAGTCCCAATTTATTTAATGCTCACAATAACAGGTTGGATATATCGCGCCCGTCTATGGGGGCAAGTTTTGATGTTTTTTGCCCTGGCCGCGCTTATACATATTGCCTTTGATTTCCCCGTCCATAATCATGATGCCTATGCCCATTTTTGGCCGTTCTCAGACTGGAAGTTTTTCTCCCCCTTATCCTATTACGAAGCCGATCATCACGCTGTCTGGGTCAGCCTGTTTGAAACTTTCATAGCCTTTATTTGTATCATTGTTTTATCGCGGCGTTTTCCGAAAACATGGACCCGCATAATTCTGGGCCTGCTAGCGGGACTATATATCCTCATGCAGGTGATGATCCGGCTTGCTCCTTTCGGCGCGGCAGGATAAAGGCGCGCCATGGCATTCATTACAATTGAAGATTTGGCGCAGACAGAAGGCGCGCTTCTGGGCATAGACCCCGGGACGAAAACCTTTGGACTCGCAGTCAGTGATCGCACTCGCATGATCGCCACAGCCCGGGAAACCATCCGCCGTGAAAAGTTCAGCATCGATGCTCAGAAAATTTTAAAACTGATTGATGAAGATGAAATCAGCGCAGTTGTCGTCGGCCTGCCCGTTAACATGGACGGCTCCCACGGACCTCGCGCGCAATCCGTTCGAGATTTTTGCAATAATCTGCTTAAAATCCGCGACCTGCCTATATTCCTCTGGGATGAACGCCTGTCTACAATGGCCGTCACCCGCACTATGCTCGAAGGTGATATGAGCCGTAAAAAACGCGCCGAAAACGTAGATAAACTGGCAGCAGCCTATATTCTTCAGGGTGTTCTGGACCGTCTGCGCGCATAAACTCTATTGATTTCCCTTTGACTCTTTACCTCTGCCCCCTTAAAGGAGCCAAAATTCGCGATGAGGACTTATGGCATCCAGTTACGGATACCCTTTCAAGCAACAGCATTGTCTGTCCATTTCCCAATTTTCCCGTCCTGATATTGAAACGCTCTTATCTCTGGGCGAGCATTATCTTGATCTCGACGTTCAAAAATCACCAGACCGGACTATTCTAGCCGGGAAAACACTGGTGAATTTGTTTTTCGAGAACTCAACCCGCACCCAAAAAAGCTTTGAAATCGCCGGGCGCAGATTAGGCGCGGACGTCATCAATATGTCTGTTGCCGGTTCATCTGTGAAAAAGGGCGAAACCCTATTGGATACGGCGGCAACGCTCAACGCCATGAACCCGGACATATTAGTGGTGCGCCATAACGCATCAGGCGCGCCTGCACTGCTTGCGCAGAAACTATCCGGCTCTGTCGTCAATGCGGGGGACGGCATGCATGAACATCCAACACAGGCTCTGCTGGATGCGCTAACTCTGCGGCGCGTTTTCGGTGAAGACCTTGGCGGTCTTCGGATAGCTATATGCGGTGACATTACCCACTCACGGGTGGCCCGCTCAAATGTACAACTTTTAAATATGCTCGGCTGTGAAGTCCGGCTTGTCGGGCCTCCTACCCTCATACCATCCGATGCGGATCGCTGGGGCGTTGATGTATTTCATGATATGGAAACCGGACTTGAGGGCTGTGATGTGGTCATGATGTTGAGATTACAGCTGGAGCGTATGAGCGGCGCTTTTGTCCCTTCCAAGCGAGAATATTTCCATTTTTACGGCCTGGATCGCGCCAAGCTTACCTATGCCAAAGACGGCGCTAAAGTCATGCACCCCGGCCCAATGAACCGCGGGGTAGAGATCAGTTCGGACGTCGCAGACGATCCGCATCTGAGCCTGATCACCCAGCAAGTCGAGTCCGGCGTTGCCATACGTATGGGGATCCTCCACGCCTTGTCTGATGCCAGGGATGATATCGCATGACCGATCTTGTCATTAAAAACGCCCGTGTCATGGATCCGGAAAGCGGCCGGGATGAAATAGCTGACATCGCTATCCAAAACGGCGTCATAACAGATATTGCCCACGACTTAGACGGCGCAGAAATAATAGATGCCCATGGCCTGATAGCAGCCCCGGGCCTCATCGACATGCGCGTTTCGACCGGAGAACCGGGCACAGAAAACAGAGAAACCATTGTCAGTGCAGCCGCTGCGGCAGCCTCTGGCGGCGTGACCACAATCATTGTGACTCCGAATACGGACCCCGTCATTGATGACATGTCCTTGATTGACTTTATTCAGGGGCGTGCTCTTGAAACCGATATAAATGTCTACGTCTCAGGGGCGCTGACAAAAAATCTCGACGGCGAAACCATGACGGAAATCGGCCTGATGAGCGAAGCTGGCGCGGTCATGTTTTCAAATGGCGACATGCCCGTATCGGATGCTTTGATCATGCGGCGGCTCCTGGCTTATAGCGCGCGTTACAACGCCTTGATTTCCACCCGGCCCTTTGATCAAAACCTTTCAAAAGGCGCCTGTGCCCATGAAAGTGATTTTACAGCTCGGCTCGGCCTGATCGGTGAACCTTCTGCCAGTGAGCGCATAACCATAGATCGCGATGCGGCCCTGACCGAACTTACAGGCGGACGGCTTTTGATCGATATGATCTCGTCGCGCGAAGGGGTCGAAACAGTACGCCGGGCCCGCAAGCGCGATATTGACCTTTCCTGCTCGGTCAGCATCAATCATCTCGCGCTCAATGAGATGGATATTGGCGACTACAGAACTTTCGCCAAACTCAACCCGCCTCTTCGCGGCGGATCGACTGGCCCTTTTAGAAGCCGTAAATGACGGTACAATTGATGTCATCGTTTCCGCCCATGATCCACGCCCGGCGGGTCAGAAACGGCTACCTTTCGCTGAAGCTGCCAGCGGCGCAGTCGGCCTTGAACTTCTACTGGCGGCTGGATTGTCACAAGTGGCTGATGAAAAGCTCGATCTCATGAAGTTTCTGGCCGCTGTTACCATTAACCCCGCTAACCTTCTGGACCTTCCAAGCGGACGTCTCTGCCATGGCGCGCCTGCTGATATTGTCCTGTTTGATCCGAACAAGCCTTGGGTTTGCGACAGTGATCAACTGATTTCAAAATCCAAAAACACCCCCTTTGATGAGCGGCGCCTGACGGGTCGGGCCATTACAACTATTTCTGCCGGACGCGTCATCTATCAACGATAGACCCGCCCTGATCATCTATTGCCAAGCCTGCTTTTGCGGTTATCATCACAGGATAATCAATGGAGTAGATAAATGGCCCGTAACTTTCTCAAAGCCCCGCTTGTTTTAGGGACATGTTTGCTGGCCCTGGCAGCCTGCAGTAAAAAAGATACGGCTCATAAAGGATCGGGTATTTCACTGGATGCTTCCTCCTTGGAACGTATGGAAAAGGCCTTTGAGATTGCCAAATCAAGTCAAGGCGACGGTGATCCTGCCCTGTGGAAACTGGCTGATGAAGACACGACCATTTATCTTTACGGAACTGTCCATACATTACCTGAAGATGTTAAATGGAGAACAGCCGAATTCGACGCTGCATTTAACAGTGCCGAAAATCTTTACCTTGAAGCTGATACGAGCAGTCCCGAAGCCCAGCAAAAAATAGCCATGGCTATGATGCAAAGAGCAGCACTGGCCGATGGACAAACCTTGAAAACTCTTCTGAGTGAAAGCCAATATGCTGATTTTTCAGCCGCGGCGAAAAGCGTGGGCATTCCAGAGGGCACCTTGGACACTGCAAAACCCTGGTTTGCATCCTTACAGCTTATGGCAGGCCAGATGATGAAAAACGGCTACAATCCTGAATTAGGGGTCGAATCTGTTTTGGTTAAGTCCGCAGGCGACACTAAAACAAAAAAATATCTCGAAACAGCTGAAGATCAGATCAAGCTTATTTCCGGAGGTGAATTGCAAGATCAATTAGAAGGTCTGGTTTTCCAAGTTGAAACACTCGACAAAACCCCTGAAATGCTGGACGCACTTGTGGCCGAATGGGCCGATGGTGACGTGAAGGGTCTGGGGGTTCTGATGGGCGATCCAGCCATGTTTGGATCCGTTGAGGGCTATAATGCCATTATAAAGGATAGAAATGCTAACTGGATTCCTCAAATTGAAGCCATTTTGGACGAACCCGGTTCTAATTTCGTAGCTGTTGGCGCAGGGCATCTTGCTGGCCCTGATAGTGTTATTGCTATGCTGGAAGCCAAAGGCCACAAAGTTGAGGTTGTTCAGTAATGATGCGCGGCGTTTTAATAACAACTGCTCTGACAGTTTTGTTTTTATCTGCCTGCCAAAGCGATAATAACGAAACAGCTATGCAAAAAACATCCAACACCAACATCTCTGCAAATTACAAAGCGGCGAAACATTTGTCGCAAAGCCTGCCGGAAATACGCGCTGACCTTAATGACGGCAAAATATCATCCGAAAAACTGGTTCAGGATTATTTAGATCGTATTAGCGCCATTGATCACAACGGGCCGAAAATCCAAAGCGTTTTAAGCTTAAATCCAGATGCACTGGATGAAGCACGGCGGCTTGATAAGCTGCGCGCAAATGGGGACATATTAGGGCCGATGCACGGCATTCCGGTTCTGCTCAAGGACAATATCGAAACCAAAGACAATCTGGCAACAACTGCGGGCGCATTAGCGCTGAAGGACAATATTACGGGCCGGGATTCACCGCTCGCCGCAGGACTTCGAGCCGAAGGCGCCATTATCCTAGGCAAAACCAATTTATCCCAATGGGCTAATTTTCGCTCCGAAGGTTCTATGAGCGGCTGGAGCGCGCTAGGCGGCCAGACTAAAAACCCGCAAATACTTGACCGCAATCCCTGCGGGTCCAGCTCGGGGTCAGGAGCCGCCATTGCAGCTGCTATGGGCGCGGCAGCGGTTGGAACTGAAACCAATGGATCAATCATTTGCCCGTCAAATGCCAATGGTATTGTTGGTTTCAAACCAACCGTCGGGCTTGTATCCCAGCAATATATCATACCTATTTCATCGACCCAAGACACTGCCGGGCCTATGACCCGAACTGTCACGGGCGCTGCCATGATGCTGGGCGCCATGGATAACCAACAGATCGACTATGTTGCCAGTCTTGATGCCAACAGTCTCAGCGGCAAGCGTGTGGGCGTTTTGCGGTTCGCCGAAGGTTCCAATCCCGATATTATCAAACGCTTCAATGCTGCTATAGAAGATCTGAAATCTCTAGGCGCTGAAATCGTAGAAATCACAAATGAAAACCCGGAAGGCGAAAACCTCGGCCAGAAATCATATGACGTTTTAAAATATGAGTTTAAAGCCACTTTGAATGAATATCTGGCCAGCACGCCCGATACGGTCAAAACACGCACGCTTTCTGACGTCATTGCCTTTAATCAGGACAATGCCGATATTGAACTTGCTCTATTTGGACAGGATATCATGGAGGCTTCTGACGCGCTTGGGCCGCTCACCGATGAAGCTTATGTGACCGGACATGCCGATATGCTCAAGGCATTTCGCGAAGGCGGGATCGACCGTCTTATGGCCAAATATAATGTTGATGTACTTATCAGCCCTTCCGGCCCTGTGCCCGGACGTGTTGATCCAATTAACGGCGATGTGTGGCCTAGCTGGGCCGGTGCCGGTGGATGGGCCGCACGGGCGGGTTACCCTCACCTGACTGTGCCTATGGGCCTGATTGATAATATGTCGGTTGGTCTGTCATTTATGGGCGGCAAAGATATGGACAGTGAAATGCTCTCCTATGGTTATGCCTATGAACAGGCGACCAAACACCGCAAAGAGCCGTCCTATCTGCCCACGGCAGAGGCGCAGTCTCATATTGAAAAGGCTATGACCCGCAAGGATTAAAAATAATCTGTTTCGGCCTCGATAGTCAGGGTTTTCTGGTCATTGGCCGGAACAGTAATTTTCCACATGAACGGGTCTGTTGATGAGGGCGCGATAGATGTGTCGAGTAGTTTGTAGAAATATTCGGCTGATGGGAGTTCGAAAAACACTTCTGCGTCTGCGGCAGTATCATTCTTAAATACAAACCTTTCAGTGACTAGGTAATGGTCATCGGAGCCATCAATCTCTTCAAGCTTAATTAATTCGGCTTTAAGTGTGACATCTTCATTTTCATAATCATCCGCAAATTCGGAAATCCAATCAGCCCAGCCATCTGAATTTAATTTAAATCGACCTTCTGCGAAAATTCTATCTGTATCGCCAACCTCATCCGCGTCATAGGACAGGTCTTCATAGTCAAAGAAAAAGGAGGTTTGTCCTGAGAGGTGTAAATAGAAGCGCTCGCTGTCCTCTGCGTTTACATGAAAACGATAGGTTGGCCTGATTTCATCAGCCATGGCTTCATGACTGCTGTCATCAATATTATCAAAGCTCAGCGAGGATTCAGTCAATGTCATCTCGACCAGTTTTGTATCCGGGGACGCATTATAAATATCAGCTCCGATTTGAAGCCCAAACTCATTATTGTGAGCGCCGAAACGCACATTTGGTAACATCAAAACCGACGCGCTTTCTGACACCCGAACTTCAACCGGCAAATCCACGGCCAAATCTTTGATCTGATTTTCACCTAAATAAGCCACCAGTCCATTTTCACGCTCGGTCATTATCCTGAATGTCCCGCGCGGTAGCGGCTTAGCAAGATTGCCCTCCTTAGAGTTATCAATCTCATATTCCACACTTGCTCGTACAGGCTGCTGATTTGGGACATGATAGTCCATATATCTCGGGCTCAAATCAAACTTATAAACCTGTTCATATACAGCGTCTTTCACGTCCAGAAACGCGATCTGTTTTGTCTGCATGGCTGCAATTGTTATGGGATTGGGTGTACGGTATAATTTGTAGTCCCCAAAATCTTCTTGCGTGGCTTGGCGTTTGCTGGCCGTAACAACAATTTCATCATCCGCGTAGCCTGCTTCTGCTTCCATCATCAAAGGTTGAGGCGCTGCAGCATATTGAACGCTTCTCATTTCTTTGAACCCGTTACGACTTACGCTATAAAGTGAGTACCCCGCAGGAATACCTGTTTTGGTCGAACCTTTTGGCCAGCAATAGGGCGAAAACCGTTTTTGGGGGACATAATCAGAGCGTGTATTGTAATCACGATTAAGGCGACCTGCAATGATAGCTGTAGGCACATCTTTGAAAGACTTGGCTGTATTATTACTGATGGTCAGCCATCCCGTCAGCGCCCCCTCACCTTCTCTATCGTCACTCACATCCAAACGATAATCCGCCTGCCAGCTAATACCTTGCGAGAGGTATGACAGTGTGATTTCCTTTTCACCTGCTTGCTCGGCCTGCACCTCCATGGATAAGACAGGCGCAGGGTTAAGAGCCGTCGGCATGCCGGAAAAAAGAACCGCCTCGCCCAAGCCAGAACATTCCAAAGCCTCAATACCATCACTCGTTTCAAGGATTGCGCCCTGAATAACATTATTGATGTTGGACGCTGAAACTATCCGGCCGGTTATCAGCTCTACATCTCCATTTCCGGGATTAATGCGGCGAATGGTAATGTCTTTCCCGGTTGCTTTGTTTAGGAGCGCGCCTTTTGTGATCAGATCACTATCGAAGTTACTTTCCAGGCTGAGACCTTCAAAGCTTTGCAACACTGCTGTCTGGGCAATAATCTCATCGCTTACGCCTAAAAAACGAATAGTCGATTTCCCGGCCGGTACATTAACCCGCCGTACTTCAGATATCATTGCAAGATTTTGCGGGTAAATCGTCAGATAAGTCTTGTCCGCTTCAGGCGAGTCTACGACTTCATTGGCCACGGCATAAGCTGCAAATAAGACTAGAGATATGGCGGCAATAAACGCGCGCATCATTTTACCACGGGCAGGATTGACGAATTTTATATTTTAGCTTGTTCTCACCTTCGCTAGGAACCGTCACAGTCCATAATTTGGTGCTGTCATTCTTTTGAACATGATCAATATTTTCATTGAGCATTTCATAGTCACACCAGCGGGCCGGCATGGATTGAAAAACTCTGACAGCAACCTGTTTTTTGCTGGCGTTTCGAACCTCATATTCCATTTCAAAGTCGGTGACACGCCGGCTGACATTTGTGCTTTTGACCAAGGTGGGCTTGACCGTAATATCAAACGCCTCACCGATTTTCATAGAAATATCAGAGCCGGCCGCGATATGACCTATGCCGTCTTCACCGACAAATTGAGCCTTGCCGTTTTTGTCCTGCATATAAACCCGAACCGTTCCGGCCGGCAGGGCTTCACCCATTCCGCCAGCTGTAGAATTGGAAAACGCAATCCGGCTGTCCACATTGACAGGGTTATTATTGGTCTGAAAATTCCAGTTATAATATTCATAAACTTTCACAGCCTTAACATTATCAGCATCAACAAAGCTGATTTGCTTTTTCTGCTTACTGGCCAAAGTCGTTTTTCCCGGCAGCGGATAAAGATAGTTATCCCCGATACGCTCTGCGCTACCAGCTTCTATACCGCCCCGGCGCTGACCGCGATTAATCCCTCGGTTTTGATTATAATAAGGATTATTGTAATTATTCCTGTTATTAGCATTGCCTACATGTCCCGCGACTACGGACAGGTCTGCATTATGGAATGTCGTATTGGTCGTATTATCAATAGTCGCCCAGCCTTGCAGGCTCATACGTTTATCTGCTTCGTTAAACACAGCAACATAATCTGACTTCCAGGTCAGACCGCTACTGATATAGGTCATATTCGCATCGCGATTACCAGGAAGACTACTATCAACCCGTAAGGATAAAGTCGGGCTGGCCCGTAAATTTTCCGGAACTTTTGGAAAGACTACGCGCGTCGGGATATTATCGTCGCGAAGAACTTCGATGCGGTCGCCGACCTGAATCACAACGCCATTATTCACAGAAAGAACTTTTGCCCGCTCCCGGGTTTCTTCGCCGCTTGCTGGGTTGGTTTTCACAATCTCTACGTATTGACCGACCGCTTTTTCCATAAGCTTGGCAGGCGTTAAAAGATCAAAATCAAAATTCTGCTCAAGAATTTCCATACCGCTGGCTTTGACGGTCACGCTTTGCGGTAAAATTGCCGACGATACGCCAGGCAATTCGATAACCTGCTCACCACTGGTAAAGCTTAATCGGCGATTATCCTCAATGAGTGCCCGCCCATCCCCATAAATCGTAAGCGACAATTCATCTGAATGGTTTTCATCCATTGATAGAGGGTCAGACGTTTGACTGTTCGCAGAACATCCCAAAACACCCGTCATTGTCAGTGCGATAAATATACGTTTCATAATTCTCCCCACGAGTCAGTCGCATAGCTTTTTGAAGCTGCATTATGACAACAATAGGGCAAATCTTCCTAAAATGGAAGTATCTGTTACACAGTTACAAAGTTATAGAAAAAACTAAGCGGCACCGCGAATGACATTTGGAGCTGGAATCAGCTTTGTCAAAAGCGCACGCGCTTTACTATAATTACTTTTCAGGCTCATGCGCATCTTATTGTCCCCCAGCAAAGATGCCAGCGTAATCGCGCTTCTATATGCCTCAACAGACCGAGCCAGTGCATCAACATCATTTTGCGCTTTACCTAATGTATAAAGCGTATCGGCCAAAGCTTGACGAATTTCAGCCGTTTCTCGCGGAGTGGTTTCACTAGAAAACAACTCATCAGCTTTCTGCAAAGCGTCCACTGCCTGTATCAAAGGGGCCGTATCACCTGTTTGGGAGGCTAATAAAATCATCTTGGCTGCAAGCTCTCTGTTAAGCTTGACTAGCTCTTGCGTATTTTTACGGTGGTCCCTCTTTAGTTCGAATTTCTTTCTGCTAGCCACACAACTACTCCATATAATCGGAGAAGAGAATCCCATGACATAGTTAATCAGAGTTTAACAATTTGAAAAATCAATTTTACGTTTGTAAACTTTTTGGCCAAAATCCCGTTTTACGTGCGACCAATTTATCAGGAAATAGATTCGCTTTGCCAATGATAATTGGCTAAACGATACAGGCTTAAAGATTCTATAAAAAGGCGCGGCCATCCGCGCCTTTGAAATGTGAGGGATATTATGGCGAATGTCGTAGTCGTCGGGTCTCAGTGGGGCGATGAAGGTAAAGGCAAAATTGTGGACTGGCTTTCCAGCCGGGCCGACGTTGTTGCCAGATTTCAAGGTGGACACAATGCAGGGCATACTCTGGTTGTTGACGGTGAAACCTATAAACTAAGCCTTCTACCATCAGGCATTGTCCGCGGCGGAAAATTATCTGTTATTGGCAATGGTGTAGTTCTGAATCCATGGGCCTTTCTGGACGAAGTTGAACGTATCAAAGGACAGGGCGTTCGCGTCACACCCGTAAACCTTTTGATTTCCGAATCCACCGCTTTAATTCTGCCAATTCATTCCGAACTTGACGGCATTCGTGAAAACCGCGCTGACGGCATCAAAATCGGGACAACAAAACGCGGCATCGGCCCTGCCTATGAAGATAAAGTTGCCCGCCGTGCTATCCGGGTTTGTGATCTGGCCGATCCAGACAATCTGATGGCGCGGGTTGAAAACCTGCTGCACCATCACAATGCGCTGCGAAAAGGTCTCGGACACCCGCCCTATGACGCGAAAGAGCTGTATGACTCGCTCACAGAAGTTGCCCCTAAAATCCTGCCTTATATGGCCCCAGTCTGGAAGGTTCTGGACGACGCCACCCGCGCCGAGAAAAAGATTTTGTTTGAGGGTGCCCAGGGTGCCATGCTCGACATTGACCATGGCACTTATCCCTTTGTGACAAGCTCCAATACCACAGCCGGACAAGCCGCAGCCGGTTCAGGCCTGGGACCTCGCGCCCTTAATTATGTTTTAGGTATCACGAAAGCTTACACGACCCGTGTCGGTGAAGGCCCTTTCCCGACTGAGCTCACAGATGATATCGGTCAACGACTTGGTGAACGCGGTCATGAGTTTGGAACCGTCACAGGTCGCCAGCGCCGCTGCGGCTGGTTTGATGCCTGTATGGTCAGCCAAGCCGTCATTACAGGCGGCATCACAGGCATTGCCTTGACCAAGCTCGACGTTCTGGACGGTTTATCTGAAATCAAAATTTGTACAGGCTATCGCCTTGACGGCAAAATCCTCCGCCATCTACCCGCCGGCATTACTAATCAGGCCAGCGTAGAACCCATTTATGAAAGCATGCCCGGTTGGTCTGGGTCTACAAGAGGCGCAAGAAGCTGGGCTGACCTTCCAGCCGAAGCCGTGAAATATGTTCGTCACGTCGAAGAGCTTATCGGCTGTCCTGTCTCCATGGTGTCAACTTCTCCGGAACGTGAAGATGTCATTTTAATGCGCGACCCATTTAAGGCATAAGCCATTATGGCAAATTGGCATTTGGATACTGAAAAGCTACCCAAAGGTGCCGTTCTGATAGTTGGGGCGGGCCTCGCCGGTATATATACAGCCCTAAAACTGGCGCCGCGTCCCGTTTATATTCTGACCTCTCGCCGCTCTAAAGAAGGCGCAGCCTCAGCCTGGGCGCAAGGCGGAATAGCCGCAGCGCTTCATCCTGATGACTCTCCTGAATCCCACGCAGCAGACACAATTGCAGCGGGCGATGGTCTGGTCGATCCGGAAATCGCTCATATATTAGCAACTGAAGGTCCTGACCGGGTTCGTGACCTAGCGGCTCTGGGCGTGCCTTTTGACCGCAAAGAAGACGGCTCTCTTTATCTCTCGCTCGAAGCGGCCCACTCCATGGCCCGTGTGGCCCGGGTCAAAGGCGACACCGCAGGACGCGAAATCATTAATGTCATGGTCAAACATGCCAGAGCAGCCGATCACATCACGCCACTGATCGGCTGGCGCGCCGAAAGTCTGCTATCCGACGGGCATGGCGGTATTGCAGGCGCACTGGCTCGCCGTGATGATGGGTCCCTGCTTGGGATCGAAGCCGATGTTACCGTTTTGGCCACAGGCGGTGTTGGCGGCTTATTCGCTGTCACCACAAACCCCAAAACCGCCCGGGGCGATAGCCTTGGCATGGCTGCGGTCATGGGCGCTGTGATGCGAGATATGGAATTTGTGCAGTTTCACCCAACAGCTATCGACATAGGCCGTGACCCGGCCCCGCTTGCGACAGAGGCCCTACGCGGTGATGGCGCCGTCCTGATTAACAAGACGGGCAAACGGTTCATGACCAATTATCATCCTGACGGGGAACTGGCCCCAAGGGATGATGTTGCCCGTGCAATTTTTGCCGAAATTGAAGCGGGGCGCAAACCTATGCTGGATTGCCGCGAAGCTGTCGGAGATCATTTTCCGGATCATTTCCCAACTGTTTTTGACGCCTGTATGAGCGCCAAAATCGACCCGCGGATTCAGCCCATTCCGGTGGCCCCGGCTGTTCATTACCATATGGGCGGTGTCGCTACGGATAGCTATGGGCGCAGCTCCTTGCCCGGTCTTCTGGCCGTTGGTGAATGTTCCGCAACCGGGCTGCACGGCGCGAACCGACTCGCCAGTAATTCACTGCTGGAGGCGATCGTCTTTGGCGGACGCGCGGCGGAAATGATCCTGGGTAGTGAGCTACCCGCTCGAAACGCGGAGAAAATCAGATCCCAACCCTGGCTTGCCATGACACCCGAAGTCACTCAAACGCTGCGAACCGGTATGACGCAGCTTTGCGGCGTAAGGCGCAAGGCCGCTGGCCTCAACCGGTTGCAGGGGCAGATTGACGAATTGATTGATCAGGTCGGCCGAGCCAACCCGCTCATCGCCTCGCGCTTAATCGTTGCATCGGCTCTTGCCCGAGAAGAAAGCCGTGGTGGCCATTTCCGGGATGACCATCCGGACGTAGTAAACCCGGCGCTTTCATCCTATATTACCTATGACATGCTGGATTAATCAGGAAAAATCATGACTGAATTACCACCTCTGCCGCCAACAGTTATCGAGCCTATCATTCGGCTTGCCTTGATCGAAGATTTCGGCACTGCAGGCGATGTTACGGCCAATCTGTTAATCCCTGCGGCTCAATCAGGCCACTTGTTTTTCAAATCACGGGATACAGGCGTTATTAGCGGCATGCAGGCCGCCCAAATGACCTATGCCATGGTTGATCCATCTGTTCAGTTCACAGTGCACAAAGGCAATGGTTCCCATGTCAAAAAAGGAGATGTCATTGCCGAAGTTACGGGTTCGGTCAGGTCTTTATTAATGGCCGAACGGACGGCTCTCAATTTTTTAGGGCGGATGTGCGGGATCGCCACACTGACCTCTGAATATGTGGCATTGATCAAAGGTACCAAAGCCCGGATTGCCGCTACGCGAAAGACAACACCTGGATTACGCGCACTCGAAAAACGGGCCGTACTCTCTGGCGGCGGACATACACACAGGCAGTCTCTCTCAGACGCCATTATGATCAAAGATAATCATATTGCCATGGGCGGCGGCATTGAAAAAGTACTGAGCCGGGTCATGGAACAGGCTGATCATATGGTGCGTGTCAGCGTCGAGGTGGATACATTGGCGCAGCTCAAAAAAGCCCTGCCCTACGCACCTCATGTGGTTCTGCTGGATAATATGGGCCCGGAAAAACTCAAAAAAGCCGTTGCTCTGGTTGACGCTTTTGACGGAGCGCGTCCAACTCTCGAAGCCTCCGGCGGGGTAAACCTAAAAACCGTAAAAGCCATAGCGGAGAGCGGCATTGACGTTATCTCAATTGGCGGCCTCACCCACTCAGCCACTAATTTTGATATCGGGCTTGATGCCGAATAAAACATGGCGGAGCAGCGCAAAAAAGTCGGCTTCCTGCTCCTTGGCGGCATCCATCATATCCTGCACCTGATACCCCCCGCCGCAGAACTGGCTAAAGCTAAAAACATCCAACCTATTATCTATACACGCACAGATGATGAGGCGGATTATTGCCGCAATATCCTCAGCCGGCTCGGCGCGCCAGATGTGCAAATAAAAACTTTGAAAAGCCAAGCTTTACTTGCGGCGATCAGCGCCAAGCTCGGCCCGCTTTTGTCAAACCGCAAAGAATTGGCCGGACTGGACGCAATCATTGTAGCTGAGCGTACCTCAACTCTTATGAAGCGCCTGCCCGACCGCACGCCTCCCATGATCCATATCCCCCACGGTGCAGGTGACCGGGCCAAAAGCTATGACCCGCGTATTAAATATTTTGACCATGTTATTGTGGCTGGCCCCAAAGACAAACGCCGCATGATTGAAATGAACGTCGTAAAAGATAAGAACTGCTCCGTATCGGGATATTTAAAAACCCAGACACTGGACACGCTTTACCCAAAGCGAGATCCTTTATTTAAAGATAAAAAACCTGTCGTTTTATATAATCCGCATTTTGACAAGACCCTGTCCTCCTGGTGGAATGACGGGCAAAAACTGCTGAAAATCTTTGCCGCGCAAGATCAGTATAATTTTGTTTTCGCCCCGCATATCCGGCTCTTTGCCAATGCCTCGGAAACTGAGCGTAAAAACATAGAAGCCTTCAAACGACACCCACATATGATCATTGATCCGGGCAGCAAAAAATCAACGAACATGGCCTATACGCGCGGGGCTGATATATATTTGGGCGATGTCAGCAGTCAGGTTTATGAATTTCTAAGCGGCGGGCCCAAGCCCTGTCTTTTCCTGGCCCATGGAAATATCGATTGGCAAAATGACCCGGATTATGCTCACTGGAAATATGGCCCTGTTTTCTATGCAGCTGATGACACTCTGAAAACTTTACGGCAATCCATATCAACGCATGATGACTACAAACAAATTCAGATAACAGGTGTCGAGCAAGCCCTCGGCAATCCAGACTGGAACGCAAGACAGCGCGCCGCCCAGCAGATTATGGAATTCGTCAATAATCCGGGAAAGTAACATTATCACTTTGTAACTTTATACGGCATGGATTTCCGCGTAGAAAATACACAT
>JAHDGM010000078.1 GCA_020627655.1 Hellea sp.
ACCTGATTGCCGCCGGATGGGGATTCCATCTGGCCTCTTTGAGGTTCTCTTATAACGAGGACAAGCAAGAGAGCTAGAATTATGCCAATTATGCCCAGGGCTTTAAGCATGCCTCTCCAACCCAGCATTTGTATGAGTATACCGGATAATATGTATGAAAATGCAATTCCGAATGGGATGCCTAAAGAGTATATACCTAGGGCGCTAGCACGTTTTTCCTTAGGGTATAAATCTGAAATAATAGAATGAGAGGGCGGGGAACCGCCAGCTTCACCGATACCGACACCAATACGGGCAAGAAGCATGGACATATAAGAACCAGCCATCCCTGTAAGTGCAGTAAAGCCGCTCCACAAGGCCAATGAAACTGCGACAATTTTGGTTCGGTTATACCGATCTGCAAACCATGCAATAGGAATGCCAGCCAAGACGTATAACAATGCAAAAACAAACCCTTTCAACCAGCCCAGCTGTGCATCCGTAAAGCCCATTTCCGCTTTAATGGCCGGTGAGAGTATGCCGATTATCTGACGGTCAATGAAGTTCATCATATAGACTATGGTCAGAAGCCAGAGGACCAGTGTGCGGTTATTTGCTTTTTTCTGCATTACAAGATCCCTGATTAAATAATTCCCAGCGTTTTAAAGCTCGCGATATCATTGCGACCAATTATTATGTGGTCGTGCACGACAATACCCATGGAACGCGCGGCGTCCATGATTTTATGCGTCATATCAATGTCGCTTTGACTTGGCGTTGGATCACCCGATGGATGGTTGTGGGCCAAGATGATAGCTGTAGCATTTAGATCAAGGGCTCGCTTGATTACTTCGCGCGGATAGACAGGGGCGCGATCAACTGTGCCTCGGCCTAATATTTCATCAGCTATTAACCTGTTTTTCTTGTCCAGAAACAATACGCGAAATTGTTCCTTTGCTTCGAATTGCATGGCCGTTCGGCAATATTCCATCAAAGCATTCCATGATGAAAGAATAGGTGCCCCCATAACGGTTTCTTTGCCAAGCTTAGTGGCCGCGGCTTTGATGATTTTCAGATCAAGAGCCGTCTTTTTCCCGACCCCTTTGACTTCGATGAGTTGATCTAAAGGAGCTGCGATTGCTTCAGCGAAACTCCCAAAGCGTTCGATGAGCCGTTTGGCAATAGGTTTGACGTCCTGACGCGGGATTGAATTGAAGAGATATAGTTCCAGTAATTCGTAATCAGCTAAGGCTTCTGCGCCAGCGCTTTCGAAACGGGCCCGCAATCGGTCACGGTGATTGTGATAATGGGGCTTTTCGGTAGGCATTAAGCGTAAGGTGGGTGGTGCAATTCGGCTGGTGATAATGTAAATATCTCACAGCCCTCTTTGGTCACACCGATCGAATGTTCGAACTGTGCAGTGAGTTTGCGGTCACGGGTGACAGCCGTCCAGCCGTCTGAAAGTATTTTGACCGTAGGTTTGCCCAGATTGATCATAGGTTCGATGGTGAAGAACATGCCTTCTTTTAGGACTTCGCCTTGGCCGGGACGGCCCACATGCAAAATGTTTGGCGCATCGTGGAAAAGACGTCCCAAGCCATGGCCGCAAAAATCGGTGACCACAGAACAGCGCTGGCCTTCTGCAAATTTCTGAATGGCGTGACCAATATCCCCGGTGGTATTGCCGGGTTTAACCTGTGCTATTCCCAGCATCAGGCTGTCATAGGTAATTTGAACGAGGCGTTCGGCTCTGCGATTGATCTCACCCACTGGGTACATACGGGAAGTATCACCGTGCCATCCGTCAACTATGACTGTAACGTCGATATTGACGACATCGCCGTCTTTTAAAGGTTTCGGCGAAGGTATGCCGTGACAGACAACGTGATTAATAGAAGTACATGTTGTGTGCTGGTACCCGCGATAGCCCAGACAGGCTGGTACGCCGCCATTATTGACCACAAATTCAAAAGCGGCTCGATCAAGTTCTTCCGTTGAAACGCCGGGCTTCACCAAAGGTACCAGCATGTCCAGACACTCTGCGGCGAGGCGTCCAGCCTTGCGCATTCCAGCAAAGCCTTCGGGGCCGTGGAGCTTAATGGATCCATCCCGTTCAAGCGGCGCATCTATTGCATCAACATAATTCATAAAGGCGCTATATCAGGGCTTTGAGAGATTTATCAAGTGTTATGCTATTCACTTTTATATCAGTTGAGTAAACGAGTATCTCCATACCCACGCTTTTGGCATGGACATACTCTGCGGCGTAGTGGGGGTCGATATCATCGGCTAATTTGAAAGAGCTGCAATCATCTCGGTTGACCAGATAAAACATCACGGCGCGATGACCTTCCCGTGCCATGTCTGCCAGCTCGCGTAGATGTTTGGTGCCGCGCGCGGTGGGGCTATCTGGGAACTCCGCAAGGCCTGCTGTTCGTGATAAGGTGACGTTTTTGATTTCTACATAGCATTTTGGGCGATCCTCATCCTCGAGCAGAATGTCAATCCGGCTGTTTTGGCCATATTTTACCTCGCGGCGTAGAGAAGCATATCCGCTGAGATCAGCAATATCTCCGGCTAAAATGGCCTCCTCGACAATAGAATTGGGGAGGGCCGTGTTAATGCAGGCTTTTGCTCCGCCGATTTCAATGACCTGCCAGTCCCATTTCAGTTTTCGGTTAGGGTTTTGTGCCGCTGTAACCCAGACAGCCGAGCCCTCATCTTTTACGCCCATCATGGATCCTGAATTGGCGCAGTGCGCCGTGATGATTTCGCCGTTCAGATCTATATCGGCGAGAAAGCGTTTGTAACGCTTGATCAGTTTGCCTTTTTGAATACGTGCAGGGAAGTTCATGATATATGTCCTGCCACGGTTCTTCGGTGTGGGTGGTCGCGATGTTCAAACAGATAAATGCTTTGCCAGGTTCCAAGAGTTAACCGGCCATCCATAATCGGAATACTGATGGAAACGGGGGTTAGGGCGGCTTTGATATGGGCTGGCATATCATCCGGGCCTTCACAGGTATGGCGCACCCAGTCCATTGAGGATTGGTCTGTATTTGGAACAAGCCTGCGAAAAAACTCATTCATATCTGTCCTGACATCAGGATCCGCGTTTTCCGAAATCAAGAGTGAGCAGGACGTATGGCGCACAAATAATGTGAGCAGCCCATTGCCATCACAGTGTTCCGTCACATAATCTTTGACTTTCGGCGTAAACTCGTAAAGTCCGGGACCATGGGTCGATATTTCAAACATTGTCGTCATAATCCAAGTGTATAGGTGATTCATGGATAAGAAAACAGTGACAGCAGGTGTGCTCCTTATTGGGGATGAGCTTTTATCAGGCCGAACCCAAGACACGAATTTAGGCGATATTGCCCGGTTCCTAACGCCCTTGGGCGTACAGGTCGGTGAAGTCAGGATGTTGTCCGATGAGACTGATATTATTGCGAATGCAGTGCGTGAATTTTCGGAGCGTTTTGATTATGTCTTTACAACTGGCGGCATAGGTCCAACCCATGATGATATTACCGCCGATGCAATAGCTATGGCTTTTGGCCTTGGTATATCAGAGCGACCTGATGCACTTGCTGAGCTGTTAAAGCGTTATGACGAGATGGATTTGAACGAAGCACGGCGCCGTATGGCCCGCATACCCGAGGGGGCCAGTCTGATTAAAAACCCTGTATCGCTAGCGCCGGGGTTTCAAACCAAGAATGTCTTCACGCTAGCCGGGGTTCCCCAAATCATGCGCTCTATGCTTTTGGATATTGAACATCGTATCGAAGGCGGAGCTGTCACTTCCAAACGCAGTATAAATGTGAGCGGTATAGGAGAAGGTGACATTGGTGGCTTCCTCGGAAAAATAGCGGGAAAATATCCGGATATATCCATTGGCAGCTATCCCTTTTTTAAAGGGGACGGTTATGGCCTTAATATCGTTTTACGGGGTTTGGATGAGAGTATTCTGGATCTGGCAAAATCTGATGTAGAAGCCATGCTTATAAAATTACGCACATAAGCTTATTTTAAAGTAGACATCTTTTCATTTTTCTTCGGCAGCCTTAAGGTACCTGAAAAGGGAGACATCAATGAAAACACGCGCTGCTGTGGCTTTTGAAGCCAAGAAACCTCTGGAAATAGTCGAAGTTGATCTGGAAGGCCCCAAAGACCGGGAAGTTTTGGTCGAAATTATGGCCACAGGTGTTTGCCATACGGACAGCTACACACTGGACGGTTTTGACAGTGAAGGTTTGTTTCCAAGTATTTTAGGTCATGAAGGCGCAGGCATAGTCCGTGAAGTCGGTAAGGGTGTCACATCGCTAAAACCCGGTGATCATGTGATCCCGCTTTACACGCCGGAATGCCGTCAATGTAAATCCTGCTTATCCGGCAAGACTAATCTCTGTACGGCTATTCGGGCGACGCAGGGTAAGGGTCTTATGCCGGACGGTACGAGCCGCTTTTCCTATAAAGGCGAAACTATTTACCACTATATGGGCTGCTCAACTTTTTCTAACTTTACAGTCCTACCTGAAATCGCTGTTGCAAAAATTCGTGAAGATGCGCCATTTGATAAATGTTGCTATGTAGGCTGCGGCGTGACTACAGGTATCGGTGCCGTAACCAATACAGCCAAAGTTGCCCCCGGTGATAACGTTATTGTCTTTGGGCTTGGCGGTATCGGGCTTAACGTGATCCAAGGCGCGAAAATGGTTGGTGCCAATATGATTGTCGGTGTGGATATAAACAGCGACAAGAAAAGCTGGGGCGAAAAATTCGGCATGACGCATTTCGTTAATCCGCGAAATATTAAGGGCGATATTGTCCAGCATTTGGTTGAACTTACCGATGGCGGTGCGGATCATACATTTGACGCAACCGGTAATACAGAGGTCATGCGCCAGGCACTCGAAGCCTGCCATCGTGGTTGGGGTGTCTCGACTATTATCGGCGTGGCCGAAAGTGGTAAAGAAATCTCAACCCGCCCGTTTCAACTGGTCACCGGTCGGGTCTGGAAGGGCACAGCGTTCGGCGGGGCCAAAGGCCGTACCGATGTGCCGAAGATTGTCGATTGGTATATGAACGGGAAAATCGCCATTGACCCTATGATTACCCACACTTTCAAACTTGAGGATATCAACAAAGCTTTCGACCTTATGCATGAAGGCAAATCGATCCGAAGTGTGATTGTTTATTAATGAAAACCAAAACTACTGTAAAATCTTATGGGGGGATTCAGGGCGTTTACACGCATCTGTCATCCTCTACGGGTACAGAAATGACATTCTCGGTCTATGTCCCGCCTCATAAAGCCGGCACGAAGCTTCCTGTGCTTTGGTATCTTTCCGGCCTGACCTGTACCCATGCCAATGTCACGGAAAAGGGTGAATTTCGGCGGGCCTGCGCCGAGCACGGCATTATCTTTATTGCGCCGGATACTTCTCCGCGCGGTGACGGTGTGCCGGATGACCCCGAAGGTAAATATGATTTTGGCCTTGGCGCGGGGCATTATGTGAACGCCACAGAGAAACCATGGGCGGAGCATTATCAAATGCGCTCTTATATCGAAGATGAACTGCCCGCATTGATCGCCAAAGAGTTTCCCATGGCGGACATGTCGAGACAAGGTATTACGGGTCATTCAATGGGTGGGCACGGCGCGCTCACTATAGGTCTTCGAAATCCTGATCGCTACAAGTCAATTTCCGCCTTTGCGCCTATTGTTAATCCTATAGATTGTCCTTGGGGTGATAAGGCTCTGACCGGTTACCTCGGAAGTGATAAAGCTGCATGGCGGGCTTATGATAGCTGTGCCCTGATCGAGGACGGTGCGCGCCATGATCATATTCTGGTTGATCAGGGGACGGCTGATGGTTTTTTTGAGAAAGAACTCAAAACAGAGCGTCTGATAGAGGCTTGTGATAAAGCGGATTTAAAGGCCGAA
>JAHDGM010000028.1 GCA_020627655.1 Hellea sp.
CGGAAAACTATTCCAAAGCTCTGCCCTGGGCGGAAAAGTGGTTCCGCGCAGCAAGCCCGAAAGAGCGTAAGCATTTTGATCTACTGAACTTCCTCTACAACAATCTGGGTATGCAGGGCCGACAGGCTGATATCGTCAAAGAGATGATTAACCGCTGGCCTAATGATAAACAGCTCTGGGATAACTGGGCGTCTCTTTTGGCTAATGGTGGCCGTGAAGAAGAAGCCTTTGAAGTCAACAAGATGCTCTATCTGGGTGGTGTACTAAGCTCTGAACAAGACCTTATGAAAGTCGTTCAGTATTACAGCTTTTACGATATGCCTTTTCAGGCTGCACAGATTCTCGAAAAAGAGATGAATGCGGGCCGGATTACGCAAAGCCCTGATAAGCTGGTACAGCTGTCAGATCTGTTTCGCCAGTCACGTGAGTATAAACGGGCTATTCCGATCCTGGAGCGCGCCGCCAACCAGTCTGGTAAAGCTAAGCTTTATGCGGATTTAGGCGAGGCCTTATATAATGAAGGATCTTGCGGCAAAGCGGAAACAGCTTTCAAGCAGGCGATTAACAAAGGTTATAACGCCGGTAAGTCATGGATGTTGATTGCGACCTGTCGTTACGAAGATGCGCAGAAAGTTGAGCGTCCTGTCTGTAAGGCGACAACTAAAGAACAGCGTGCGTCTAGCGAGTGGGCCAATAAGCGAAACTTTGCCATTGAAGCCTTTAATAAGGTCCCCGGCGGTTCTCGTGAAGGGCGTGATGCCAAGAAATGGGTATCATTTATTCAAGCCGAAGCCAAAGCCGTTGAAGATCGATGTGACTTTGAGGTTTCTCTTGAGAAAGAGCTTTGCATTATCAAAATCAAAGCTGCCTATGACAATGAGGTCTTTACGGGTAAGTGGGAGTTAGACGACGAAAAATGTCTCCAGTACAAGCCTGAATATGACAAGTTATACCGCAAGGCACAGAAGGCTGATAAATAGACTTCGGCTTCAAAAGAACTGAAAATTAACCCGGCATCAGCCGGGTTTTTTTATGGGCAGAAATAGTCTCCTCAAGTTTAAATGTAATAGTGTTGCATTTCTGAAATTATTATGTTATAATATAATGATAACGGGAGGAAATTATGCATTCACTTATCAAACCAGCCATTAGCGGAATTGGCGGCGCCGTCATTACGGGAAGCCTGTTTCTTGGGATGATCGCTATGATCCATGTGGATTTTGAAGCGGCTGAAAAGTTTGAACTGGAAATTCAGTCTATTAATCCAATAGAGGACATTAAAGAATTGCCGCCGCGCAGAGAGGAACTCAAACTATATAAAAAAGTTGAAACCCCGCCGCCGCCGCCCGTTATTGATGTGCCAGCTTCAACAAAGCCGTCCGAACCTATCGCGGAGGTCAAAGGCGATATACCACTATGGAAACCCTATAAGGGTGGTTTTGAAATTCCGATGATAACTATATCTGACAGAGATGCGGCATGCCTTATCTGTATAGCCCCGCAAATGCCGCCGCGCGCGACCAGGTCGGGTCATTGTAAAATGCGCCTCGATGTGGATACGACAGGAACGCCCTATAATATTACGCCAATTTATTGTTCCGAAAATTTGTTTTCCCGTAATTCGGTTAAAGCCGTTCAGAAGTTCAAATATCAGCCGAAAGTTCTTAACGGTCGCCCGGTCGACATGCGCGGCGTAGAAACGACCATCACCTATCGACTATCAGATGAAAATGGCCGGATCATTCCGGAGTAAAAATATGGCTGACTTTGGTCAGCCAGCAGACCTTAATTTGGAGGGCAGTGTCATGACACTTTCAAAAACTAAAACATCTCTTAGAAAATGGCTCTGTCTTGGGGCTGTGGCTGTTATGACAGCCGGTTTTGTGGCGACGCCAACAGCATTTGCGCAGGATGCGGCAACTGAAGGCCGTCAATTTGGTGCCAAGGCCGGTGAGGTTGTGAACGAAGCCCTGCAGTTCATGAACAGCAATCAATATAATCCAGCGCTTAGCAAATTAAATGAAGCGATTGCTCTGTCCGAACTTAATCCGTATGAGCGTTCAACCATTTATCAAATGCAGGGTTCAGCCTATTACGAACTGAATAATTATGGTCAGGCCATTTCCAGTTTTGAAAACGCTATCAATGCAGGTGGATTACTGCCAAACGAAGCCGACAATCTGCGGGTTAACATTGCACAGCTTTTGATCGGTAACGGTCAATATGCTCAGGGTGCTCAAATGCTCGAGAACTGGATTAACCGAGGTGGTCAGGCCAAGCCTAACCATGTGGATATGTTGGTTCAGGCCTGGGTTCAGTCGGAAAACTATTCCAAAGCTCTGCCCTGGGCGGAAAAGTGGTTCCGCGCAGCAAGTCCAAAAGAGCGTAAGCATTTTGATCTGCTGAACTTCCTCTATAACAATCTGGGTATGCAGCCAGTTGACTCGATGATCACCTATCAACTATCGGATGAAAATGGCCGCATTATTCCGGAGTAGATCATGCGAATGATTCAAGTTGGTCTTGTGCTATGCGCCAGTCTGGCAATTTCAGTTAATGCTGTCGGTCAGCTGGAAAGTGCGATAAGCAATTGCGGAGACAATAATTTGTTACGCATAGAACGTGTTGAAATGGCTGAGCTATGGGATCTTGTATCATCAACGGAGCTCAAGTCGGAGCGCGAGATAAAAATCCAGAATCAAAAAATAGAGCAGGCTTTTCAAACGCTGGATTTGAATCCATTTGAATGCGCCATTCTATATCAAGTCATGGGCGCTAATTATTATGAGTTGGGAGACTTGAAAAACTCAATATTGAGCTTTGATCAGGCCATTGCATCAGGTGGTTTGTCGGAAAGTGAAGAAGCAAAGTTATTAAAAAATCTTGACCATCTTTTTGCTGAGCACGATCCGCAAAAAATTCACAACCAATCTGAATTTATTTGTAATTGGCCTCTTGGAAAAGAACTGTGTTTTATAAAAATCAAAGCGGCCTATGACATCGAAGTCTTCACGGGAAAGTGGGAGCTCGATGATCATAAATGCCTGCAGTACAAAGCCGATTATGATCGGCTATACCGCAAACACGGCTAGTTATAACTCACCGCTGCCACGGCAAAGGCATATTCAAGTGCGGTTTCTTTGAGGCTGTCATAGCGCCCGCTTTCGCCCTGGTGGCCGGCTTCCATATTAATTTTGAGCATTATTGGAGCGTCGCCTGTTTGGTGCTCACGCAGCTTTGCGGCCCATTTTGCAGGTTCCCAATAGGTAACTCGGGGATCCGTTAAGCCGCCAGTAATCAAGACCGGCGGATAGTCCGCATCAATCACATTGTCATAAGGTGAATAGCTGGCGATTTGTTCATAGGCTGTTTTGCTCTCAAGCGGATTTCCCCATTCGGGCCATTCCGGCGGTGTAAGGGGTAATGATGCGTCACTCATGGTGTTAAGAACGTCAACAAAGGGAACGGCTCCGATAACGCCGCCCCATAAAGCTGGATCCTGATTAAGGGCTGCGCCCACTAATAGGCCACCGGCTGATCCGCCATGAGCGACGATTTTTCCGCGAGCCGTATAGCCCTGATCGATCAACGCGCTTGCCGTGTCAACAAAGTCATTAAATGTATTGGTTTTCTTCTCTAGCTTGCCGTCCAGATACCACTGATAACCTTTGGCCATGCCGCCGCGAATATGGGCGATTGCAAAGATGAAACCGCGGTCAACCAGAGACAATATGGATGTTCGAAAACATGCGGGAATAGTTATGCCATAAGAGCCATAGCCATAGAGCAGGCAGGGTTGTTTTACGCTGCGGTCCAGATTGGTTTTATATAGCAGTGTTACCGGGACTTCTGCGCCGTCTCGTGCAGTTATAAAAAGTCGTTCTGTTGTGTATTCATTTGGAACATGACCGCTGGGAACCTGCTGCGTTTTACGTAAAATACGGCTCCGGTTTTTCATATTATAGTCGAATATTTGCGCAGGAGTCGTAGGCGAAGAGTTAACAAAGCGCATGATCTGGCTGGCATAGGGCATATCGCCAGTTAAGCCGAGGCCAAAGGCTGCTTCGTCAAAGTCTATGTCGTGACTTTGCCCGCTATGCATATCCACGATAATAATTTTGGGTAAGGCGTTTTCTCGTACCAGATAAACAAGATGGTTCTGATAAGTTTCAAGCCCTAAAATGAGTGTGCCTGGTGTGTGGGCAATATGTTCTTCCCAAATTGTATCAACCGGTGCCGAAACGGCGCGCCGCATAATTTTGAAATCGACAGCGCCGCCTTCATTGGTATGAATGTAAAAAAAGCTGCCTTGTTCATGCAGGCTGTATTCCCGTCCTGATTGACGCGGTGCAAAACAGGTGGCTTTTGTTTCGGGTTTCTGAGACGGGATCAGCCATAATTCGGTGGTAGTGTGATTATGGGCGCTGATAATGATAAAGGCGCGTGAATCGCTTTCCGAGACGGATACAAAAAACCCCGGATCACTTTCCTGATATACCAATTTGGGGGGGGCATCGCTGTCAATATTTCGTGCATAGACGGCATAGGGTCTTTGATTTTCATCGCGCTCAACCCAAAATATGGTCTGGTTGTCAGAGGCCCAAACTATTCCGCCTGTTGATGTTTTTATGTCTGTTGATTGCGTAGCGCCATCTGTCAGGTTTTTTATGAAAATTTCATAGTTCTCGGAACCGTGAACATCCATTGAATAAGCTAGTCTTTTATGGTCGTGGCTATGGGCCACGCTTTGTAGATCGAAAAAGCCTTTATGGCCTTTTGCCAGCTCATCAGCATCCAGAATGATTTGTTCCTCGCCGGCCTGATCTATGTCTCCGTTCTGGATAGATTTGCGGGCATATACACCGTGCTGGTCACCTGTGCGGTAGCGATGATAGTAAGCATAATTTCCGTCTGGAGCCGGAACATCGCTGTCTTCAGCTTCGAGACGCCCTTTCATTTCCTCAAATATCTGATCCTTTAAGGGCTCGAGCGGTGCCAGTACAGTTTTCGTGTAGTTGTTCTCGGTCTCAAGATGATCACGAATATCTTGATCTAGTTGGGATGGATCGCGCATGACAGCCTGCCAGTTTTCATCTTTCATCCAGGCGTAATTATCCGTACGGGTTATGCCGAGTTGAGTCTGTGTATGGGGTGTTTTACGAGCAATCGGACCCCTCTCGGGACGGTCAAACTTAAGCGGCATATGACGGGGCTTTCAGTAAAGTAAACTGTAAATCAGGCTGGTTTGATGTAAATAGCGACCAAAACAGCAAGTTCAAGCCTTAACGGTTTTACCTTCGCCTAGTCACCCTTGGTTAACCCTCTTTATTTATGTTTGGGCGAAATATTACGGTTGGATAATTACATGCAAGCGCAAGCGGCACTTGAACTTACTGAAGCTACGCAGGCTCCCGGGCCTGAAATGGATACTATTCGTCGTCAGTTGGCCAAGCGTCTGGCTGACGTAATCTGCATCCCTGAAAGTCAGCTTGCGCCGCAAGAACGCCATATGGCCGGGGATGTTCTGGTGGAGTTATTGCGTGAAGCAGACATCGAGTTAAGAGAACGCGTCGCAAAACGTCTGGTTATGCTGAATGAAGCACCCAGGACAATTTTGGTTATCCTGGCTAAGCATGATTTGCAGGTAGCGCGGCATATTCTCGAGAACTCAAAAAACCTAACAGACTCAGACCTTATTCAAATTGCCCGTAAGGTCTCCAAAGACCACCGCAAAGTTCTAGCGCAGCGTAGAAATATCACGGATGCAGTCGTGGATGTACTGGTTGAGTTTCTGGAAGAAGACGTGGTGGAGACCTTGCTTCAAAACAGTGGGGCTTGTTTTTCTGAAACGGCACTTCAGCGTATCTTGCGTATGAGCCGCAATCATCACCGTTATGTGGAGCTGTTAATCGGGCGTGTTGAATTAAGACCATCTCACGGTTTGACAATGTTCTGGTGGTCAAAGCCGGATATTCGCCGCAAAATTTTAAAAAGATTTTCAATTGCCAGGACAGTCTTGCAGGATAGTTGTGCTGACCTTTATCCCCGCGCTGCTGCCAGCGGATGGGCGGATCCAAGTGTGCGTAAGGCTTTACAGTTCATTGAGCGGCGTCAACGAAACCGCGCGGCCATGGACCGGAGTGAGTATGAGGGACTTGAGAACGTTCTTGAAACCGCTGAAATACAGGGTTTGACCCGGGAAATTACTCAAGAGATTTCATATATGGCTGGCATTAAGCCGGCTACAGGCGCTCAAATTTTGACGGATAAATCCGGCGAGGCAATCGCCATTTTATGTAAAGCTGCTGGACTTAAACGAGACTATGTAACGAAAATCTGGAAAGCGTTGAAACGGGCTACCGTTGACGTTGATGGAAATCAACACCCTGACGTTGACAGGTTAATTGCTGTATATGATGAGATATCTACAGATAAGGCTCAAACTGTTCTTAGATATTGGAACTGGTCACTCACATCATCTTTGAATGCGGATGTTTTGCGTCACATCAAAGATGGAGTGATTCCCCGTGAGGAAGATTATGGCGCAGCAGCGATTACTGCAGCGCTTGTTTTCGGATACAAACCTAACCCATCTGACAGTTAAGCCCTGATTTACACAGATTTTTTGGCTTATTGATCCAATTTTACTTGGCCCGATAGGGCTGTGCCGTTAAACCTGCCAAGAAGGTAAATTCATAATTACCGTGAATGGAGGGAAAATGTTCCGCTACAGCCTCATTTTGGCAATTGCATTGGCGTTGTACTGGCTATCCCTCTCCGGCTATTACGATAATGGTCTGCTGCTTACATTAGGAGCAATTTCTATTGCTTTAGTTCTGTTTCTTTGCAGCCGTATGAAAATCCTCGATGATGAAACCGTGCCATATTTGCATACGCCAAAAGCGCTTTCCTATTTTTCCTGGCTTTTCAAAGAAATCGTGAAAGCGAATTTGCAGGTCGTAAAGGCCGTGCTCAGTCCAGATATGGAAGTGTCGCCCACAATGGTGAAGATACCCTCTTCGCCAAATACCGAAATGGGCAAAACCATGTTTGGCAATTCTATTACGCTGACACCGGGCACTGTCAGTGTTGAGATGTCCGAAGATGAGATATTAGTCCATGCTTTACTTGAGGATATGAGTGATCCAGCAGGTTTCACGGAAATGGCTGACCGGTCAGCCTGGTCCGTAGGTGAAATTCAATCCCCAAAGCTTGAGGAATAGGTCGATGGATGATTTCATGAGTTATATCAATCTGGGTACGGCCTTTTTTCTTTTAGTCAGCATGGCTATGATGCTTGGACGCCTTCTTTTGGGGCCAACTCTTTATGACAGGCTGCTGGCGGTTAATTCTTTTGGTACCAAGACTGTTTTGTTTCTATGTGTATTTTGTTTCGTGATCGGCCGTCCAGACGGTGTGGATATTGCGCTACTTTATGCGTTGATGAATTTTATTGCGACCATCGCTGTGCTGAAATTTTTCCGGTACCGCGCACTCGACGTTTCCTTGGCTGAATCTCATATCAGCAAAGCTAACGCGGAAAGTGAGGGCGCATGATTATGTCCCTTTTATTGGCCGCTGCTGAAACGGGCCAATCTGCCTCACCGGATATGTGGGCAAGTGTTTTACACGGCCTTTCTATTTTACGAAACATAGCCGTCATTATATGCCTTGCTTCCGGATTGTTTTTTGTTCTGGCCGGTACATTCGGCGTATTAAGGCTGCCTGACTTTTTCACCCGTCTTCACGCTGCAGGTATGACCGATACACTTGGCGCTGAACTTATTATGCTGGGCTTGATCATTCAGGACGGTTTCACGCTTTTAAGTCTGAAGCTTCTGCTCGTTTCCTTCTTCTTGCTTATGACAAGTCCAACAGCGACCCATGCTGTGGCAAATGCCGCCTATCAGGCAGGCCTAAAGCCGCTTATTGGCCGTTATAAGGCGCCAAGTCCTACCGATATTAAAGAGGAGGCATAATATGTCGCCAACTATTATTCTGGATATCGGCTTTATGGCCATGCTGGTCGTTGTGGCATTTGCCATTGTTCGGCTTCGTTCACTTTTCGCCATTGTTATGCTGCAAGGTGTTTACAGTCTGGTTTCTGCCGCCTGGTTCGTTTCATTGGATGCTGTTGACGTTGCTTTTACCGAAGCTGCCGTCGGGGCAGGCGTATCAACGGTTCTTATGTTAGCCGCCATGCTTTTAGCTGATCGAGAATCCCGTCCCGTGCCTATGAGCCAGCAAATAGGGCCGCTTGTGATCGTGGTTCTGGCGGGATTAGCTATGTTTTATGCACTCGGTGATATGCCTGCGTATGGCGACGCTCACTCGCCTGCAAATGCCTATGTCGGGATGGATTACATTGAGCTGACCCAAAAGGACACGCCGCATATTCCCAACGTAGTGACAACAGTTTTGGCCAGTTATCGGGGTTATGATACTTTTGGCGAAGCAGTTGTGATCTTTTCGGCCGGTCTGGGCGTGCTTTTGCTGCTTGGCTTAAATGGGAATGCCGGGAAATGGCGGGCACAGCCTAACGGTACTCGTATTGCCGCCGCGCCAGCACCTGCGGCGCGTAAACGGCCTATGCCTAAAGATGCTCCGAAGCCTACAAGCAAACCTAAAACGGTTTCGACCACTAAAGCGAAAGCAAAGTCTAAAAAGGGAGGCAAATCATGACGCCTCATGTGATCCTGCGGGTCGTTTCTAAGTTTCTGATTCCGCTTATTGCCATTTTTGCTTTTTATGTTCAGTTCCACGGGGACTTTGGTCCAGGCGGTGGTTTTCAGGCGGGGGTTATTCTGGCTGCCTCAGTGATTTTATATGCGCTGATTTTTGGCCTGGACGCAGCCAAGAAAGCATTGCCTCCGTCCTGGGTACGTATCGGCATGATGTTGGGTGTTATCGTTTACGGCGGAACCGGTGTCGCCACATGGCTCGTTGGTGGGAACTTTTTGGAGTATGGCGCGTTCACGCCGGAGCATCCGGACCATGGGATTCATTTAGGAATTCTGGCCGTTGAAGTTGGCGTATTGCTGGCGGTTGCTAGTGTGATGGTCGCTATTTTCTATGCGTTTGGTAGCCGGCAACCTGATTTGACAGATGAGGATTGGTAATGTTCTCGACTATTTTCGAAAATTTTAATTATGCCATCGTCATTATTTTGATGATGACAGGTCTGTATGTGGTTTTTTCATCCCGGAACCTGATTAAAAAACTGGTCGGTTTATCTGTGTTTCAGACTTCGGTCTTTCTACTTTATATCACCATTGGTAAAGTTGCCGGTGGCCAGCCGCCGATTTTGGTTGGCGGGCACGGCGAAGGCTCTGGCGGAGCCGAAGAACATCATGCCTCTGCTGCAACAAATATGTTGGCAAGCGGCGGCGAAGCTGTTGCTACAGGCGGCTCGGCGCATCATGGTGCTGAGGTTTTATATTCTAACCCATTACCGCATGTGTTGATTCTGACCGCGATTGTGGTCGGTGTTGCGACGCTGGCGATTGGTCTTGCGCTGGTTGTGCGTATCCGTGAGGTCTACGGCTCTATCGAGGAAGATGTGATCAACGAGATTGACTACCGATATAATCTTGAAGGGACGGACGCATAATGGATCTGCTCTCTTCTTACCCGTCCTGGCTAATTACCCACGGCGCGGCTCTTCTGATTATTCTGCCATTATTGGTTGGGGCTATCACGTCTGTTCTTCCGCGAGAAAGACTGGCTTGGATTGTGACCTTGATCGTGACGCTTATCTGTGTCGTGACATCTTTGGGCGTATTACTGGATGTTTATTTCAATGATGCCCAGCTCTATAAAATGGGCGGCTGGGATCCGCCTCACGGGATATCCTATATTATAGATGGCCTGAATACGCCGCTCATATTCCTGATCTGCGCCATGGCTTTGTTATGTACGATTTACGGCCTTCCAAGTGTTGCCGCTGAGGTGGAGCCTAAGAAGCGCGCACCCTTTTATGCGGCTTTTCTCATTGGAGTTGCCGGCCTTTTAGGCATGGTCGTTACTGGGGACGCCTTTAACGTCTTTGTATTCCTGGAGGTTTCATCCATATCGACTTATGTCCTGGTGGCAATGGGTGCCAGCCGGGATCGCCGCGCGTTAAAAGCGGCTTATAATTACCTCATTTTAGGGTCTATAGGCGCCACATTCTTTGTTATCGGTCTGGGTTTTCTCTATATGGAAACGGGTACGCTTAACATGGCGGATATCGGGAATATTCTGCGGGATCTTGACGGCGGCAGCCGTGTCTCATTAGTGGCTTTTGGGTTTATAGTTGTCGGACTTGGTCTAAAACTGGCCATGTTCCCACTGCATATGTGGCTACCCGGCGCTTATGCCCATGCGCCAAGTTTTGTGACGGTTTTCCTGGCATCAACAGCCACAAAAGCTGCGCTCTATCTATTGCTGCGCTTCATCTTCATGGTCTTTGACCCGTCATTTGAATATGTCATTACCGTCGTTACCTATGTGCTAACGGCGCTGGGCTGTATTGCCATGTTGTTTGGCTCCCTTCAGGCGATATTCCAAACGGATGCCCGTCGGACGCTCGCCTTTTCCTCCATAGCACAGGTAGGCTACATGCTATTAGGCGTTGGTATGGCGACAGGGCTAGGGCTGGCCGCGGGTTATCTGCACCTGCTTAATCACGCCGTTATCAAAGCAGCGCTTTTCTTCGCCTTAGGCGCGTTCTGGTATCGCTACGGTATTACGCGCATTGATGACTTTGCCGGGCTTGGGAAAATGATGCCGTGGACGATGGGGGCTTTCACATTAGGCGGGTTGTCATTGATAGGCGTTCCGTTCACCGCCGGATTTACGTCCAAGTTAAATCTCGTTGAAGCGGCGCTTCAGCGTGGTTGGGCCTGGGCCGCTATTGTGATTGTGGTAGCGTCAATTTTGGCAATTATTTATATTGGCCGCATGCTGATGGCAGCATATTTTCAATCTCCACCGGAAATTGACGGCGAAGTGGTGGCCAAGAATGAAGCCCCGCTAATGATGTTGATCCCCATGTGGTTACTGGCGCTTTTATCCATAGCGATTGGTGTGAATGCAGACCTGGTGGTCGAGGCCGCTCAGGGTGCCGCTGACGTATTGATCGGGGGAGGAGTATAATATGACTTACTCTGCTGAAATGGCGCTTGTTTTATTACTGGCCATACCACTGGTAGCCGCAGCCCTTATCCCGCTAGCTCGGAAAAGCCCAAATATACGGGAAGGTATTTCGCTAATTGCGGCGTTTGCGCTGTTGGCCAATGTTATTAATCTGGTTCGTTCTGTTTCGGCTGGCGCTAGGCCGGAACTACATCTTGGCACTTTTGCCGGTAAGTTTGATATTACATTTGTCTTGGAGCCATTAGGCGCAATCTTTGCTGCTATTGCGAGCTCGCTTTGGATATTGAATACTCTGTTTGCCATTGGTTATATGCGGGGCAATAAAGAGAAAAATCAAACACGGTTTTTTGCTTTTGTAGCTGTCGCAATTGCGGGCGCTATGGGGATAGCCGCCTCGGGCAACCTCATTACATTATTTGTGTTCTACGAATTTTTGACGCTGTCCACATTTCCGCTGGTCACGCATAAGGGTGATGCCAAAGCCCGGCGCGGGGGTACAATATATGCTTTGATCCTGATGGGGACGTCACTGGGTTTATTATTACCAGCTATAATTGGTGTGCAGGTATTTGCCGGCACGACAAATTTTGCTGTTGGCGGCGTATTTCCTGAGGGAACCAGTACGCTCGTAGTCTCTATATTACTCTTCCTGTTTGCCTTTGGCATCGGCAAGGCCGCTTTAATGCCGGTTCACCCGTGGCTTCCAAATGCGATGGTCGCTCCGACACCTGTATCAGCTTTGCTGCATGCTGTGGCTGTTGTTAAAGCCGGAGTGTTTTCCATGCTCAAAGTGGTTGTCTATACATTTGGCCCCGCCTTGGCTGCAGGGTCTTCTATGAGCACGATCCTGTCCTGGATTGCAGCGATTTCAATTGTAGTCGCGTCTATTATTGCCTTACGTCAGGATAATCTCAAAGCCCGGCTCGCTTATTCAACGGTTTCGCAGCTGTCATATGTTACTTTGGGTGCCATGCTTGCGGCGCCAATGGCTATTGTTGGTGGTGCGCTACAGATCATCATGCACGCCTGGGGTAAGATCACATTATTTATGTGTGCAGGTGCCATCTACACGATCGCGCACCGGACAGAGATTTCCAAACTGAATGGTCTTGGGCGCACAATGCCCTGGGTGTTCGGCGCGTTCCTGATAGGCGCTCTATCCATTATCGGAGCACCGCCTATGGGCGGCTCCTGGCCCAAATTCTTTTTGATGGCGGGGGCTCTTGATAGCGGAAAAGGTATTCTGCTGGCTGCATTGATTGTTTCGTCTGTTCTGAACGTTGTTTATTTGGTGCCGATCGCTATTCGAGGCTTTATGCGTCCGCCAGATGATCCGGAAAAAGACGCGCATATTGCCGAGGAGCGAAAGCATCACCGCTGGGTGATAATTCCGCCGGTCCTAACGGCGCTTGGGGCGTTTATTCTCTTCTTCTTTGCCGGCGATATGGTTGAGTTTATCAAGCCCATTCTGCCAAGCGGAGCTCTCTAATGGCTGATGATGTAACAACAGACACGCACAATCAATCGGATGATCTTACTCATCCGCTGGCGCGCAAATTCCTTTGGCTGGCCGATGAAAAGGTCATTCAGAACTTTATCTGGCTGCCTATAATTGGTCTTGCCGTTACAATCCCATTGGCATTTGTGTATCCATTTGATGAGGGTCACAAAGCCCCGTGGGATTTCTTCGCATCCTGGGCCATTATTGGATTTGTTGCCTATAGCTTTGTCGTGCTCTCTGCCGAACCGTTATTCCGCCTCTTATCGCGAAAAGAAAATTATTACGGCGAGGAGGTCGAACCTGAAGTGATTGTCGCGCCTAAAGTGGAGGTGCATCATCATGATTGATATTCTCCTCTCTAACCCTGGCTTTATTATAATCCTAGCCGGTATGCTGTGCGCGCTAATTCCCATTAGCGAGATACGCAAGTTTTTAGTTGGTGCTGCCCCCATCGCAGCAGCCTATATGATTTTCACTGCTTTTAAGGACGCCGAGGCGGCCCGAACAGTTATAAGCGTTGGCGGGCAGGACATGACCCTGATGCGCATAGACAGGCTGTCCATGTTATGGGGCTATGTGTTTTGCTTGGCTGGCGTTTTAAACGCCATTTATGGCCTCCACGAAAAATGTAAACTCACGGATTCCTCGGCGCTTATATATATGGGCGCTGCTGTTGCCGGTGTTTTTGCCGGGGATTTCCTGACCTTATTTATATTCTGGGAACTGGCGGCTCTTTCGTCTGTCATGTTGGTATGGAAAGGCGGAGAGAATGCTTTTCCAGCCGGTATTCGGTATTTGGCGATCCATGTTCTATCCGGCGTGTTATTGCTGGCAGGGGCCGTTATGTTTGCACGTGCTAATGGCGGCGATTTTACGATCCAGCATGTGGGGCTTGAGAACAAAGGCGGTCTGTTACTGCTTCTGGCCATGGGTATTAAATGCGGTTTTCCATTTTTACACAACTGGATTCAGGATGCTTATCCAAAGGCATCTATCACAGGCACAGTAATCTTATCCGCCTTTACGACTAAGCTGGCGCTTTATGCACTGGCCCGTTGTTTTGCCGGTGAAGATATCCTGATTTACATTGGCGCGATTATGACCTGTTTCCCGGTTTTCTTTGCCGTGATCGAAAATGATCTTCGCCGCGTTCTTTCCTATTCGCTTAACAACCAGCTTGGATTTATGGTGTGCGGTATCGGCCTTGGAACGCAGCTGGCGATGAATGGCGTCGCGGCTCACTTGGCGGCAGATGTTATCTTTAAAGGATTACTGTTTATGTCTATGGGCGCGGTTATGTTGCGCACAGGCACAGCAAAAGCCTCAGAGCTTGGTGGTTTGTTCAGGTCTATGCCGCTGACTACAGTGTTCTGTTTGATCGGGGCAGGGTCCATCGCGGCATTCCCGCTATTATCTGCATTTGTGACCAAATCTATGATCATTACAGCAGCGCTTTACGAGCATGAGTGGATTGTACTGGCCATGTTGTTATTCGCCTCTGCCGGCGTGATGGAGCACTCGGGTATTAAAGTTCCGTACTTCACCTTTTTCTCTCATGATAGCGGTAAGCGCGTAAAAGAAGCACCGTGGAATATGCTGGTCGCAATGGGACTGGCATCATTATTATGTATCTTCTTTGCCTTCCCATGGGGTGGTTACCAATTCTTGTATAGCTTATTGCCTTATCAGGATGTTCACTATGAACCTTATACAGGCAATCACGTTGTCACGCAGCTACAGCTCTTGTTTGCGGCTATGCTGGCCTTCGCCGCGCTCAAGAAATGGAAAGTTTATCCTGATGAGCGGCGCGCGGAAATTCTGGACTTTGATTGGACCTATCGCCGTCTTGGAAAAAATATAGTGCTGTGGATTGATGCCATGTGGACTCGCCTATCAGCCAATATGTCTGTGATTAGAGGCCGCTTCTTTGATAGCGCTGGCAAGAAGCTCTATAATTTCTTTAGTCCAGCTGGCGCAATGAGCGCATCAGCGCCAAGCGGCCTGTCTGCAGTGCTGACTGGCGGCATGCTGGTTGTTCTATTCGCGGTCATATATCTGTCCCGCTTATGAGTGATCCTGACCGCATAGACCTGCTCTATGTGGCAGCTGATATTGTTACGGCCTATGTAGGCCGTAACGAAATACCGGCCAAAGAAATCCCCGACTTGTTACAAACAGTTTTCAACTCGGTTCAGACTTTGGCCCATCCGGAAAGTGATCTGGACCGTGAAGCCCGCATACCTGCTATCCCGGTTGAAGAGTCAGTGACGGATGAGTTTATTTATTCCCTTGAAGATGGTCACCCATATAAATCACTGAAGCGGCATTTGCGCAGCCGATATAATATGACTCCTGAAGCTTACCGGGAACGCTGGGGGCTTCCGCCGGATTATCCTATGGTGGCCCCGGCCTATGCACGTGAGCGTTCTCGACTGGCCAAGAAGTCTGGCCTTGGTAAGGGAGCGTTATAGCCCTTGCACCGCGGCCAAGCCGATTGAATCGGTTCCGAAACAAAAAACAGGGTTAATAAGGCATTAACCATATATTTAACGTTTGTTAACGCTTGAACCAGATGCGCAAATCATCCCAACCCAGACTCCAGAGATGGGGATCTGAGGGGAAATCATGCTCACTGGCAATGCATTACGACATCAAATGGTTCTACCGGAACAACAAGCCATTTATGACTATTGGCGGTCTAAATGTCGGCAAGGGCGATTACCCGCGCGTCAAGACATTGATCCAGCTGATATAAGAGCGCATTTACCGACCATATCTTTGATTGAAGTTAAACCCAATGCGACTCGGCCAAGGTTTCAGTGCCGCCTCGCAGGAACCGGGTTTTGGGACTTGTTTGAACAGGAAATTCAGGGCCGATATATTGACGAGCTCCCATATTCCGGAGATCGATCAGCCTATTGGCATAGGGTCTTAAATCAGGTCACATCCAATAGACGTCCCACAGCAGGCGTGACGAAACCTGGGACCCCATTAGGCGCGCATCTGGCGCAATTCTGGATCCGGTTGCCGCTGTCAACCAATGGTAAAGATGTGAATTTGATCCTGGGCTATGATCATCTGGTTAAAATGAGCGAGGTTGAAGTTCAAAAAACTTCTGAACCCATGCGGGTTACAGCGTAATAAGTCTTGGTATGCAAAATGAGAGACAGCAGGCCGATATTTAAATGGAAGTCATGGTTCGCCGAAATTGAAGCTGGTACTATTTTTGGTGCCATTTGTGTTGTCGTGATCTTTGCCATGATTTTATTCGTTGTTTATAGCAAGTTTCCAACATTTAGTTAAAGCCGGGCAGACGCTTCGGCTTGTATTCTTCCAATCATAGCGCGCAGCCCATTAGAGCGCTGCGGAGATAAATGCTCCGCTAGCCCTAGCTGATTTAAAATAGGCTCTGCATCCATCTTGGTGATATCCAGAGGGCTTCTTTGCGAATAAATCTCAAGCACAATCGCCACAAGACCTTTGACAATGTGAGCATCACTATCGCCCTTAAAAATCAAAGTGTTTTTGTCAGCGTCATAGCTGGTTATCAGCCAGACCTGAGAGACACAGCCTTTGACCTTATTGGCTTCAACTTTCAGCGCGTCGGGCAAGCTTTCCAATTGTTTGCCCATGTCGATGACATGCATATATCGTTCTTCCCAATCACCCAGAAAGGCGAAATCGTCCAGCATCGATTGTATGTTCTCGGCTAAGTCCATAATTTTCCTTATGGCTCCACATAGAGAGGCAATCAACGACCTTCAAGAGTGAAGTGTATTTTCCCCTCTTGCGGGAAATGGCTGGCTTTGTGCCGCAAAAAACGATGTGATAGGCTTTACGTGTGATTCAGTGTGGATCAAAACAAGACTAAAGGTATGCGATGAGCGTTACAGGACAACATAAAGGCATCTGGATTGCCAGCCTAATATGGTTGATCTGTCTGGCAGCAGCGCTGTTTGCAGCGGGGCTGCGCGACGCTAATATCAGCCAGCTAATGCCATTTGCCTTGATTGGTGCTGTACCGGCCGTATTAAGCGTCATGCTCAGCCCGTTTTTGCGGCGTGAATGGGCCCAAATAATCGTAATTTTTTCCTGGCTTGCTCTGGCGATATTGGCCTGCCTGGCGATTGCCTTTATGCCAATGGCATTTTTGTTTTTATGTGCGCCTGCTATGGCGGCCTTATTTGAACGGGAAAAGGTCATCGAAGCTATGGTCCTTGCTGCTATATGTGCCGCAGGATTGTTTTACGTTGGAAATATGGGCTTTCAGCTGAATACACCTTTTGCCGATGCATTGCCGGGCGACTGGGGCGCAAAAACAGGAATAGCGGCAACGATTGGTCTTTTGGTTGCGGCTTTGTACGGCGTTGCAGCTACTGAAACTCCTTTAAGTTATGATAATTCTTCTGATGGGATATTCGAGGCTATACCGGGCGGCGTAGTTCGCGTGACCTCTGACAATAAAGTAGCTTCTGCGTCGAGTGCCGCAGTCGAGATATTACAGCTGCCGGCGAATGACACGGCGCTGGATGTTCTTGATATGATGGTGGTAGATCAGCAAAGTGAAAATCTCTTGCATATGATCGAGCAGTCCCGGCAGAAAGGTGAGGCCGTAAAGCAAAAATTCCGGCTTCTTCAGCCGTCAGGTATTTCCCGCATGGCTGAAATAACGGCCACGCCGAGTGAGACGGGTGAAGTTCTTATTCATATACACGACAGTACAGCGCATGAAGCCAGAGTAAACTCTCTTCATGAAGCTTTTGCGTCAGCGCAAAAAGATTCTGATAGTAAGTCATTGTTTTTTGCTGGCGTTAGCCACGAATTACGTACGCCGCTCAATGCTATTATTGGATTTTCCGATATGATGCGCTCACGGCTATTTGGCCCGTTACCTAACAAATATGCTGAATACGCAGAACTTATTCATGATAGCGGGCAGCATATGCTGGATTTAATTGGCGACGTATTAGATTTATCCAAGGTTGATGCTGGTAAATACGAACTGGTTTATGACCGGTTTGATGTGGCGGATGTTATTCGTAGCTCCGTTAAAATGCTGCGACCTGCTGCCGATTCTGCAGAAGTTCAGCTTGATGTAGAGGTACGAGGTGATGCCGGGGAATTACTGGTAAACGCCGACCGTAAGGCCCTACGTCAGATCATTCTTAATCTGCTATCAAATGCCATCAAATTTACACCAAAAGGCGGACGTGTTTTAGTTAGGGGCCAAATCGAAGATGATCGCCTGAATGTGAGTGTTATTGATAATGGTTCAGGGATGAGTGCCGCAGAGCTTAAGACCGTTGGAACGCCTTACACCCAGACCGAAAGCGGGAAGAATAATGCTGCGCGCGGAAGTGGCCTTGGGTTAAGCTTGGTTAAGTCACTTGCCGAATTACATAATGGCCAGTTTGATTTAACAAGTGAGAAAGGCATCGGGACAACCGCTGATATCTCTATTCCGGCACAGCGATAGAAATAAAGATTAAGCTTAGATACGACCAGTTCCTGCAGCAGTAAGGATGGTTAATAAGAGTTAATGAGTTTTGGGAATATTCATACTCTCATTTAACGGGTTTTCAGTAATGTTTTTGTGGCGGCGGGTAGGCCAAAATGCCTTTTGGCACAACCCCAAAGCTTACCCGTCGCACTAACAGACCCTTTGAACTTAACTTAAAGCCGTCCTTGTGGCGGCTTTTTTTGCAGGGGAATATGAATAGAACGGTTAAGTTCGGATAGAATGCAGAGGGGTAATGGGATGTTAGCGATCCATTCATTGCACTTAGTGCCTAATTGGCTTTATGTGGGTTTTTAAAACCGAAAATTAGTTTTTTGCTTTAGGGCTGGCCAGTCCAATCAGTAATAAGAGCAGCGATGCCAATATAGCGTAAGTCAAAATATTGGACTCGCCCTGAGCTGTGCTGCCACCAGACACTAGGTTTCGACTGCGGGACATAAAACCATCAATCCACTCGCCGACGCTACGAAGGCTCGATTGAGTTGTGTTTTGTAAATCATTTCCAATTCGGCTTGCCCGAGTAACCGGCTTGTATTGCGATGTCTTTTGCGATGCATAGCTTACATATGGTTTTTGAGCCGGCGTAGGCTTTAACCTAATTGTTGGCCCAGAAGATGCCATTGTGGTTGGTGGTTGATATTGAGGCTGGGCAGGGGTTGGTTTGGGCTGTGAAAACCGGCTAGTTACTTTGTTTGCAGCACTGTCCCACAGGCGGTTTATGCCAATAAGGGTCTGAGTGCTGGCCGCTGCAAGGCGTTCTTTGAGTGGATCTAGGTCAATCTCAGGTATTGCGAAATCCGGCATCTCAAAGGCAGCTAAGTCAAACTTAGGCATTGATTTAACAGGGGCTACCTCTTGGATGTTAATGTTAAAAGCCGTGCGTCCCATTTCCACTGTATTGCGGTTCCAGCGGGCCATGCTGCCTTCTAATTTGTTCCAGTGATCACCACGAAGCAGGTTGTCCATGGTACGGCTAAAGTTATGGCCGCGGACCGAGGTGATATAAGCTTGCAAGTGACTGTCTGATTGCGGGTTTTCGTAGAGGGCTACGATACCGCCGCGAACGCTCGGACGTACTGATAACAAGGATATGGGCGTTATATCAAGCTCTGCCGTTTGAATAACCTTTGGCGCCCGTTTACGGCCCTCGACTGCCGCTGACAGACCGCGCGGCGCAGTTGCGTTCAAGTTCGGTCCAATAAACAGCTTATGACGCTTTGTGTCTGCGTTCACAGTTTTTAAGGTGTAAACCTCTGTCTCTGTCCAGCCTGTTCCATGGCTGCGGGCTAGCTGCGCCATGACGCGCATAGCGGCAGCACGGTCTGATGCCCGGCTGGTATTTAAAATGATATCTGTTTGCGCGCCGTTCTGATTTGAAAACGGGTAGCCTGATGCGGCGAAGCGGGTGAGGTCAGCCGCTGGTCCAGATATGTCAGTTTTGATGCGCAGGTGAGATTTCTTGCCAACAACAAAACCTGGGTGAGGTGCTGCGGCGGCACAATCACGGCTCTGTTTTTTAGGCGTGAGTTCTGGAGCTATGATCAATTCATTGTCCATACCCTTTAGAAGGCCTCGTGGTAAAAATATTTCTTTAGTATTAGTTTTACGTGCCAGTTTCACGTCTTCAAGGTGGGAACCATTGAGCGTTATGCTGACATCGGAACTTGGATCAACATCTGGGCCAGCCATAAGCTGTAGCTGCAAACGACCCTCTGCAGTCAAAGGGTTGTCGATGTTGAACGAAAAACTTTTAGCACTATTGCCCCAGCCGCGATCAAAGCCAGTCGGCCCAAGCTCTGATATGGGTTTTTTACCGATGACTGGTGCGCGTAGTGTTGAAAAAGGCGTTTGCCATTGAAGACTGCCGCCAACCACATAAGATTTACGAGTGGCCGGAAGTTCATAGCTTGCAAACTCTTTGGCAAGTTCAAGCAAAGAGGTTTCATCATCTGCCGTTAAGATCATCCGAACAGGCTTGTTTCGTGTGATGCCAATGGTTGGGCCTGTAAATTCAGCCAGTTCTGTGCCTTTGATTTCGCTTGCAATGTCGCGGCGGGTTCCAATGACTATTTCCAAATCAGCAGGGCTGTTTGATAGTGTAAAGCGCGGTGTGTCGTTCATATTCAGCGCCGTACCTTGAGACGCCAGCATTTCCAGTCGGTAGCGGTTTGCGCCTTTGGCTTTGATCGCGACAGTCTTTGGAGCAGACAAGGGCGATTGGAGACGGTTTTTGACTTGCCGGATGTGGAATAGGGTCGATGGCGTATGAGCTTTAAGCACCAGAAAACTGTCGCTTAAATCTATATCCCAGCTGCCATCTTTCATGGCAACGCATCCCGTTGGTTTGTCAAAACTAATACCAACCGTATTGCCGTGGGACCTCACATGTGAGCGGTCAAGCTTGATACGGGCCTGAAAGCTTTCACCCTGCGGATAAATGGGTAGAGGGTCAGCCCCGTTGAAATGAACCAAGAGCGGTAAGTATTTATTGGGTTTTTGCTCAGCGTGGATATTGATAAATAATTCCACATCCTCAACCCAGTCGCTTGTTGGTAGTTCAAAATTTACATCCAGACGCGGATTCCGCCAATCCAGGCTGGGTTCCTTGAGCGTGGACAGTTCATCTAATTGAACTTTGTAAGTTTCCAACTTTCGTAAACCGGCCTCAGCCGTAGATACAATTGCCAGGCTGGATAGCAACATGCCGATAGTCAAAAACACTCGAGTAAGCGGCACCATCAGGGCTTTGCTAACCATTTTTGGCAGCATTTGCGGGCTATTTTGGGACAAGGTGGTATTCAATAAGCTTAACATGCCCTAAATAGAGCAAGGACGGTGCCACAAATACCGCTGCTGTAAAGTTTCATCCCTGCGGGGAAAGTCACGGAGATAATTCGCCTGTTTACATCCCTAAAAACTTCAATTTGGGCACCGGCTTTGATCCGTCGCGCCGAGACTGCGGGCGCTTTTGCCAGTGTGTTATACAAAGGCGATCCGGATGCTGGCGCGGCTCTGATTAAGGTTAGAACTCTTGATGACATGGCCGTGCTCTATCGCCCTATGCGCAATATGGCCGGAAAGCGGATATGGCTCCCCAAAGGCCCCGTAGATGAGAACGAAATTGATCAGTTGATTGCCAAACGGCTTGATACGGACCCTGATCTCTGGGTTATCGAAATTGAAGACCGTAAAGGGCGTCACTTTTTGACGGAAAAGGTTGAGGAATAGGGCGCGCTTTTACCTTGCACGCCTGCTGTGACCCGCTTATGTCTGCGACAAATTTAAATACGTAAAGAAATTCATGTCTAAAGCCGCCATAGAAGCGCCTCGTCGGCGCGTTTTTGCTATTATCTCTCACCCGGATGCGGGTAAGACGACCTTGACTGAAAACATGCTGCATTCGGCGGGGGCTATTCACCTGGCCGGACAGGTCGCTGCCCGTGGACAGGCTCGCCGGACTCAATCGGACTGGATGAAAATTGAGCAGGAACGGGGTATTTCGGTTTCGTCATCCGTTATGACCTTTGAGCATAAGAACTTGATTTTCAACTTGCTTGATACGCCGGGCCATGAGGATTTTTCCGAAGATACATATCGCACTCTGACTGCTGCAGATGCGGCCGTAATGGTTTTGGACGTGGCCAAAGGTATCGAGCCGCAAACGCTGAAGCTTTTTGAGGTCTGCCGCCTGAGGGATATTCCGATTATTACATTCGTGAACAAGCTTGACCGAGAAGGGCAAGAGCCATTTGATCTACTCTCCGAGATCGAAGACAAGCTGGCTTTGGACGTCCGGCCCATGCAGTGGCCCGCGGCATCTGGACGTCGGTTTAGAGGCGTGATGGATCTGCGCACCAATGAGTTTTTGAAATATGTGCGCCCTGATGAAGGCGGAGATGCGTCAAAAGGGGCGGAACGTATCGCCATGGATGGAAATTCTATTGCAGCACATTTTGATGACGACAATCTTCTCGAAGAATTTCGCGAAGAAGCGGCATTGGCCAAAGAATATGGTGAATTTGATGTTCAATCTTTTCGAGAAGGCCATATGACGCCTGTCTATTTTGGCTCGGCTTTGCGCCGCTTTGGAGTACGTGAGCTCATTGATGCTTTGGCTGAGTTTGCGCCAGAACCTCAGCCTGAAAAAGCTGAAAAAATGGGCAAGGAAATTACTCTCAACCCAACCGATAAAGAAGTCGCCGGATTTGTTTTCAAGGTTCAGGCTAATATGGATTTGAACCACAGGGACAGGGTGGCTTTTTTACGCCTTAGCTCGGGGGAATTTAAGCGCGGTATGAAGCTTAAAACCTTTGAGGGTAAAACCATGACGGTCCACAATCCGATCTTGTTTTTCGCTCAAGACAGGGAACTGGCCGATAATGCCTTTGCCGGTGATGTTATCGGTATTCCGAACCATGGCGTTTTGCGGGTTGGTGATAGCTTATCAGAAAGCGGCAAAGTAAAATTTGCGGGCATTCCAAATTTCGCCCCTGAAATTTTGCGTAAGGCCCGAACCAAAGATCCGTTAAAGGCCAAGCATCTTAAAAAAGCTTTGGAGAGCCTGGCGGAAGAGGGCGTAACCCAATTATTCAAACCCCAAATGGGCAGTGACATTATCGTTGGCGCCGTCGGCGCTTTGCAGATTGATGTTATGGCTGAACGTATCAAGACCGAATATGGCCTTGAAGTTATATTTGAAGCGCCGCCCTATCAGACTGCGCGGTGGCTGGCCTGCGATGATGATAACAAGATCGAAGAGTTTGCCGCCAAGAACCGTAATACTATAGCTGAAGACATTGATGGTGATCCTGTTTATCTGGCCAAATCCAGTTGGGACGTAGGCTACGCGCAAGAAAAAAATCCTGATATCCGGTTCTTGAAAGCCAAAGAACGTCGCTAGCGCATTGAAGATAGTTTTAGGCTGATGACAGGCATTGTTTCTGCGGCTAGACTGAGCCCATGAAATCGCCGCTTACGCTTTATATTGGAAACTATAATTACTCATCTTGGTCGCTGCGGCCTTGGCTCGTCCTGACTAAGGCTGAACTGCCGTTTAATATCGAAGTTATTGATCTGGACATACCGGGTTATAAAAATAAACTGCTAGAATTGTCGGACGCTGGAACCGTACCTGTTTTGCAGGTGGGTGAAGATAAAATACCGGATAGTCTGGCGATTAGTGAATTTGCTGCCAAAGCAGTTCCTAATCTCTGGCCGAAAAATGCCGAAGATAAACAGCTCGCCCGTCAAGTTGTGGAAAAAATGCATACGGGTTTTGAAGCTATTCGGCGCGAAGCTCCTATGAATCTTCGTCGCCGTACATCCCTTCCCATGCCGCAGGATTGTCTGGACGACGCCGCTGAAATCGATGCCATGTGGTGCGATTTATTAGGACGTCATGACGGACCGTTTTTGTTTAATGACTGGTCTATAGCCGACGCATTTTACGCGCCAGTTGCCACACGTTTCGCCTCTTATGATTTACCGCGTTCAGTACGCGCCGATACCTATATATCGGAAATAATGAGCGATCCCGATTTCCAGGATTGGGAGATGATGGCCTTTGCAGAAGAGCATGTTTTGCCTGAAACTGATGCGGTTAATCGATGAATATACGGGGAAGAAATGAACCTTAAAGACACAATTCGTACCATTCCTGATTTTCCCAAAAAGGGTATTATGTTTCGCGACGTCACAACATTGATGACGAACCGAAGAGCGTTTTCCGAGGCCGTGATTCAGCTATCGGCACCCTATCGCGAAATATTAATCGATAATGTCATTGGAATTGAAGCACGGGGGTTCATCTTTGGCGCTGCCGTTGCCTATGAACTGGACGCAGGCTTCGTGCCCGTTCGCAAAAAAGGCAAGCTTCCTTTTGATACATATGAACAGGATTACGAGCTTGAATATGGAACGGATACGCTGGAAATGCATGCTGATGCCGTACGCGGGCAGGAAAAAATCATCCTTGTAGATGATCTGATTGCAACGGGCGGCACCGCCGAAGCGGCTATTCGTGTGCTTAAAAAAGCCGGCGCAGAAGTGATGGGCGCGGCCTTTGTCGTGGAGCTACCTGAACTTGGCGGCCGTGAGCGTATTGAGGCTCTGGGTGTTCCGGTTCGATCACTGGTCGAGTTTGACGGGCATTAAAGCTTGTTATCAAGGCATATTTGTTTTTGTTTTCCATAAAAATGAGAGAGTATTGCCCCCATACCCCGATCACTTTGGGATTATCAGGGAGCTCTTATGGAAAAGAACATAGCGCCGCATAGTAAAGTCCGGGTGAGTAAACGCGCCCATTATGACGCCGAAACAGTCCACGATATTTTGGATAAAGGTCTGGTCGCTCATGTGGGTTTCGTTCTGGATGAACGGCCCATGGTTATTCCCATGGCATACGCCAGAGACGGCGACATAATTTATATTCACGGGGCCAAAGCTGCGCGCATCATCAAAAAGAATAAAGACGTCGCGGCCTGTCTGACCGTGACTCATATTGATGGGCTGGTTGTCGCGCGCTCTGCCTTTCACCATTCGGTGAATTATCGCTCTGTGGTTGTTCATGGACGTCTGCGTGATGTTACCGATCCAGCTGAAAAAGAGCGGGCTCTGATATTGGTCACCAATCATTTATTACCGGGGCGGTGGGATGAAGTCCGTCCCATGACTAAAAAAGAATTCAACGCAACAGGCGTATTGGCGCTTGAGATTGAAAGCGCCTCCGCCAAAATCCGGACAGGTGCGCCAGTTGATGATGAAGAAGATTATGCGCTGCCGATTTGGGCCGGCGTGCTGACGGCAGAGCAGTCTCTTGGTGGTGTCGTTAATGATGATCGTAATATAGTCAGCGAACTACCCGCGTCGATTGCTCTTGCCCGGCAGAAATTTAATCCGTGATCGTTAGTGAGCTTTATATCCATCCGGTAAAATCCTGCCGGGGTATTGCGGTCTCATCTGCAAATGTGGAGGCCCGCGGTTTGCAATATGACCGCCGGGCTATGATTGTTCGTCCTGACGGGACTTTCCTCACCCAGCGCGAATATGGAAAAATGGCGCAAATCTGTCCGGCTATAGAAAATGATGGCAGCCTTAGTCTTGAAATAGGGGGGCGGTCTTATCCGGTTTGTTTTACCGATCAGCGCCTGGACGTCAGAATATGGAAGAGCGAGCTTTCCGCCATTGTGGCAAAAGATGATATCAACACTGTTCTGTCGGACTTCCTTGGGGCGCCCGCGCGGCTTGTTTACATGGATGATCACAGCGTTAGGCGCGTCAATCCTGATTGGGGAAATTCGCCGGTAAGCTTCGCCGATGGATATCCCATATTGATCGCGAATTCGGCGTCACTCTCTGCCCTGAGTGATGTGGCTGGTATCCCGCTGGAGATGCAGCAATTCAGGCCAAATATTGTTATCCATTCGGATCAGCCGTGGGCTGAGGATGGTTGGGCCAGCGTGAAAATAGGCGATATTATTTTTGATCTGGTCAAACCTTGTACCCGATGTGTCATGACAACCCTTGATCCCATCAGTGGCATGGCGTCCCGTCAGCCGACCATGGACGCCCTGATAAAAACACGCCGTTCGAAAGACCCTCGGGTAAAAGGCGTGTTATTTGGCTGGAATGCTATCGCGAGGACTACTGGATTAATTAGAGCAGGCATGTCGTCGCAAATACACTCCGATGTCAGTTCGTCATAAGCCAAGGGTTACCCTTTTCGTTCAATATCAGGATCAATGAAATCCCACGACCATGTCTCTTTAAAATTAAGTAGCACCTATATCAAAACCATCACAGTCATGACACCGAGCGCAAAATTACTCAGCATTCCAAATACATAACTTAGAGTTCGTGGTCCCGGTGTCTTCATGCCTAGTTTGCTGTAATATACTGCCCAGAATACGAGCCTAAAAACCAGATGCGCAATAGCCAAAATGTTCACCCATTTGGGCGACACGCCAACAACAATTGCGACAAGTAAAATACCAATAAACATTGGCAGGCTTTCTGTGGAATTTCCATAGGTTCGCAAAACGCGAAAACTGTGCAATTCTGGACCGCCCACAATTCGGCCGGGTTTCTGACCGCCCTTTTCACTAAAGGCGAATACAGCGCAAAGGGCAGATTGCAGTAAGACAACCAGACACAATATTGTCAGGGCCAGAAGCGCTGGATGGTAATTTTCAAACATGTTTTAATCCTTGTCTTTTGGCTATAGGCGGTTGCCGTGGCCTTTTATGTCGACTGGTTTATTAGATTACATTTCTATTTCTTCGGCGATTTCTACGCTGCCGCCATTTTCAATAATTGGGCAGCTCTTTGCAGTTTCGCAGGCGGCATTTATGTCAGCTGCACTGATAACCATATATCCAGAGATCGGGTTCGCTCCACCATTATCCACTGTTCCGCTGGCGCTGACTGTTTTTGACATACCAACAGGTGCGCCTGGGAGAACAAGCGTACTTCCGAGGCTTTCCATCCATTTTGCCCATTTCGCCATAACTGCCGCGCCTTCTTCCGGGGTTTCCGGCTTCGCGCCGCCATGAAATGCAAAAACAAAATTTGCCATATTGTATTCCTTTCTGTGTTTTGGCCAATATTGCAGCCGATTTAATATGTTCAAGAACATATATAAATTTGTGGTATGAGATGCCGAGCAAGGAGAAATAATGCCATATTCAACCGAACATAAACGTCAAACACGGGCTCTAATTATTGAAACATCTCGTAAGCTTTTTAACAGGCACGGTTTTACCGGCGTGTCCATTGATATGATCATGAAATCTGCGGGGCTCACCCGGGGTGGATTTTATAACCATTTTAAAAACAAGGAGGCCTTATACGCCGAGGCTGTAGATAGTTTCCTGATGGGTCGCGGAAAGCGATGGCGGGATGAAGCCGGGGTCGACCTAGATAACTTTTGTTCGGAAATGGCAGAGGAAATGATCAAAAGCTATCTCTCTGATGAACATTTAGGAGACATTGAAGGGCATGCCCTATGATCGCACTGCCCTCTGATATTGCCAGGGCAAATGGGGAAGTTCGAACCTCTTACCAAAAATTGTTAGAAGCCATGTCCGGACTTTTACAGAAATCTCTTGAGCTTAACGGAACCGGGAGTCGAAAAGAGGCTCTAGCATTAACGGCCCAGTGCATAGGCGGCATGGTAATTGCCCGCTCTTTACCTAATGACGCCTTGGCCTCGGAAGTAAGATCCGCTGCACTGGAAGCCGGGATAGCGGCAATCGAATTTAAACCTAAATGAATGGACATACTGTGTTCGACTAATGTCCCTTTAGGAATATTCCTTGTATTGGCTTTCGATGTCTCATCTCGCTTTATAAAGGATTCAGCTTTTTCGGGTAAAAGCCCCGGTTATGAAGCCGCTATTTAGTAATTTTGGGCAAATTCTGGAAGGCCGCAGGTCTCAGGGTATGGGGACGTCCAGCGGTGCCTTTAATGATAAAACGCTCGATCAAAAATCGTTGATTATTATCAAGCTGGCCAATCATGCATTTGGGAGTTTGGACCGGGTTTTGATCACGGCTATCGAGCGGGACCTGCAATTGCGTCCAGAGCAGCGCAGAAATATTCATGGCGAAATTGCGAAGCTCGCCGGTACATCGGAAAACATAAAAACTATTGTGCGGCCCATAGTTCACAAGAGGGATCATAATTCCGCTCATGCTCTATTTTGCAAACTTTGCGAAATTGCGAGCCATAGTCAGCGCTATGATATGTCAGTTTTGAAAAAACTCGTTGCTATAGGTAAAGCGCTCAGATTATCTCGGGACGAGATTTACCGCCTGATCGCAAAGCACCAATTAGCGATCTAGTCTAAACGTTGAATTTAAACAGCATGATGTCGCCGTCTTTGACGATATAGTCTTTGCCTTCCTGGCGGACTTTACCTGCTTCTTTGGCGCCTTGTTCGCCGCCAAATTCCACATAATCATCATAGGCGGTTGTTTCGGCCCGGATAAAACCTTTTTCAAAATCCGTATGGATGACGCCCGCACATTGCGGCGCGGTCCATCCTTCATGGAATGTCCAGGCGCGGGCTTCCTTGGGACCGGCCGTGAAATAGGTTTTCAGCCCCAGCAGGTTATAACCGGCTTGAATGAGCCTGTTCAGGCCCGGCTCCGTAAGGCCTAATGTCTCAAGATATTCAGCCCGTTCTTCACCATCCAGTAAAGCCAATTCTGATTCAATCTGTGCTGATATGACCACGGCCTGCGCGCCTTCGGCCTTGGCGTGCTCGATGACTTTTGCTGAATAGGCATTTCCGTCGGCTGCGCTGTCTTCATCGACGTTACAAACATACATGACTTTTTTAGCGGTCAGAAGCTGGAGCATTCTCCATTCTTTTTCTTCATCCTTGTCAATATCGGCATAACGTGCCGGTTTGCCGTCTTCAAGAACAGCGAGAGCCTTATCGACGAGTGTCAGTGTCAATTTGCTGTCTTTGTCGCCCTGTTTGGCTTTTTTCTCGAGGGCAGGGCGGCGCTTTTCAAGGCTTTCCATATCGGCGAGCATCAACTCGGTCTGGACCGTATCAAGATCGGCCAGTGGATCAATTTTTCCGTCCACATGTGTGATGTCTTCATCGTCAAAACACCGCAATACATAAAGGACAGCGTCGGTTTCGCGGATATTGGCCAAAAACTGATTGCCAAGGCCTTCGCCTTTGGAGGCACCTCGCACAAGGCCTGCAATATCGACAAAGTTCATCCGCGCCGGAATTTTCTGAGCAGAACCTGCGATACTGGCGATGTCATCCAGCCTGTTTTCCGGTACGGCCACATCGCCCACATTAGGTTCGATTGTACAAAACGGATAATTTGCCGCCTGCGCATTGGCCGTTTGTGTAAGGGCATTAAAAAGTGTGGATTTACCCACATTGGGTAAGCCTACGATTCCGCATTTAAATCCCATTTATCCGTTCCTTCTGGATTTAGCACCGGGCGGGGGTGCCAGCCGATCAACTTCGGTCTGGTATTTGTCATGAGCCCCATCAGCAAGTCTATCGGCGGCGCGGGCGAGGGCGTCAATATAGTCCTCTACCCAGACTTTTTCAGACTTTGCAAAATCTGATAATACATAGCCGTGAACTTTATTTTTTTGTCCGGGATGACCAATCCCGAGACGCGCGCGGTGAAAGTCTTCGCCTACATGCTGGCGAATAGAGCGTAAGCCGTTGTGGCCTGCTATGCCGCCGCCGGTTTTCATGCGCAGTTTTCCCGGAGCCAGGTCAAGCTCATCATGGAAGACTGTAACTTTATCGATCGGGATTTTGTAAAACTGCATGGCCTGCTGAACAGAGCGGCCGGACTCATTCATAAAGGTTTGAGGTTTCAGCAGCAGGACTTTGATGGGGCGTCCATCGACGGAAATACTTCCCTCGCGGATTAAGCCTTTGAATTTTGATTTTTCGGGTGTGAAGCCATGGGTGTCGCCAATAGCGTCAATTGCCATAAACCCAATATTATGGCGGTTCCCGGCATATTTATCACCGGGATTCCCAAGTCCGACCCAAAGTAACATATTCTGTGACTCAGCCCCTCGAAAGAGGCGGCGCAAAAACGCGAAAATTACGCGTCTCCGCCTTCGGCTGCTTCGCCTTCAGCGGCTTCGGCTTCTTGGCCGTCTGCCGCATTTGCATCTGCCTCTTTAGAGGCGCGTGAGCTGACGATTGTAGCAATTGTAAAGTCGCGATCGATTGATGGCTTTACATTTTCCGGCAGTGTCACTTCGCTGATGTGCAGGCTGTCCCCGATTTCCATTTTAGAAACATCGACGGTGATACTGTCTGGAATTTTGCCAGCAGGACATTTGACTTCAATCGCGTGACGCACAACATTTAGCGTACCGCCGATTTTGAGGCCCGGAGAATCTTCTTCACCGACAAAATCAACACTGACTTCAACTTCAATGATGGTTTTCTCAGTCACGCGGTACAGATCAACATGTACAGGCATATCGGAAACAGGGTGGAACTGAACGTCTTTAGTGAGGACTTTCTGTTTTTCACCTTTGTGAGATATTTCAATCATGTTTGAAAGGAACTGGCCGGAGTTAAGGGCTTTTAGCACTTCATTCTTGCGTAGAACTACGGCAACAGCATCTTTATCTCCGCCATAAATAACAGCAGGGATTTCGTTATTGCGTCGGGCTTCGCGGGCAGAGCCGGTTCCGGTTGTTTCTCTTACCACAACATCTAGGCAGATATCGCTCATCGTCTTCGTCCTTATATAATGTCCCAAATGGGAAAAAGGGCTATTTCTTATATAAAATGACCGCCCCGAGCATAAATTTGGAGCGGTAAATAAGAGATTCCCTCGAATTCAGCGCGCTCATTAGCGAAAGCCCTTTGAAAAGGCAAGTAAAATTCAGCGCGGCTTTACAGCTGTTTGCCGTAAAAAATGGCTGTTGCAAGCATAAAATCTTAACAAAGTGTTAAAATCTGCCTATTCTGGCCCAGGCCTTGCGTAATAAAACCGCAAAAGAGCAATATATTGAGAGATTTGGCAGAATATGGAACACCTAGGCCCAGTATTAACAATGTCCCTAATCACTTTAGTCGCCACGGGTTTATTTTTGATGCCTGTTAAGTATCGGATTTCCTCTGATTTGGTGAACTTCTACTGGAGGGGATTTTGGATGTTTCTGGCACTGATAGCCTTTGTGGCAGGTGGGTCAACGACCTTATCGCTTGCTGGATATCAGGTGGATCCTCTCTCTATAGCCGTGCTTACAGGTATTTTGAGCGCCTATGTTGGCTTCGTAGTATTCGCATGGTTCCGCCTGTGCGGCGCTGCTCTTATGCTAGGCCTTCGCGGAAAACGCAGCTAAGCTACATTGGCGATTGCTCGATCTTTTGGGTCGGCACCGATGTCACCGTTGGAATTGGGGCATCTGGATTTGCGGGGATATCCTGAGGCGTCAGGGATTTAGGCGCCTTCACATCATCATATAACGATCCAAACAGCGAACTTTGTGCTGTCTCGACACTGACGGGCGGTGTGTAACCCCCGGCTAAGCGGCTGTCAGCCCTGCGCTGAGCTGGCGGCGTGACCTTAAGCTGTGACAAGGATTTGTTGACCTTAGGACCCGTGTGGAAGTTTTGCCCCGCCGGCAGAGCTGTTGGAGCCGTCGCAATCGGCGCATTAACTGAAGCTTCTCGAACAGGCTGTACCGGCGCAGGCGCTGCGGGTTTGGTGGCCTTTTGTTGAGGCAGAGTATCAAGCTGAGGCCGGAAGGTATTATTACGCGGCGAAGGCGCTATTGCTGGGCGCTGTGCCGGAAGCTGTTGCGGCCGAGCTGCCATGCGCGGAGCTGAGCTATCCAGACTATGCCGGAATTGAGGTGCGCGCGTCGCGGGCTGAGCCGGAGCAGGCCGTACCGTGCGATAAGCGGCGGTTTGCGGCTGAATGTGTTGCGGAATGGGTGCTCTTCGCACGACCCGTTGTTGCGGTCTTTGGGCGTGTACCTGCCGTGATCTTTGTTCCTGTGCCGGTTGGGGAACTGCGCCGATCCGCGTGGTGCGTGTTGGCATGGCCTGCATCATAACCGATGGTTCTCCCACCCGCGTGGTTCGTTGCCCTGTCTGAACGAGACGCGCAGAAGCTGTAGCAGAATGATTATCACCGCTAATGCTTATGGGGCTTGCAACCGGAGCGGCTTTGCGGGCGTTAAATTCACAAATTGCGGCTTTGGCATTGGCCCTGATGCGTACGAAGTTCCAGCCTTTACACTGGGCATCTCCCTGGCATTGCTGTTCACACTGCGCCGGGTTCTGCGCAGGGATGCTCATATAGGCTTGTCCTGGACGATAGGTTCCGTTTTCGGCTGCAATAGCCGGTGTGGCTGTTGCCAGAAGAGTAGCTGATATGACGGACAGAAAAAGGCGCATGGAAACCTCGAAACACGATTCGGATAAGGTTTAAGAATGGGCCAGAGGTGTTAGCGTTTGGTTAACTATAATTACTGGATGTCTTCGAGTGGAGAGGCCAGCAACATAGCCCAGTAATGCTTGTAGCGTGTGGTGGGTTCAAAAACGAGGGCAACACCAAAATCTTCAACATCATTGCGGAGTAAGTTTTCATTATGGCCGGGACTTTCCTGCCAGGCTTTGAAGACCTTTTCCCAGCTGTTTTGACCTGAAGCCACATTCTCTGCAGCGATGGAAAAAACATAGCCTTTTCGCTGAACCCGGTCACTATGGGATGAACCATCAGTGCCGGAATGGGATATCATGCCGTGACGGGCCATATCCTCTGCATGGGTTTGAGAGGCTGCATTTAGCCGGGCATTCAACCGCACTGGCGGTAAATTATATTGAGCCCGGTAGGCATTTAAATCCGCCACGGCAATATCGAGCTGTAATGGCTCTGGCGGCTTGATTTCAAATGGTGATCCAGTTTCCAGCCCGTCATTGAGATAACATATTACATGATTGACTGTGATATCAGGTTGCAGCGATTGCGCCCCCCGGCAGGTATCAGAATCATTATTGCACAGAGCGGCGCATTCAGCCGGGTCAGAAACAGTAACAGTTCGGTATGTACCGGGTGGCGGCGCGTCATCAAAGGTTTCGGCCATCCCGGTTTGGGGGCTGATCGCGAAAATCAAGGGGATGGCCAGGAAACGCATGTGTATTTTCTACGCGGAAATCCATGCCGTATAAAGTTACAAAGTGATAATGT
>JAHDGM010000029.1 GCA_020627655.1 Hellea sp.
GCAGTCGGAGATTCAGCGCTTTTTAGATCGTCCCGCAAAAGAAAGCCCCGTTGTCGTGCAGGAACAGCGTCTCCCGCCAGGCAGCCCAATAGGGCAGGCTGAAACCTGTTGGTTTTGTGATTAGGATATTCCTAAAAAGCCAAAATATTTAGCATAATACCCCATAACATCTTTTGGGATAAGGATGTCATATAATGCGCCTGAAAATGGAATTAAAATAGCTATCGCAAGAAGGCTTCCAAAAGCAGGGAGCGTTTTTTTCGCAGTTTGGAAGCGACCCGGCCAGCCAAAATGAAGGGCGCAGGCTGCGTGCACAAAAAATGACAGTATTGCGATGAAGTAATAAGGCCAAAAAACAAACTTTATTGGTGACAGCGTAACGGATCCTGCCGCCCAGTAAAAATCAGTCTCTACGCCAAAAATGCTGTGCGTATATATAGCGGCGCTTGTGTGGATGGTCATAAACGCTATCAAGTAAAGGCCGCTATACATTTGAGCCTTTACCCATTTTGACTTGTTCCGTCTCTTGGCCTTGAGACGTTTTATGCCTGTTACGATTTGTGTAATGATTGTTATGACAAGCAAGCCCTCGCCGATAGGGTTTCGATATACCCACTGAATGGCATTGAGGGTCTTCAAATGGGCTTCAATGCCCACCCATGCGGTTAGATGAACGGCCAGATGAGAAATGATGAAGAGGCCCAGGATTACAGCCGTAAGTCGATGAATTTTCTTGCTGCTCATAAGTCAAATATTCTTGTGTACGCCTAATAGACAAGCGCATCATTTGCTTATGATCCGGATCAGCTATCTTGCTCATGTGTATAGCTGGCCGTTTTGTCGCGTTTTTCACCCATTTAGCCGTTGCAAAAGTAGGGCAGTCTTTATAGGTTCCGCCCGAATTGCACCCCTGTGGGGTGTGAGTCTATATTCGTACGACTTTATAAAAGCGCATTTATGACAGACTTTTTGCTAGGATATCTGCCGGTTTTGATCCTTTTTGGGATCGCTTTGGCGTTATCAATCGCATTTCTACTGATTCCGGCCATTATCGCGCCGAAGCAACCGGATACGGAAAAGCTCTCGACTTATGAATGCGGGTTCAACGCCTTTGACGATTCTCGGATGAAATTTGACGTTCAGTTTTATCTCGTAGCGATTCTGTTCATTATTTTTGATCTCGAAGTGGCGTTTTTATTTCCATATGCAGTGTCCGCGGGGCATTTGGGGAACTACGCCTGGGTGGTTGTCATGATATTCCTTTTGGAGCTGACGGCTGGTCTTGTTTACGCTTGGAAGAAAGGCGCTCTGGACTGGCATTAGCCAGCTGGTTTGTGAGGAGGGAAGATGTCCGATCAAATGCTAAAGGCGGGACAGGGTGCGCGGGATCTTGGTATTCCGGCCTATGACCCGAAAAAGCACGATCCGTTCTTTGATGGTTTGTCTGACCAATTAGCTGATAAGGGCTTTATCGTAGCGGCCTCCGATGATCTTGTAACATGGGCGCGCACGGGGTCTTTGATGTGGATGACCTTTGGTCTTGCCTGCTGCGCCGTTGAGATGATGCAGGCGTCTATGCCGCGTTATGATGTAGAGCGCTTTGGTTTTGCGCCGCGTGCTTCCCCGCGCCAAAGTGACGTGATGATTGTAGCTGGCACGCTAACAAATAAAATGGCGCCAGCTTTACGGAAGGTTTATGACCAAATGCCGGCGCCTCGTTATGTGATCTCTATGGGATCCTGTGCCAATGGCGGTGGGTATTATCATTATTCATATGCTGTTGTTCGCGGCTGCGACCGGATTGTGCCCGTTGATGTTTATGTGCCGGGATGCCCGCCAACAGCGGAGGCCTTGGTCTACGGTATTTTGCAATTGCAGAAGAAAATCCGCCGCGAAGGCAATATTGAGAGATAGAAACCGTGCAGGATTTAGTAGAACATATCGAATCTAGTCTCGGTGACGGGGTCAATTCCATCGATACGTCTTTTGGTGAGGTCACAATCAATGCCCGCCGCGCAGCGATCAAGAATGTGATAACTTTCCTGAAAAGTGATAGTCTTTGTAAATTTGAAAGTCTGATCGATATATGTGGAGCGGACTATCCTGCCCGAGAGCGTCGTTTTGACGTGGTGTATCATTTGCTCTCTATGGCCCATAATCAGCGTATCCGGGTGAAAATTACTACTGATGAGGTTGAGCCAGTGCGGTCCATCGCGGAAATTTTTCCGAATGCTGATTGGTATGAGCGTGAAGCTTTTGATATGTATGGTATTATTTTCGACCAGCACCCTGATCTGCGGCGAATTCTAACGGATTACGGTTTTGAAGGTTATCCCCTGCGTAAAGACTTCCCTCTGTCGGGTTATGTTGAGGTTCGGTATGACGAAGAGCGCAAATCAGTCGTCTATGAGCCTGTGAACTTGCCTCAGGAATATCGTAGTTTTGACTTCATGTCTCCGTGGGAAGGCGCAAAATATGTTCTTCCCGGTGATGAGAAGGAGGGCGAAGCTTGATCGCTTTTCGCGGCATAAGATTATTTCCTTTGCTGTCTGTGGCTTTGCTGAGTTCAGTAGGAACGACGCATGCTCAAGAGCGTCTGGGTTTCTCTCATGATGCTGACACGGTCCAGCGTATTGTAACTGAGCTAAAGGGTTTTACAGCGGATGATGCAAGGCATTGTAGCAAGGCAGAGGATGCTATGGTTCAGGCCTGTAATGCCTGGGAAGCGTGTGATGAGGGGCGCGAAGAGATATTTGATAGCCAGGTTGGCGAAACTTACATTGATGACCGGTTTATTGTCTTTGATGTTTTAGAGGCGGCCTCTAGTGAGCAATTTGAGCTGAATACGGAAATTATAAGCGCGGTAGTTAAGCCTCGGTTTGATATTGAGTTGATGAAAACAGACCAGTCGGCATTTGATCGTGCGCGCGACCACCACAAATTCTGCAAAACCAAAATTTATAACGCGGCAGTTCGGGTTAAAGCGAATAGCGTGAAGGAGGCTGAGAATGGCAAGTGAGGCCATACTCGAGGGTGAAGATCGTAATTTTACGATCAATTTTGGCCCCCAGCACCCGGCGGCACACGGTGTTTTGCGCCTTGTTCTTGAGCTGGACGGCGAGATTGTCGAGCGGGTTGATCCGCATATAGGCCTTTTACATCGAGGCACTGAAAAGCTGATTGAGCATAAGACCTATCTTCAGGCTATGCCATATTTTGATCGTCTTGATTATGTTGCGCCTATGAATCAAGAGCATGCTTATTGCATGGCGATTGAAAAGCTGTCCGGTATCGAAGTGCCGCGCCGTGCACAGTTCATACGTGTTATTTTTTCCGAAATCGGGCGAATTTTATCTCATATGCTCAATGTGACAACTCAGGCCATGGATGTAGGTGCGTTGACGCCGCCTGTTTGGGGTTTTGAGGAGCGTGAAAAGTTGATGGTCTTTTACGAACGAGCCTCTGGGTCTCGTATGCACGCGGCTTACTTCCGCCCGGGCGGCGTTCATCAGGATTTGCCGCCGCAGCTAGTTGCGGATATTGATGTCTGGTGCGATCAGTTCCATGAAAAACTGGATGATATTGAAACGCTTCTCACGGAGAACCGTATCTTCAAACAACGTAATGTTGATATTGGCGTAGTGTCCAAGCAAGATGCTTATGATTGGGGTTTCTCTGGCGTATTGGTCCGTGGTTCGGGCATTCCTTGGGATTTGCGCCGTGCTCAGCCTTATGAAGTCTATGAAGAACTCGATTTTAAAATCCCGCTGGGTAAAAATGGCGACTGCTATGATCGTTATCTCTGCCGTGTTGAGGAAATGCATGAAAGTGCGCGCATCATCAAGCAGTGCATTTCAATGATGCCCGAAGGTCCGGTGATGTCTGAGGATAATAAAATAACACCGCCGCGCCGGGCTGATATGAAAACCAGCATGGAAGCTTTGATTCATCATTTCAAACTTTACACTGAAGGTTTTCATGTGCCTGAAGGTGAGGTTTATACCTGCGTTGAAGCTCCGAAGGGTGAGTTTGGTGTTTATCTGGTCTCGGATGGTTCCAATAAGCCGTATCGCTGTAAAATTCGCGCGCCGGGTTTCCCACATTTGGCGGCTATGGATTATCTGAATAAAGGGCACATGCTGGCTGATGTATCGGCCATTCTTGGATCCTTGGATATCGTGTTTGGGGAGATTGATCGATGAGTGCTCGTCGTCTTGCCATATCGCAGCCGGATAATTTTCAATTATCTGCATCGGCCAAGAAAAAGATTGCCGCCTGGGTCAAAAAATATCCCAAAGACCGTCAGCGCTCGGCGCTTATCCCGGCGCTTTGGATCGCTCAAAAAGATGCTGGCGGCTGGATCCCTGAGGCAGCCTTGCGGGAGCTTGGCGACATGCTGGATATGCCTTATATCCGTGTCTACGAAGTGGTTACATTTTATACCATGTTCAATTTGGAGCCTGTGGGTGAGCACCACATCCAGCTTTGTGGAACAACGCCGTGTTGGCTCCGTGGCTCCGACGCCTTAATAGAAGTTTTGGAGCGCCGGATTGGACCGCGCGGTTCAGTTTCCAGCGACGGCAAGCTGTCATGGGTTGAGGTTGAGTGTCTGGGGGCTTGCGCGAATGCACCCATGGCCCAAATTTCAAACAACAAAGGTGATGATTATTACGAAGATTTGACGGCAGAGACTTTTGAACAATTACTCGATGATCTATCGGCAGGAAAATCTGTCAATCACGGCCCGCAAAACTCGCGTCACACGTCAGAACCAGAAGGTGGTAATAATACACTGACGGGAGAAGGGCCTTATCTTGAAGACAAGCTTGTCTACCTGCCGAATACGGCAAAGAAGACGAAGATGAGTGTTCATGGCGGCGCGCCAAAGGCTAAGCGAAAAGCTGCCACGACAACAAAGGCTGCGCAAAAGCCTAAAGTGCAGAAAAAAGCACCTGCTAAGAAGGCGGCGAAACCCAAGGTTATATATAAAGGCGGACCAACAGACGGAACGCCGGATGATCTAAAGCTGATCAAAGGTATTGGGCCAAAGTTTGAGAAAGACCTGAATTCCAAGGGTATTTATTATTTCCGCCAAATTGCTGCCTGGAAAGTAGCTGATGTCAAAATGGTGGAAGAGCTGATTGACTCTATTCCTGGCCGTATAAAGCGGGATGAATGGGTCAAACAGGCAAAGTCACTGGCGAAGAAGGCGTAGGGAATATGGCACAGCTTCTTCAGGATAAAGACCGCATTTTTACGAACCTTTATGGTTTGGAAGACTGGCGACTTGAAGCTGCCAAGCGGCGCGGCGCGTGGCTTGGTACGAAAGAGATGATCCAGCAGGGTCATGACTGGGTTGTAGATCAGGTTAAAGCCTCTGGCCTGCGTGGACGTGGCGGAGCTGGATTTCCGACAGGTCTGAAATGGTCTTTTATGCCAAAGGAAGTCGGAGTTCGTCCACATTATCTTGTCGTCAATGCTGATGAGTCAGAGCCGGGAACTTGTAAAGACCGGGAAATGATGCGGCATGATCCGCATCTGTTGATCGAAGGATGTTTATTGGCGTCTTTCGCTATGAGAGCTCATGCCTGTTATATCTATCTGCGCGGCGAGTATATTTTTGAACGGCATCGTCTTCAAGCGGCGGTTGAAGAAGCCTACGCGGCTGGTTTGGTCGGTAAAAATGCCTGTGGGTCTGGCTGGGATTTTGACATTTATGTGCATCACGGCGCCGGGGCTTATATCTGCGGTGAAGAAACTGCGCTTCTGGAAAGTCTTGAGGGTAAAAAGGGACAGCCTCGATTAAAGCCACCATTTCCGGCAAATGCCGGGCTCTACGGTTGCCCGACTACGGTGAACAATGTTGAATCTATTGCTGTCGTGGGAACAATCCTGCGCCGCGGAGCGGATTGGTTCACACAGTTCGGCCGTGACAATAATAAGGGGACAAAAGTTTTCTCAATTTCAGGTCACGTCAATAAGCCGTGTAATGTTGAAGAAGCTCTGTCTATCCCATTGAAAACATTGATAGAAGAATATGCCGGCGGCGTTAGAGGCGGCTGGGATAATCTCAAAGCGGTTATTCCGGGTGGGTCATCTGTACCTCTTTTGCCCAAAGAAATTTGTGACACAGTTTTGATGGATTTTGATGCTTTAAGAGAACATCAATCAGGGCTTGGAACGGCGGCCGTCATCGTGATGGATCAAAGTACAGACGTTGTGAAAGCGATCGCCCGCCTGTCTTATTTTTATAAACATGAAAGCTGTGGCCAGTGTACGCCGTGCCGTGAAGGTACGGGCTGGATGTGGCGCGTTATGGAACGCATGGTACGCGGCGAAGCAGAGACTTCGGAAATTGATATGCTCTTAAACGTAACCAAGCAGGTTGAAGGTCATACAATTTGCGCGCTCGGTGACGCAGCTGCATGGCCAATTCAAGGTCTGATCCGTCATTTCCGTCATGAAATCGAAGAGCGCATCGATAATTACCGGGCGGGCAAACCTGTTTTTGTCCCGGCTATGGAAGCGGCGGAGTAGACATGTCAGATCTTCGTAAAATCAATATTGACGGCACTGAATACGAGCTACCAGGCGAATACACGCTGATGCAGGCTTGTGAAGAGTCAGGCGCAGAAATTCCGCGTTTCTGTTATCATGAACGTCTATCCATTGCAGGTAATTGCCGCATGTGTCTGGTTGAGTGGGTAGGAGCGCCGAAACCTCAGGCATCTTGTGCTCTGCAGTTGCGTGATCTGCGCCCAAACCGGGACGGCACACCGCCTAATATTCGCACAAATTCCGAAACGGTGAAAAAAGCCCGTGAAGGGGTCATGGAATTCCTTCTGATCAACCACCCTCTGGATTGTCCTATTTGTGATCAGGGCGGCGAATGTGATTTGCAGGATCAGGCAATGGCTTATGGCCGGGACAGTTCGCGCTTTGAAGAGAATAAGCGGGCTGTTGATGACAAACATATGGGCCCGCTGGTCAATACGGTTATGACGCGCTGCATTCAGTGTACGCGCTGCGTTCGGTTTATTACCGAGGTTGCGGGGGTCCCTGAAATTGGCTTGGCCTCCCGTGGTGAAGATGCCGAAATCACAACCTATCTTGAGCAGTCACTAACGTCAGAAATGTCCGGCAATGTGATTGACCTCTGCCCTGTCGGAGCGCTGACTTCTAAACCTTATGCGTTTAATGCGCGCCCTTGGGAATTGGATAGCGTTCAAAGTGTTGATGTTATGGATGCTATTGGCGCAAATATCCGCGTGGATAGCCGAACTGGTCGCGTATTGCGTATATTGCCAGTCGAAAATGATGACATCAATGAAGAATGGATTTCTGATAAAACCCGCTTTGTCTGGGATGGGCTATCCCGCCAGCGTTTAGATAGACCATTTATCCGAAGAAACGGTAAGCTATCGCCCGCAAGCTGGGATGAAGCTTTGGCATTAGCGGCAGAAAAGCTGTCTGGTGATCCGGAAAAGATTGCCGCCATAGCCGGTGACCTGTGTGACGCCGAAAGTATGAAAGCGCTTAAGGACCTCATGGATGGTCTGGGTGTTAAGAGCCTTGAATGTCGTCAGGACGGCGCAAAGCTGGGGGGTTCCGACCGCCGTGGTTATTTGTTCAATACAACTATTGCCGGACTTGAAGAGGCTGACGCTATTCTGTTGATAGGAACAAATCCTCGTTTCGAAGCACCGCTTATCAATACACGTATTCGTAAGACATGGATCGCAGGGGATTTGGAAATAGGCCTTATCGGTGAGAAATCTGATTTAACTTATCCTTACACTCACGTGGGAACATCTGCGTCAGATATTGCGAAGTTCATGAAATCAAACGCGGGTTTTGCTAAAGTTTTCAAGAAAGCTAAAAAACCAGTGATCATCATTGGGTCCGGTGCATTAGTAGGCGAAGGCGGCGAAGCTGTTCTGCGGGCCTGCGGGGAACTCGCCAAATCTTGCGGCGTCGTGCGTGATGACTGGAATGGGTTTAATGTTTTACATAATGCCGCGTCGCGGGTTGCGGGTCTTGATATGGGCTTTATCCCCGGCGAAGGCGGCCGCGACCTTCAAGGAATTTTATCAGCTGCAGCATCGGGTGACATTGAAACGGTTTATCTATTAGGCGCAGATGAAATCCCGACAGCTAAACTTGAAAAGGCGTTTGTCATCTATCAGGGCAGTCATGGTGATAATGGTGCTCACGTCGCTGACATTATCCTGCCGGGTGCAGCCTATACGGAAAAAGACGGCCTTTATACTAATCTGGAAGGCCGGGTTCAGATGGGTTTTGCAGCCGTTTCGCCCAAGGGTGAGGCCAAACCGGATTGGGCTATTATTCGGGCATTATCCGGGCATATGAAACGTGAATTGCCCTATGATAGTTTGGAGCAATTGCGCGAAAAGCTGATGGCTGATCTGCCGGTATTTGCCGGTATTGATTATATTTCGGACTCTGAGGAAAGCGGCGTATTTACACCTGAAACACTGGGGTCTGATGGCAAGATTTCGGCGACAAATTTCAGCTTGCCAATTGATGATTTCTACATGACTAATCCGATTGCAAGGGCATCAAAAGTGATGGCCGAGTGTTCTGAAGTCGGCAGCACCGCAGCTATTAAGGAGGCGGCCGAGTAATGTTTGAACTTATTCAATTCTGGTCTAACCTCTCTCCGCTGGCATGGTTTGGGTGGAAGATAGCGCAAGTCCTTGCCTTCGTACTGGTGCTGGCTTTGTTAGTTGCCGCACTTGTTCTGGCCGATCGTAAGATATGGGCTGCAGCTCAAATGCGCCGTGGGCCCAATGTTGTGGGTGTATTTGGCCTTTTACAAACCATCGCTGATGCCCTGAAATTCTTTTTTAAAGAACTCATCGTGCCGTCAGGTTCAGATAAGTTTTTGTTTATTGCAGCGCCCGTTATTACATTGGTTATGGCCTTTTTAGCCTGGGCGGTCATACCTGTTGCCCCGGGATGGGTGATGTCAGACATTAATGTGGGCGTTTTATATGTCTTGGCCATCTCCTCATTGGGGGTTTACGGCATTATTATTGGGGGCTGGGCGTCTAATTCAAAGTATCCATTTATGGGTGCTTTGCGCTCTGCAGCGCAGATGATCTCATATGAAGTTTCGATTGGCTTTATTATTCTGACAGTTGCAGCGCTTGTCGGCAGTTTGAACCTGACTGAAATTGTAGCCGCTCAAGAAGGCGGTTTTTGGAATTGGCATATGTTCTATCTCAATTTCAGTAACCCTGTGCATTTATTGCTGTTCCCGGTTATGTTTTACATGGGTATCCTGTTTTTTATCTCTGCTCTGGCAGAGACTAATCGCCCGCCATTTGACCTACCGGAAGCTGAATCCGAGCTGGTTGCAGGTTATCAGGTTGAATACTCCTCAACACCGTTCTTGATGTATTTCTTTGGGGAATATGTGAACATAATGCTGCTCTGCGGAATGATGACGATCTTGTTCCTGGGTGGTTGGCATGCGCCTATCGATTTAGGTTTTCAGTTCTTGCCGCCTGTATTCTGGTTCTTCCTGAAATGTTCGTTCCTGTTCTTCTTATTCGCCATGGTGAAGGCTATTGTACCGCGCTATCGTTATGACCAACTGATGCGTCTGGGCTGGAAAGTCTTCCTGCCGACGGCTTTGGTATCGATCATGATCGTGCTAACTTTTGTCAACTTCTTTGGAACGGGAGCTACCTAATGACCCGTGTCAAACAATTCATTCGCGGCGCGTTGTTTCTAGACTTTTTGGGCGCGTTCTGGCTGGCCATGAAATATTTCTTCCGACCAAAAGTGACAGTCAATTATCCTTTTGAGAAAGGGCCATTGTCTCCGCGCTTTCGCGGTGAGCATGCCTTGCGTCGTTACCCATCAGGGGAAGAGCGCTGTATCGCCTGTAAGCTTTGCGAAGCCATCTGTCCGGCTCAAGCTATTACGATTGAGGCCGAGCCCCGCGATGATGGTTCACGTCGAACTACCCGCTACGATATTGATATGGTCAAATGCATTTATTGCGGGTTTTGCCAAGAGGCATGCCCGGTGGATGCCATTGTCGAAGGGCCGAACTTCGAGTTTGCTACCGAGACCCGCGAAGAGCTTTACTACGATAAAGAAAAACTTCTGGCCAATGGGGATCGCTGGGAACGCGAAATTGCCAAAAATCTGGAGACAGACGCGCCTTACAGGTAGCGTCATTGAGGGAATAAGAACGTGTTAGTCGCTATATCATTCTACTTACTGGCTTTTGTCGCCATTGCTTCTGCCTTTATGGTCGTCGCTTCGCGTAACCCTGTGCATTCTGTCATGTTCTTGATTGTAACGTTCTTTTCAGCGGCGGGTCTGTTTATTCTCATGGGGGCCGAGTTTCTGGCACTGCTTTTGGTGATGGTTTATGTGGGCGCTGTAGCTGTGTTATTCCTGTTCGTAGTCATGATGCTTGATGTTGATTTCGTCGAGCTTAAACAGGGGTTTTTGCAATATCTGCCTTTTGGGTTTGTTGTGGCTCTGATCTTACTTGCAGAAATGATAATGGTTGGTGCTGCATACTTCACTGGCGAGACCAAAGCTTTAGCCACTTATTCAGGTGAGAAAAGTAACCTCGAGCGGTTTGGGGAAGTGCTCTACACGGATTATGCGTTCTTCTTTGAGGCAGCAGGACTGGTACTTCTTGTTGCTATGATCGGTGCTATCGTTTTGACCCTCAGAGAACGGGACGGCGTTCGCAAGCAAGACATTACAAAACAAGTCGGGCGAACACGGGAAACAGCCATTGAGATGGTCGATATCGAATCCGGTCAGGGAGTGGGCTAATGATTATCGGTCTTGCGCATTACTTAACCGTTGCGGCGATCCTGTTTACCATTGGGGTGTTCGGGATTTTCGTGAACCGTAAAAACGTGATCATCATTTTGATGTGCGTTGAACTTATTCTTTTGGCAGTGAATATCAACTTTGTCGCGTTCTCAACCCATATGGTCGAGACGGGAGCAAATGAACCTCTCGCAGGACAGATATTCGCCCTGTTTATTTTAACCGTTGCGGCTGCTGAGGCGGCCGTTGGTCTGGCCATTCTGGTCGTTTATTTCCGTAACCGCGGCAACATTGCCGTGGAAGACATAGATTTGATGAAGGGGTAGGCCGAATGCTCTACCAAGCCATTGTATTCCTTCCGCTATTGGGCGCGCTCATAGCGGGTCTGGGAGGCCGAAAAATAGGTGAAAAGCCGTCCATGGCGATAACCACTGGACTATTGATGGTATCAGCCATTTTGTCATGGGTTGCCTTTTCCAAAGTTGCTTTGGGCGGTCACACAGAAGAAATTGAGCTATTCCGATTTATGGATGTGGGCGGTTTCAAGGCCAATTGGGCATTGAAAATCGATACACTGACGGCGGTCATGCTGGTGGTTGTAAACACCGTCTCCGCACTCGTGCATCTCTATTCCTGGGGTTATATGGATGAAGATCCGCATAAACCGCGTTTCTTTGCTTATTTATCCTTGTTTACCTTCGCCATGCTGATGCTGGTAACGGCAAATAATTTCATCCAGATGTTTTTTGGCTGGGAAGGTGTAGGCCTTGCGTCATACCTTTTGATTGGCTTTTGGTATAAGAAACCGTCTGCTAATGCTGCCGCCATTAAAGCCTTTGTAACTAACCGCGTTGGTGATGTTGGTCTTGCTCTTGGCGTGATGACCATATTCCTGGTCTTTGGATCTGTGAACTTTGATACGGTGTTTAGCGCTGTCCACGATAATCAGGACCGAATTCTCTCATTCCTGGGAATGGAATTTAATGCAATTGAACTAATTGCATTCCTGTTATTCGTTGGCGCTATGGGTAAGTCCGCGCAGTTCATCCTGCATGTCTGGCTGCCTGACGCTATGGAAGGACCAACTCCAGTATCGGCTTTGATCCATGCGGCGACGATGGTTACGGCCGGTGTATTTCTCGTCTGCCGCGCCTATCCGATCTACGAAGCAGCGCCAGTAACATCTGGGTTTATTACCGTGTTAGGCGCGTTTACAGCCTTCTTCGCAGCGACAGTGGGGCTAGTTCAAAATGACATCAAGCGCGTAATTGCCTATTCGACCTGTTCACAGCTTGGTTATATGTTCTTCGCAGCAGGGATTGGCGCATATAATGCAGCTATGTTCCACCTGTTTACCCATGCATTTTTCAAAGCTCTGTTATTCCTCGGCGCAGGTTCAGTTATCCACGCGCTTCATCATGAACAGGATATGCGAAAAATGGGCGGCATCTGGAAAGTTGTTCCTGTGACCTATATCGTCATGATTATCGGTACGCTCGCGATTACGGGTGTTGGCATTCCGGGAACTGGTAATATCGGCTTCGCAGGCTTTGCGTCTAAAGATTTGATTATTGAAAGTGCTTATGATGCAGCTCACGGTGGTAGCGCTGCTGGTGCCTTTGCGTTCTGGGCCGGTATCGTTGCGGCGCTAATGACGTCTTTTTATAGCTGGCGCCTGATTTTCATGACTTTCCATGGCAAGCACCGAGGCGAGAAAAAAGTTCTGGATCATGCACATGAAAGCCCGCTTACAATGTTGATACCGCTTGGCGTACTCGCATTTGGTGCTTTGTTTGCAGGTATGTTTTTCTACAAGAAATTTGCTTATGGTGTGAATGACTTCTGGGGTCATGCTTTGCCAATGCAGCATGCTCAAATTGCGGCAGATAATTTATATGCGGCGGCCGGTACGACAATGAGTGATGAAGCTGCTGGCCATCATAGCTATCCGGCTTGGGTATTATGGGCACCATTTATTGTTTCGGCGCTTGGGTTTGTTATCGCCTGGTTCACCTATATGTATAAGAACGGCGTTGAGAAACGGGTCAATGCTGAAGGCGGGCCGCTCTATAATTTCTTACTGAACAAGTGGTATATTGATGAACTCTACGATGCCACAATTGTGCGTGCGACGCGTTGGCTCGGAGATGTTTTCTGGAAGGTTGGCGATATTGGCATTATTGACCGATTTGGTCCCAATGGTGTTGCCGCCGCCGCAATGAGTATCGGTAAACGATTGTCGAAAATTCAAAGTGGCTATCTCTATCATTATGCCTTTATCATGTTGATTGGTGTAGCGGCTATCATTGCGCTCGTTATGCGCACGGTAGGGGGTTAACATGTTTGATAATCTTCCGATCTTAAGCCTTATCACATTTTTACCTCTGCTCGGTGCACTGGCTCTGATGTTTTTTGCCCGTATTTCTAAAAGTGATGCCAAAGGTCAGCTTGAAAATAATGCGCCCATGGTTGCGCTTTTAGTTTCTGGTGCCGTTTTGTTGTTATCGATTTTGCTCGTTTGGCAGTTTGATAGCTCAACGGCAGATATTCAGTTTGAAGAACGAGTTTCATGGCTTGGCGGCGGGATAGACTATCACCTTGGTGTGGACGGTATTTCTATACTTTTCATTCTTTTGACGGCCTTTTTGACCCCGCTATGTATCTTAGCAAGCCGTAAATCCATCAAGAAGAACATGCTGGATTACATGGTTGCGTTTCTCATTCTGGAGACATTGATGATCGGCGTCTTCTGCGCGCTTGATTTGATATTATTCTATTTGTTCTTCGAGGCGGTTTTAATTCCGATGTTTATCATTATCGGAGTTTGGGGCGGCAAAGACCGTGTTTATGCGTCTTATAAATTCTTCCTTTATACATTGCTGGGCTCCGTTCTCATGTTGGCGGCGATCCTATGGATCTATTTCTATAGTGGAAAAGAACTGGGCGCTCCGACGACAGATATCATTGCGCTGCAAGGTCTGGATATTCCGGCTGGCCCCCAAACATGGTTATGGCTGGCATTCTTTGCATCATTTGCTGTAAAAATGCCCATGTGGCCTGTGCACACCTGGCTGCCAGACGCGCACGTTCAGGCACCAACAGCGGGCTCGGTCATTCTTGCAGGTATTCTTTTGAAAATGGGCGGGTATGGTTTCCTGCGGTTTTCATTACCTATTTTCCCGGACGCTACGGTAAAGTTCATGCCGCTTGTATTTGGGCTTAGCGTAATTGCTATTATTTATACGTCTTTGGTAGCTTATCGCCAAAAGGATATGAAAAAGCTCATTGCCTATTCATCGGTGGCGCATATGGGATTTGTGACCATGGGTATTTTTGCAGCTAATGTGCAGGGTATTCAGGGGGCTATTTTTCAGATGTTGAGCCACGGCCTAATATCTGGCGCGCTCTTCTTTGGGGTCGGCGTAATCTATGACCGCATGCACACAAGGGAGATCGACTTTTACGGCGGTCTTGTTAAGCGCATGCCGGTCTATGCGTTTTTTATGATGTTGTTCACAATGGCCAATGTGGGTCTTCCGGGTACGTCGGGCTTTGTCGGTGAAATACTGACTATGGTCGGTGCCTATCAGGTCAATCCATGGGTTGCGGCCGGGGCGGCGCTGGGCATGGTCCTTTCAGCGGTTTACGCGCTTTACTTATATCGGGCGGTTATCTTTGGGGAACAGACCAATGAACGTCTCGACGATATTGAGGACATGGGAAAAACAGAAACTTTTATTATGGGGTCACTGGCGTTCTTTGTTATTCTGTTGGGTGTTTATCCGGCATTGATTACAGATGTAACGGCAGCTTCCGTGGATAATCTTATTGCTAATTTTAATGCTGCCACAGCTGACATCGTTAGCGGGCAGGGATCATAGTCATGCCGAACCTTTATCTCGTCATCCCTGAAATTCTCTTAGCCGTCAGCGCATCATTGCTTTTGGGTTTTGGTGTTTCAAAAACTAAAAACCGCGCACCGATCGTGAGGCTAATAGCAATCGCCGTATTGGTATTGTATTCGGTTTTAAGTTTTCTTCTTGGCTCGCAAGATGGAGAGGCGTTTAAAGGTGCGCTTATTATTGATGGATATGCCCGTTATGTAAAATTCTTTATCGGTATGGCCGCTGCTGCAGGGCTGCTATTGGCCGGTGATTATCTTGAGCGCGAAAAACTTGATAAGTATGAGTTTTCCGTACTGACACTTTATGCTGTGCTCGGGATGAGCATCATGGTTTCGGCCAATAACTTGTTAGCGTTGTATATCGGTGTTGAAATGCAAGCCTTAGCTCTATACGTGATGGCCGCGTTTAACCGGGACAGCCTCAGAGCTTCTGAGGCAGGTCTGAAATATTTCGTGTTAGGCGCATTATCCTCCGGCCTTTTATTATACGGCATTTCCTTGATTTACGGGTTTACGGGGACGCTTAATTTTGAAGCGGTAGCGACGTCCATACAATCAAACGGCTTATCTGCCGGTGTTGTAGCGGGCATGGTCTTTCTGCTCTGTGGTCTTGGTTTTAAAATATCTGCAGCGCCGTTCCATATGTGGACGCCAGATGTTTATGAGGGATCTCCGACCCCTGTGACAGGTTTCTTTGCGGGCGCGCCGAAATTTGCCGCAATTGCTTTGATTGCTCGGCTGGTCATGGGGCCATTTGGCGATATCACTGATCAGTGGCAGCAAGTCATTATTGTACTGGCCGTTATGTCTATGTTCATCGGGGCAATCGGCGCGCTTCGGCAGACAAATATCAAGCGGCTGATGGCTTATTCTTCGATTGCCAATATGGGATATGCGCTTGTGCCTTTGGCGGCGGGAACTGTTTCGGGTTTGCGCGGAATGCTGATTTTTATGACAATTTACCTGATCACTGTAATCGGTGTTTTCGCCTGTATTTTGCAAATGCGTATTCGGGACGGCATGGTTGAACGGATCAGTGATCTTTCCGGAATTTCAAAGACTAATCGTGGCATGGCCATTGCGATGACTGCATTCATGCTTTCACTGATGGGAATCCCGCCTCTGCTTGGTTTCTTTGGTAAGCTGTTTGCTTTCTATCCAGCAGTTCAGTCAGGTCTGACATGGCTGGTCGTTCTGGCACTTATAGCCAGCGTTATTGGCGCGTTTTATTATTTACGCGTGATCAAAACTATGTGGTTTGATGAGAGCGAGCATGAGTTTATCAATCCTGTCCGCGCGCTTAGCTGGACATCAGCCATTTCTGCTTTGCTACTCATTGGCTTTGTTATGATCCCATTCGTCGCCCGAACTGGACAAGATTGGATATCTATAGCCGCTACGAGTCTGTTCTAGCTTGAGGATAATAGAGCTCGATATAGCGGGGTCCACCAATGCGGAAGCCCGGCAACTAGCCGACGCGGCGGATTTTGGGCCTCTTTGGATTAGAGCTAATCAACAAACCGTCGGGCGTGGCCGACGTGGCCGGAACTGGACATCGCCGCTAGGTAATCTTTATGCGTCTACATTGTTTCCTACCAATAAATCTATGTCTGACTTGGGCCATTATAGTTTCGTAGCCGCTATCGCAGTTCACGAGACCTTGAATCAGATTTTTCCTAGCGGTAACTTCGCAATAAAATGGCCTAATGATATTTTGCTCGATAAAGCAAAAATATCCGGGCTTCTTTTGGAGACTGGAAAAACCCATCACCAGAGTTGGGTTGTTGTGGGCATCGGAATCAATATTGTCAGCCATCCAGCTGATACGCCTTATCCCGCAACGTCTTTAGCAGAGCATCAGGAAGATGTGCCATCTGTGCAGGATGTCATGGCCTTACTTACGGATCGTTTTTCGAACTGGCACGCGCGCTACGAAAATCAAGGCTTTGAGGCGATCCGTTCGGCCTGGCTCTCAAGAGCGGCGGATTTTATGGGGCCTGTCACTGTCCGGTTAGCCGATGAAACCTTTTCCGGGCAGGCTATTGATATGGATGAAAAAGGAGCGTTGCAGGTTCGTCTTGCAAATGGCACCATAAGAGCTGTCCATGCGGGCGATGTATTTTTAGGATAAGATATGCTTTTAGCCATCGATAGCGGAAATACAAATACACTTTTTGCGATCCATGATGGTAAAGACTGGATTGTTGAATGGCGTATAGCAACAGAGGCCACACGGACGGCTGATGAATATGCGGTTTGGTTTTATCAGCTTCTGTCTATGCAAAATCTGAGCTTTAAAGATATCACGGACTGCGTGATCTCCACAGTTGTACCGCAATCGCTTTTTAATATGAGGAATCTTTCACGCAGGCATCTTAATATCGAGCCGATCATTGTTGGCGAAGAGGATGTTAAGGTTGGTATCGGGGTTCGGGTTGATAATCCCAAAGAAGTCGGCGCAGACCGCCTGGTGACATCTCTAGGCGCTAGCAAGACCTTTAATGGGCCATTGATCATTATCGATAGCGGCACGGCGACAACATTTGATATAGTGTCAGAAGATGCCTATTTCGAAGGCGGCATTATTGCGCCGGGGATCAACCTTTCTGTTCGGGCGTTACATGAGGCAGCCGCAAAGCTACCCCGCATAGCCATTAAAAAGCCTGACAATGTGATTGGAAAAAACACAGTTGCAGCCATGCAGTCCGGCGTATTTTGGGGCTATATAGGTTTGATTGACGGACTTGTCAGGCAAATCAAAAAAGAAGATGGGCGGGACTTTACCGTTATCGGTACAGGCGGAGTAGCCTCCTTGTTTGAAGGAGCATCGGAAACCATTGATGAATATGACTCAAATTTGACCATTAACGGGCTTTTGGAGATCTGGAAGTTGAACAAAAAGTAATGGCAAAACAAGCAGACGAACTCGTATTTCTACCACTTGGCGGCAGCGGCGAAATTGGTATGAATCTCAACCTTTTTGGTTATGGGCCGCCTCATGATCGCAAGTGGATTATTGTCGATATTGGCGTGACATTCGGTGATCTCGCAACCCCGGGTGTTGAAATCATAATGCCGGATACCGAATTTATCGAAGAGTATAAGGATAATCTTTTAGGTATCGTTTTAACCCACGCTCATGAAGACCATATGGGAGCCTTGGCGCGTTTGTGGCCCCGCCTGAAATGCCCCGTATATGCAACGCCTTTTACCATGTATCTAGTCAAGGATCGCCTTGCTGAAGCCGGTATATTGGATGAAGTTGAACTTCATAAAATGCCTTTGAAAAGCCGGTTTGATCTTGGGCCGTTTGACCTTGAATACATAACATTGACCCATTCAATTCCAGAGCCCAACGCATTGGCCATTCGAACGCCTGCAGGACTTGTTCTGCATACGGGTGACTGGAAAATTGATGAAAACCCTCAAATCGGCGAACCCATTGATGTAGAGGCTTTGACACGTATCAGGGATGAAGGCGTGCTGGCGCTTATTGGAGACTCTACCAACGCTATGTCCCCGGGACGTGCGGGGTCTGAGGGCGATGTACGTAAGGAACTCACCAAATTGATTGGGGAGTATAAAGACCGCGGCGTAGCGGTGGCGTCTTTCGCATCTAATGTGGCAAGACTGGAAAGTATCATGATGGCGGCTAAAGTTCATGATCGCGTTGTTTGCCTTGTCGGTCGTTCAATGCACCGTATGGTTGGCGCAGGGCGAGCTATTGGAATATTATCAGGTATTGGCCCCATTATTGACGAAGATGAAGCTGAGAACCTTCCTGCGGGGAATGTCCTTTATTTATGTACGGGTAGTCAGGGAGAATCTCGAGCTGCTTTGTCGCGTATAGCCAATGGTGAACGCCGTTCTGTGAAATTCCATAAAGGTGATGTGGTGATTTTTTCTTCCAAAATTATTCCGGGTAATGAAAAATCCATCTTTCGATTGCAAAACGCATTAGCGGATGACGGCGTTGAAATTGTCACTGAAAAAAGCAGAGCCATTCACGTTTCAGGTCATCCATACAGAGATGAACTCCGCCAAATGTATGAGTGGACCAAGCCTCATATCGCTATACCTGTCCATGGGGAAAGGCGGCATTTGAAAGAGCATGCGAAACTGGCCAGGGATTGCGGCGTTAAGCACGCTATGGATCCACATAACGGCGAAATGATACGTTTGTCAAAAGATGGTCCGAAAGTCGTAGATATTGTGCCTAGTGGACGGTTACACCAGGACGGCAATGTAATTGTCAGTGCGTCAGATGAAGGGCTGAGACTGCGCCGCAAAATGGCTTATGCTGGCCACATAGCTGTGAGTATGGTCTATAACAGTAAAGGCAAAATTTTGTCGGGGCCTGAACCGCGTATTAGTGGGTTTCCGGAAGGGGCAAATGGTATTTATATGGATGAACTTCTGGATATGGTTGCAGACGAAGCCGAAGAAGCTTTTCACAAAATATCCAATAAAGCCCGGCAGGATGAAGATACCGTCGAAGAGCGGCTACGGTCTCGTATTCGCAAGCTGATCCGTAACGAAACTGATAAACGCGCCGTGGTCGAAGTCACGGCTCATAAAGTATAGGACGAACATGATTGGACCTTTAAATCATGTCGGTGTTGCCGTTCCGGATATAGACAAGGCGATTGCTTTTTATCGCGACGTGATGGGCGTTACCGATATTACCGAACCCAAACACCTCCCGCCTCAAGGCGTGACATATGCGTTTGTGAATCTGCCGAGTGGCCAAGTCGAGCTCATTCAGCCATACGGGGATAAATCGCCTATAATCAAATTCTTAGAGCGAAACCCTAAGGGTGGTCAGCATCATATATGTTTCGAAGTTGAGGATATTAATGAGGCCAGCCTGATTATGGCCGAGCGCGGGATGCGCGTGCTCAATGAGCCGAGGATTGGCGCGCATGGAACCCTGGTTGTCTTCCTGCATCCTGCTGATGCAGGGGGCGTTCTGATTGAACTCATGGAGAGCCCGAAAGAGGGGCATTAGGCCCTCTAGGCAAAAGCACGATTATGAATCCGGTCAATGCATTTCTTATTTACATTCTGTTCTGGTGGGTAACGCTCTTTGCAGTTCTACCATTTGGCGTTCGTGGGCAGGCTGAAGAAGATGACATTGTGCCGGGAACAGAGCCTGGTGCTCCGATTAAGCCGGACATTAAGAAGAAGGTTATTTATACAACCATTATCTCGCTCATACTCTGGGCTATGTTCTTTGCTGTGGTAAAATCAGGCCTTATCGACATTACCAAATTATCACCCTTTGGGGATATTGAATAACCTGGCAAGTTAGCGTAGCACCAATTCAAACTGATTTGCGACTATTCGCCTAAATAACAAGGATATGGCTATGCGCCTGTCACGATATTTCTTGCCTTTGCTGAAAGAAACGCCAGCAGATGCGACCATCGCTTCGCATAAATACATGCTACGAGCCGGTATGATAAAGCAGAACAGCGCTGGTATTTATAGCTGGCTGCCTCTTGGCCTTAAAGTTTTGAAAAAAATCGAGCAAATAGTTCGCGAAGAACAAAATAAAGCTGGCGCCATAGAAATGCTGATGCCGACAATTCAGTCAGCTGATCTTTGGCGAGAAACCGGCCGTTACGATGCTTATGGTCCGGAAATGCTGCGGATTACGGATCGTCACGACCGCGAAATGCTGTACGGTCCTACAAACGAGGATATGATTACAGATATCTTCAGATCATCTGTTAGGTCATACAAGGATCTCCCGAAAAATCTCTATCATATCCAGTGGAAGTTCCGGGATGAAGTTCGTCCACGCTTCGGCGTTATGCGGGGCCGGGAATTCCTCATGAAAGATGCTTATTCCTTTGACCTGAGCGCAGAAGACGCCCGCAGGTCTTACAACAAGATGTTTCTGGCATATTTGAATACCTATGCGCGTATGGGGCTTAAAGCTGTCGCCATGAAGGCGGATACAGGGCCTATCGGCGGTGATCTATCTCACGAATTTATTATTCTGGCCGAAACAGGAGAGAGCGAGGTCTTCTGCCACGCCGATCTTGTGAATATGCCTCCGCCGGGTGAGCTTGATTTTGACAGTGATCTACAGCCGCTCGTGGACGAACGGCTAGCGCTTTATGCTGCCACAGATGAAATGCATGATGCTGATGCCTTTGCGAAATTACCCTCTGATAAGCAGCTTTCAGCCCGTGGTATCGAAGTTGGTCATATCTTCTATTTCGGTGAAAAATACTCTGCCCCAATGAATGCCAAAGTTATGAACTCTGACGGCAAGGAAGTTATTGTTCATATGGGGTCTTATGGCGTTGGAGTCTCTCGTCTCGTTGGCGGTATCATTGAGGCTAGCCATGACGATGACGGTATCATCTGGCCGAAGGCCGTTGCGCCGTTCGGTGCCGGGATTATCAATCTTAAGGTTGGTGACGCGGAAGCAGATCAAGTTTCTGAAGATATTTATAACCAGCTAGTAGCAGCAGGAATCGATCCGCTTTATGACGATAAATCTGATCGCGGCGGAGTCAAATTCTCACGAATGGATTTGATCGGGCTTCCCTATCAAATCACTATTGGCCCGCGTGGTCTCAAAGAGGGCATTGTCGAGGTTAAAACTCGTGCTACGGGTGAGCGGCAAAGCCTGGCACCTGACGCGGCTATCAAATTTATCACCTCAGAGTTTGCCGGTATTTGATGGATACAGCTCATCCCATAACTCAGTCCGGCAAGGGACAGAACGCACCGTTTGGGGCTGTTGAACGCAAAATTGCGAGGCGATATCTGGGTGCAAAGAAAAGTGAAGGCGGTGTTGCTGTTATCGCCTGGATTTCTTTTATTTGTATCATGCTCGCCATCACGGCCATGATTACGATTATGTCGATTATGAACGGCTTTCGCGAAAAAGTTCTCGAACTGACCCTCGGGACTGAGGGCCATATGTATGTTGGGTTATGGTCAGCGGATGTGCCGCCCGATCAAATCAAACAACTAGAGAATAAATTAGCGGCTTTACCGGAGGTGGACACGGCCATTGAGTTTTCCCAAAATGCGGCCGGGTTTATGGCCAACGGCGAACTGATCCCAGGGCGTGTCATAGGTGTGACACCTGAAAACTTGCTGACGTTTAAAATTGTATCGGATAATATCCAATATGGCTCATTACAGGGCTTTGGGCAAGGCAAAGGGTCAGCTCACCAGGTAATCATGGGGAGTACGTTAGCGGCTCAAATGGGTCTTACGGCGGGAGATCGCGTTCGAATACTAACGGCTCGAACGCGGGCTAATGCCTTTGGGCCGCCGACGCCTATTACCAAGGTTTATACAATTGGTGCTATATTCCAGACAGGCCTTTACCAAGCTGATCTCAGCTCGGTCTATATGGATCTGGAGCAATCACAGCTTCTATTTGATAATGGCCGTAAGAAGGGTGAGGTTCAATTGCGTCTGCATGATGCTGACAAAGTTGATCCCATGATTTCGACCATAGCTGAAGCGGTTGATCTCCCAGTCCATATTGAAACCTGGAAAGACCGATTCAGTCAGCAGGCTTTGGCGCTTAGAACAGAACAAATCGCGATGCGTTTCATCTTTGTTATTGTCGTGATTATTGCAACCTTTCCTGTATTGGCGGCCATGCTTATGCTGGTTAAAAACAAAGGCAAAGATATTGCTATTCTTAGAACCATTGGCGCTACCAGTGGATCGATTTTACGTATTTTCTTCATAGCCGGTGCGATGATTGGCTTCTTAGGGACAATTGTCGGCTTGATCCTAGGCGTCTTGATTTGTCTGAATATCGATGTGGTTCAAAGGGGTATTGAAGTGTTCACAGGCCCGCTATTCCCGCCGGAAGTTTATGGTATTACGGGCGGTATTCCGGCCAAGATTGTCTGGGGTGAAGTCATGATGGTGGCAGCTTGCGGTTTTATTATTTCAGCAATTGCCACCTTCTTCCCAGCCTTGTCGGCCTCTAAAACTGATCCAGTGGATGCGCTGCGCTATGACTAAGAAACGGCCCATACTCTCGATTAGAAACCTGCACCGTCAGTATAAATCTGGCGGGGGTATTTTGCATGTTCTTCAGGGCGCAGATATTGATGTTTATCCTGGGGAGATGGTTGGATTGATCGGTCCATCTGGATCCGGAAAATCGACTTTGCTGCACGCTGCCGGACTTTTGGAGAAACCCAATGCTGGAAATGTTTACATCAATGGCAAGGAAAGCCTGAAGCTCTCTGATGATGCCCGCACAGCTATCAGACGCCGTTCTATTGGTATGGTTTATCAATTTCACCATTTGCTTAAAGAATTTACGGCACTGGATAATGTCATTATTCCTCAACTGATTGCCGGTCGATCCCGGCGTGAGGCCAAAGCCGAAGCTGAAAGACTGCTCCTACGTATGGGGCTGGCTGAACGTATGACGCACCGCCCGTCGCAAATGTCAGGTGGTGAACAGCAACGGGTCGCCATTGCGCGCGCCATCGCTAATAACCCGCAAGTGCTTTTAGCGGATGAACCTACGGGCAATCTTGATCCAGCCACCTCAGCTTCTGTCTTTCAGGCGCTTATGGAACTGGTGCGTCACGAAAATGTGGCAGCTTTGATCGCAACCCATAATATGGAACTGACCAAGTTTATGGACAGAGTCTTGACCGTCCAAAATGGTCTGGTTGTCCCGTTTAAGCGTTAGATTTATTATACGCCTTACTTATAAAATAAGCGATAAAACCGGCGATAATAACACCTAATCCGTATAGTGCTGGGACAGGTTCTTCGCGAATAGTGAAGAACAGGAAGAACCCGTTAATAATCAAAAATATAATTGGAACTAATGGAAAGGCCCAGGTTTTATAAGGGCGTTCCAGATCTGGCTCACGTAGTCTCAGAATGATGACGCCCAAAACGGCGAGAGCGCTATTGAGGGCAAGCATAGCGCCAGCAAAAATCATAATAGCTTTGAATGTAGATGTGAGGATTAGAATAATCGATATTGTCGATTGCAGCGTGATCGCGCGCATGGGCAGCTTGTTGGCATTGGTTTTGCCCAGAAAGGAATATAGTTTGTAATCTTGGCCAATCGCCTGAATAGCTCGGGGCCCGGCGATAGTCATGGCGCCAACAGATGACACAAATAATAAAGCGAACATGATGCTCATGGCACGCCCGCCCCAATCACCGAAGGCATATTTCGCCGCTATAGATCCGACTTCAGCCTGACCTATAAGAGCTTCAACGGGCGCGACCTTCAAAAATACAAAATTCAGAAATACATAAAGAAAGGTCACGAATGCCGTGCCGCTGATCAGGACTTTGGGTAGATCCTTTTGCGGATGCTCCATTTCGCCTAAAATATAAGTAGCCGCATTCCAGCCTGTATATGAAAATGATACAAATACCAATCCGACAGCGAAAGGACCGGTCAGCATGGTTTTGAAGCCTTCTTTGCTTGGCATCAGGTCGAGTTCTTGTGATTCCGGAACCATGGCTAAAGCGGCAAAACAAAAGCCTATAATAAGTAGTATTTTGAGGAAGGTGAAACTGTCTTGAAACCAACTACTTTGCCCGTGATTTCGAGTGTGAAACCACATTGAAGTGACAACTAAAGCAACGGCAATAGGTTTGGCCCACTGTCCGTCTATGCTTGGGAATGCTCCGGTTACATATCCGCCAAAAGCCATTGCAATAGCGGCTATAGGCGCGGCAAAGCCAACTGTTGCGGATATCCATCCTGATACAAAACCTGCAGACGGGTGATAGATACGGCCAAGGAAGTTATATTCTCCGCCAGAGCGGGGGAGTGCGCCGCCAAGTTCGGCATAAGACATGGCTCCGGTCAGTGCCGCTATGCCGCCTAAAAACCACATCATCAAAATGGGGAAGGGCTCCTGTATATTATTAAGCTGCAAACCCAGGCTGGTGAAAACACCAACGCCAACCATATTGGCAATAATCAGTGAGGTGGCAGTACGGGGCGAATAATACTTCATACACGCACATTCAGCCATTTTGAGAAAAAGTCCATACTTCTCTTGACTTAGCATAAAAAAGACAATAGAACAAAACAAGAACATTTAAAGAAGTAAACTTATTCAGGGGTTTTATTATGCGTCAAGTTGTAATGGATGTGTGCTCGGGTATGGTGTTGGCAGGATTCGTCTCAATGATGACGATTTGGATGATGGTTATAAGCGGCTAGAACGCAGCCAATAAAATATGAGGGTGAAATGGCGGGCTTTGGACCCAAATTTGTCCATTTACGGAGCCGTTCTCCCTATTCAATGCTCGAAGGGGCTTTGAAAATTAAGCCTACAGCCGAGCGTTGTTCTCGGTGGAAGATGCCAGCATTGGCGCTCACTGATACTAATAATATGTGCGGTGCGCTTGAGTTTTCTGAAACACTTATTTCTTTCGGGGTTCAGCCCATAATAGGGGTTACGCTGTCGGTTGATTTAGAGCTGGATATGCAGCCTGGGCAAATCCGTCATGAACCGGAAGGCACAATTGCATTACTCGCCCAAAATGAAACGGGGTATGGGCACTTGATGGAGCTATCAAGCTCTGCCTTTCTGGATGTTGAACCGACTGATCTGCCCCATGTAAAGCGCAGTAAGCTATTTTCTCATACTGATGGAGTGATCGCTCTGACGGGAGGACCTGACAGCGCGGTTAATCGCCTGATTTGTCAGGGCAGATTATCCGAAGCTGAAAACTGGCTTGATGCGTTAGCTGTTAAGTTCGCGGGACGTTTATATGTTGAGCTTCAACGTCACGGCTTGTCTCATGAGATTGAAGCTGAAAAAACTCTGATCAAATGGGCGTATGATAAAGGTCTGCCGCTTGTGGCGACCAATGAACCATACTTCCTCGATCCGGAAATGCATAAGGCCCATGATGCGTTACTGGCAATTTCAGAAGGCAGCTATGTTCTTGAGAAAAACCGGCGCAAAGTTTCCGAGCACCATTACTTCAAATCCGAAGAGCAAATGGTTGATTTGTTCAAGGATATTCCAGAGGCGATTGAGAACACTATAGAAATTGCACAGCGCTGCGCGTTTAAATCCGAAAAGCGTGATCCTATCCTGCCGAATTTTGGTGATGGTAATCAAAGCGAAGGCGAAATACTGCGCGAAGAGGCTATAGCGGGGCTTAAGGCTCGCTTAGCCTCAATCGAACCAGCTGCAACAGAGAAAGAATATTTTGACCGCCTGGATCTCGAACTTGGCGTGATTGATAAAATGGGTTTTCCGGGCTACTTTCTGATTGTTTCTGATTTTATCAAATGGGCGAAAATACAGGATATTCCCGTTGGCCCGGGCCGGGGGTCAGGCGCGGGCTCGGTGGTTGCCTGGGCTTTGTTAATTACGGATCTGGACCCTCTGCGGTATGGATTGCTCTTTGAGCGCTTCCTCAATCCCGAACGTATTTCCATGCCTGACTTTGATGTGGACTTTTGTCAGGATCGCCGCGGCGAAGTCATTCGTTATGTGCAGGAAAAATATGGTGACGCGCAAGTGGCTCATATTATTACCTTTGGAACGTTGCAGGCACGGGCTGTTGTGCGAGATGTCGGCCGTGTTTTGCAAGTACCGTTAGGGCAGGTGGATCGCCTCGCCAAACTTATTCCCTCTAATCCAGCCAACCCCGTGACCCTTGAGGAAGCCATTAAAATGGAGAAGGGGCTTCGCGATATGCGAGACTCAGAACCGGTTATCCGGGAACTCCTCGATATAGCTTTGCAGCTTGAAGGGCTTTACAGAAACGCATCCACACATGCGGCTGGGGTTGTGATTGGAGATCGTCCTCTCACAGAATTGATCCCGCTCTACCGAGACCCACGCTCGGACATTCCGGCCACGCAGTTTACTATGAAGTGGGCTGAAAAGGCCGGTCTGGTTAAATTTGACTTTTTGGGTTTGAAAACGCTGACTGTAATTTACAGGGCGATCAAGTATGCTGAGAAATCAGGCGCGAAAATTGATTTAACCAAAGTATCAACATCCACGCCGGAAGCTTATACAAATCTGGCGGAAGGTTTATCAGCCGGTGTGTTCCAGCTTGAAAGTTCGGGCATGCGCGATGTGCTTCGCAAGATGGCACCGGATTCTATTGAGGAACTCACCGCTCTTATCTCGCTTTATCGACCTGGCCCCATGAAAAACATCGATACTTATATCGATCGAAAATATGGCCGGGTTGAGATTGCGTATCCGCACCCCTTGCTAGAGGGCATACTCAAAGAAACCTATGGTATTATCATTTATCAGGAACAAGTCATGCAGATCGCGCAAGTCTTGTCGGGATATTCTTTGGGCGAGGCGGATATACTGCGCCGGGCTATGGGTAAAAAAGACAAAGAAGTCATGGCCCAGCAAAAATCCCGGTTTGTTGAGGGTGCTGTTGCTAACGGCGTGGATAAAGGCACGGCGTCTGATATTTTCGAACTAGTCGATGAATTTGCCGGTTACGGTTTTAACAAATCCCACGCGGCTGCCTATGCAATGATTTCCTTTCAAACGGCTTATTTAAAGGCGTTTTACCCGACCGAATTTATCGCAGCGATAATGAGCCTGGATATCAACAACGTCGAAAAGCTAGCTCAGTTCCAACAGGAAACCAAGCGTATGGGTATTGAGATTGCGCCGCCTTGTGTGAATAGCACTATGGCCGACTTTGATGTTGATGACGGTAAAGTTCTATACGCACTGGGCGCATTGAAAAATGTGGGCGTCGAGGCCATGCATCATCTGGTTCAGGTACGCAATGAAGGTGGTCCTTTTATAGATCTCTTTGACTTTGCGCGCCGCGTCGACACACGCATCATCAATAAACGGGCGTTCGAAAACCTCGCTCGTAGCGGGGCTTTTGATTGTCTGGAACCCAATAGAGCCAAAGCATTCGCTTCGGCCAATATATTGCAATCCATCGGATCACGGGCCGCACAGGAGCGGGCTTCGGCGCAGAATAGCCTGTTTGGTGAAGCTGATGTGAAGATGGCGGAGCCTGATCTGCCCGAGACTCCGCTTTGGAACAATCTTGATCGTCTGGACAATGAATTAATGGCAGTAGGGTTTTACTTGTCCGGCCATCCGCTTGATAGCTACGAAAAAACCCTTGAGAAACGGGGCGCTATTCGCTCGGCTGATATTGAAGAAGCTCATGACAAAGGCAAGTCCGTCCTGCGATTAGCAGGTGTCGTGCGCAAGCGGCAGGAACGTCTTTCAAAACGCAATAAACGTTTTGCCTATGTGAACCTCTCTGACATGTCTGGCGACTACGAAATATTTGTAGGCGAAGATTTGTTGACGGCGCACCGTGATATTTTAGAGGCGGGGATGCTGGTAGAAGCTGTGGTCAAGGCAGATCGCCGCGATGGGGAAATCAAACTGTTCACAAATAGTTTGAGTTCTTTGAACGTGACCGAAAAAGAGGCCGCTGTAAAAGGGTTGGAACTTCGGCTTCGGGCTGCAAGCCCAGAAGCGCTTGATATGCTCGAAAAAGCATTGGAAGAAATCAAAAATGTCCCGTCGAAGTCCATGGGCTATGTTGAGATAATCGTTCCAATCGGACCAGGCCGTGAGGCCCAATGGCGCTTGCCGGGGAAAATAGGAATGGAGCCATCGGTTCAAAAGGCACTAAAATCCACTAAGATCATTGAGACGATTAGCGAAATCGCAGCATAAGCTTCATAAAACTTCTTGCATCTCACATGAAACCTGCTAAATGCGCGCCATAAATCGCACACGGGTGCTGTTTTGTTCATATAGAGCATAATCAATTCCGGTGGGACATTTGTCTCCACATCCCGTGTCAGGCCAACCGGAAAGAGGAGATATCCAATGGCTTTACCTGAGTTTTCTATGCGCCAACTGCTTGAGGCAGGCGTTCACTTTGGTCACCAGACTCATCGCTGGAACCCAAAAATGGCACCTTACATCTTTGGTGCACGGTCACACATCCATATTATGGATTTGTCGCAAACAGTACCGCTATTGCACCAGGCCCTGGTTCAAACCCGAGATATCGCCGCTAAAGGTGGACGCGTATTATTCGTAGGCACAAAACGCGCAGCATCAGAGCCGATCGCTCAAGCAGCTAAGCGCTGTGCTCAGTATTATGTCAACCACCGCTGGTTAGGCGGCATGTTGACAAACTGGTCAACTATTTCAAAGTCTATCAAGCGCCTGCGCGAACTGGACGCTATGTTGTCTGAAGGTTCTACCGGCCTGACCAAGAAAGAAACACTTAAACTGACACGTGAGCGCGATAAGCTCGAAAAAGCTCTTGGCGGAATTAAAGATATGGGTGGTAAGCCTGACCTTATGTTTGTGATCGACACAAACAAAGAAGGTATTGCCATTAAAGAAGCCCGCCGTTTGGGTATTCCCGTTATTGCTATTCTAGACACCAATTGTGACCCGGATTCAGCTGATTTCCCAATTCCGGGGAATGATGATGCTGCTCGCGCTATTTCGCTTTATTGCGATCTGATCGCTGATGCCGTCCTTGATGGTATGACCGAAGCGCAAGCTGCCGGCGGTGTTGATCTTGGCGCCGCTGAAAATCCTGTCGAGCTTGCTATGGAAGCTCCAGTTGTGGAAGCTACTCCAGTCGTAGAGGCTGAAACGCCTTCGCCAAAAGCCTCTGAGGACGCTGGCGAGACCAAGTTTTTTGATGACATTGCTTTCATCGATGGCATTGGCCCAACATATGCTAAAAAGCTCGAAAGTGCTGGTATTACATCTGTTTCCCAGATTGCTGAGCTGGACGAAGCTGCTGCGACTAAGCTGAACGATGATCTTGACCTTAAAGGTAAAATTGTTTCCGGTGAATGGATCGAGCAGGCTAAAGAGCTTGTTTCCGGTAAAGAGCCTCGCGCCAAATCCGATAAGGAAGCTTGGGAAGCGGCCAAAGCCAAAGCTGAAGCTTAATAATTTACATCAGAAGCGGCGTTTTAAGAGCGCCGCTCATATTCGATTGATTTTTGGCTTTGGGCTCCCATATGGGCCTCAAAGCAAACTATAGGAGATTACCATGGCAATTACTGCTGCTCTCGTAAAAGAACTGCGTGATAAAACATCTGCAGGTATGATGGACTGTAAAAAAGCACTGACCGAAACCGGCGGTGATCTTGAAGCGGCTGTAGATTGGCTGCGTAAGAAAGGTATTGCAAAAGCTGACAAGAAAGCAGGCCGTGTTGCTGCTGAAGGTCTGGTTGCGCTGAAACTATCAGGTACTAAAGGTGCTTTGGTGGAAGTGAATTCTGAGACAGATTTCGTGGCTCGTAATGAAGCGTTCCAAGGCGCTGTTGCAGAAATTGCCGGTCTGGCAATTGATAATTCAGATTTTGATAGCCTGTCTGCTGCAACGACAGCTGCTGGTTCATCTGTAGCTGATTATCTGACAGCTCTGGTTGGGAAAATCGGTGAAAACATGTCACTGCGCCGCGTCACTGCTCAGTCCGTAACAAACGGTGCTGTTGCCGGTTATATCCATAATACTGTTGTTGACGGTATGGGAAAAATCGGTGTCTTGGTTGCGCTTGAGTCAGATGGCGACAAAGATAAGCTTGAGGCTCTTGGTAAGAAGATCGCTATGCACATTGCTGCGACAAATCCTTTGGCCTTAAATGTTGATGACTTGGATCCAGCTGTTGTGGCTAAAGAGCGTGAAATGCTTGCAGCTGAAGCCCGTGAATCTGGAAAGCCTGAAAACATCATTGAAAAAATGGTTGAAGGCCGGATGACCAAGTTCTTTAAAGAATCTGTTCTTTCCACTCAAATTTTCGTCATGGACGGCGAGCGTTCTATTGCGCAAGTTGTTGCGGATGAAGCTAAAGCGCTTGGCACAGATGTAACTCTTGCCGGATATTCTCGCATGGAACTGGGCGAGGGTATTGAAAAGAAAGAAGAAGACTTTGCCGCTGAAGTAGCTGCTGCTGTTGCTGGCTCTTAAAAAGTCAAAGTAATATGAATTATAAGCCCCGTGCGCCATTGTGCTGGCGTGCGGGGCTTTGTACGTTATAAAGCCTCATAAAATAATGGGGGCGAGTCGCAAGGGGAGACCAATGGGTCAAAAGAGCGAATATAAGCGGGTTTTACTTAAAGTATCCGGTGAAGCGCTGATGGGTGATCAGGGTTATGGCATTGATGTGGCTGTTACGCAGCGCATTGCATCAGAAGTAAAAGCTGTCCATGCCAAAGGTATGGAAGTGGCGCTTGTAATTGGCGGCGGCAATATTTTCAGAGGCTTGTCAGCCTCACAAGCAGGGATCGAACGTTCAACCGCTGATTATATGGGGATGCTGGCCACCGTCATGAATGCGCTGGCTATGCAAAGTGCTCTTGAAAAGCAGGATGTCCAAACCCGGGTTATGTCCGCTATCCCAATGACAACTGTTTGCGAGCCATATATCCGCCGACGCGCTGTGCGGCATATGGAAAAGGGCCGGGTAGTGATCTTTGCTGCTGGAACCGGCAATCCATACTTCACAACCGATACAGCTGCTGCACTCCGCGCTGCTGAGATGGAATGTGATGCGCTGCTTAAGGGAACGCAGGTTGACGGAGTCTATGATGCGGATCCAAAAACTAATCCGGATGCAACCCGTTTCGACAAATTGTCTTATCACAAAGTTCTGACCGATGATCTTCGGGTTATGGATGCGGCGGCTGTTACCTTGATGCGGGAGAACTCAATCCCCATAATTGTATTTTCAATCCATAAAAAAGGTGGATTTGATGCAGTTTTACAAGGAAAAGGTGACTGCACCATAATTGGAACTTAATCATGCCTCAGTTTTCGGCTTTGAGGATGTAAAGGAGGTTATATGTCTGGTGAATTTAACATCAAGGATTTCAGGCAGCGCATGGACGGAGCGCTGACGTCATTGAAAAAGGAATTTTCAGGACTTCGGACAGGCCGCGCGAACCCGGCATTGCTTGATGGAATCACAGTGTCCGCTTACGGCTCAGAAATGCCGCTGAATCAAGTGGGAGCCGTCAGTGTTCCTGAACCTCGCATGTTATCCGTTAGTGTATGGGATAAAGGGCAGGTCGGCGCCGTAGAGCGGGCTATTCGGGAAACGAGCCTAGGCCTTAATCCGGTTGTTGATGGCACCACATTACGTATACCCCTGCCGCCTCTAACAGAAGAGCGTCGTCGAGAGTTAGTAAAAGTCGCGGGATCTTATACGGAGCAGGCCAAAATTGCAGTTCGTAACGTCCGCAGGGATGCCATGGATATGCTTAAAGATCTCGAAAAGAATGGCGGCATGAGCGAGGATGAGCAAAAGGCCCACGCAGAAGATGTTCAGAAAGAAACGGACACAGTCATCGGAAATATTGATAAGGCGCTGGAAGAAAAATCTGAAGAAATCATGCAGGTCTAGTCTGAGTGCCAAGCTCAAATTCATATACACCTTCGATTCCGATGCATATCGGGATCATAATGGATGGCAATGGTCGCTGGGCCAAGGCCCGGCATCGTCCGCGTGTATTTGGACATCAGGCCGGGGTCAAAACAGTTCGCCGCATCGTCGAAGATGCTGCGGATCTGGGCATACAATATCTAACCCTTTACAGCTTCTCCACAGAGAACTGGCAACGCCCAAAGGCTGAAGTAGCAGCC
>JAHDGM010000079.1 GCA_020627655.1 Hellea sp.
GTGTCACGACACTGCTCTCCAATTTAAGGTCTGTGGCTGGCCAAAGTCAGCCTGTATTTTACTCAGGAATGATATTTCCGCGTTCATCGGCTAGACGGAAGGTGATCTTCGTCTCAACACCTGAACGTGAAACAGAACGCCCATCAACAATCTTTGGATTATATTTCCATTTTTGTACGGATTTAATTGATGCCCGCTCAAACAAGCTTTGAGTGCAATAAGTTGCGATCACATTAAACGGCGCACCTTCTGGACTCACATCAAACTTCACGCGGCAATGGCCTGATTTTTCAGCACGCGGCGGCATGATAGGCGGAATGCGAACCAAAGGCTGGGCGTCACGGTCACTGACCTGGATTTTAAAATTCTGACGATCAATTTTTGGAGCCTCAAATTCCGGGATAGCGCCCTCAATAGAGGCAATCGCTTCGGTCGGCTTAGCCGCCTGCTGACGCTCAATTTGAGGCGGTGGCGGAGGCGTAATAACCTTTTTGACCTTTTGGATTTTTGTTTCGCGCTTAACAACTTTAATGTCTTCCGCAACAGGATTGATATCAAAACTTGGTGTTTCAAAACGTTCCCCCGCTTCAAATTCACCAGAAATCAGCGCTGTCATCAACGTGAATAGATAAAATGTTACCACTCCAGCAAGGGGGGCAAAAATCAACCATCTTAACATGTTACCCATAATAGAGCTCCCTAGTTCGTCGACACGCGAGTGACGATATCCATGTCCTGCATCATTTCCTGGATCTGCATTACTACGCCTGCTTCGGAGTTTTTATCACCAATAATGATAGCCTGGGCCTTGGAATTTTCATCCTTCATCTTTTGAACGACCGGCCGAATTTCATCAACTTCATATGGACGCTTATCGATCCATACTTCGTTTAGGTCATTCACAGCGATCATAATGGTCGGCTTCCACTCCTTATCAGTGTTTGCCTCAGGACGGAACGGATCCACTCCAGGCGTCTTAACAAAAACCGAGGTTACGATAAAAAAGATCAACAGAATAAACACCACATCGAGCATGGGCGTCATGTTCAGCTCGGTATCTTCTTCATTTACATTTACGCGGCTACGTCTTGCCATATTGTTATCCTATCACATTACGCAATAATATTCAAATCCAGATTACAGTTAGGTTCTTAAGTCCGGACTATCTCTATTTTCGGGCTCATGTTTTTCTCGTCAAAAACATCCTTGAGTGACACAAGAACGCCATGTCGAGCTGTTTCATGAATTCGCAAAATTATGCTGGCACCTGGCTTGTCAGACAAAAGCCCTTCAACCGCTACAGGTACATCGCTGCATTCCGTCGATCGGCCATCCACAGCACAAAAGCTTTGCTCATTTACATAAATTGTAATGGCCGGCTTAGGCTCGGATTTGTTCTCTTGATCCGGCGGCGGAGGCGGAGGTTGAGTTAAATCAATGGCACGCTCATCCAAGAATGTCGCGGTCACGATAAAAAAGATCAACATAATGAACACGATGTCCAACATCGGGGTCATATCGATTGCGGCATCATCATCGCCGGAATTTCTACGTCTTCTTCTCATCCTGCATGTCCTAATTCATCGGCAAATTTAGCCGTTTCACGGCGACCTTTGCGTTCGACATAAGTTGAAAATAGTAAGCCAAAAATCGCGATCGTCATACCGGCCATGGTTGGAATGGTCGCTTTAAAGACCCCTCCCGCCATATCTCTGGCGTCAGAACCGCCAGATAAAGCCATGACATCAAACACTTCGATCATGCCAGTCACTGTTCCCAAAAGACCGAACAGCGGGGCTGCTGCAACAAGGGTTTTGATAACTGAAACATTTTGTTCTGTGCGATTTTTCACTTCCGAGATCATTTCGTCACGAATAGCCCGAGCACGCCAGGACGTCTTGTCCGTACGGCCATGCCATTCGTTTTTGAGGCGTTTCACAAGTGGTTTGTGGCCCATGCCATAATAAGCGAACCGCTCCAGAATGAAACTACTCAGGAAGAACGCCAGCAGCATAATACCGAGTAGAACACTACCACCCGTATTGAGAAACTGCTGAACACTCTTCAGGGCATAGACTGGATTTAAATACTCCATGAATATTATCCCTTTCAGTTAAGGGATCGCGGGCCTTAAGCTCCGCGACCACTTTCTACGTGACGCGCTACGATACCGGCAGACTGCTCTTCCAGAGTACTCTGGACGCCGCGTGCCATAGACGAACACAAGCTGTGCAGGATCAAGAGCGGAATAGCCACAACTAGACCCAGTAGTCACAAGCGCTTCGGAAATACCACCAGCCATAAGCTTTGGATCACCAGCACCATAAATCATCATGGCCTGGAAGGTCTTAATCATACCTGTAACCGTACCCAATAGACAGCGGCGCAATACCGGCGCCCAGCTTAAGCATGGACAGCCCTGTTTCCAGCTTCGGAGATTCTTTCAGAATTGCTTCATCTAGAGCCAATTCAACAGATTCGCTATCATCGCCTTTAACATTATCATAGGCCATCATGACGCGACCCAGAGGGTTAGACTTGGAGGCTTGAGCTTTACGCTTCTGTCCACGTACCGCGCTGGATACCATGAATAAACGAAGGATGTTAAATATACCAAAGACTACACCGATTAGGCCGAGCCACTGAATAATAGCTCCCCAGAAACCGCCATGTCCGCCATCAAACTTCCAGAAAGAACCAAAGCGCTCTTTAAATGTCGGTACGCGCTCAAATGAATTCAGCAAAGAACCCCGTGTCGGGTCAATTGGCGCATAAACAACTTCACCAGGTGAAGCAGCCAATACCTCCTTAGCCGCATTAACAACGACAGCATCGGCAGGCTGCTTTGGAAGCAGCTGCAACATGATATCGCTACCGGCAGCTGCAGGCGCATATTTCAGGTAATTACCGCCATCCGTAGTAAAGGCTGCAAAAGGACCAACGCGCGTTACACCAACAGGTGCACCATCATCGACGTTAGCAACAGGCGCAGTAAAACTGGCCACCTGACGTTGAGCTTGAATTTCATCCAGCATTGTCATCCAGATCTGATTCAAATCATCCGTACTTGGTAAAGCTTTAGACTCGGAAATCGTTCCAAGCACTGTTGTACGACCAGGATATTCCGCCGTAATCAATGAACTATCCAAAATCGCTTTAAATTCGCCTGCCTTTGAACGAGCCAGACCAAAGACTTCCCGGAAATCACCCTGCTTTTCAGCCAGTTGAGCCTCAAGGCCGCTAATCCGGTTTTTATTACTGTCAAAAGTCGACTGTACGCTGCGCGCACGACCTTCCAATGTCGCTAACTCACCCCGTGCCTTGGAAAGCAAAGAGGACTGCTGATCACGGCGCTGGCGGAATTCACGCTCACGCTTTTGATTGTCAGCCTGAGCCGCAGCAGCATCAGAACGAACTTTTCTTAGAACATCATCAATAGATGAAATTTGCGCACTCGCTGGAACAGCTGAGAACAAAACACTTGCCGCAACGACAGCAACTGAACTTTTTGTGAAGAATTTCATAGTTTTACTCATTTAATTAACCCCAATTACTGCCCAATAATGACAGGAACTGTCACCATAGTTGGCGCAGCCTCGCCCTTAGCAAGGCGAATGGCCTGTCGCATCTCAATGGCTTTATCACCGCTCAATATATCCCAAGACTTGGTTTCCATATTATAACGCCCGATTTCACCCTCATCCTTGGTCATATAAACCAAGGCCACGCGGCCAAATCGAATGAAGTTTACCACATTACCAGGTTTACTTGGGTGCGCACCTTCATAAGAATCGATGCCCTGACCGTAAGAAACCTCAACTTTGTAGATGTTTAGAACCTGACGATATTGCTCAACCGGCGAAATGTCCGGGTCGCCCAAGACGGCCTTTACTGTGTTGACGCGATCTAGACGCTCCTTAAGATTAAACGGGACATCCGCCTTAATCGAATCTTCGATCTTAGCCGTCATTTCCAGCATCATAGGAACCATGCCCTGTTTAATCTGCTCAACTGTATCAAGCTGACGATTCAAAGACTGAATTTCAGAGACTTGAGACTGCAAGTAAATATCCTGCTGATCCACAAATAAGGCGATATTATCCTTTTGCTGCAAAACAGCTCGATATTCCCGGATCATTTGATCCGCTTCATCGTCCAGATTTGCTACCCGCTGCTGGGAGGCCGCACTAGCAGCCGTCGACGCCTTGGCCGCACTCATGGCACTGTCAAGCTGGGCATGGGCCGGCACAGCCAACGCCAGGGACATGCCCCCCAAAAGCAGTATATGCTTGGCTTTTGAAAAGTTAGACATGGTTTCCTTCCGGTTTAGTTTCATTTTTATTTTGCTCCGCTTTGCGCGGCACGTATGGGTGGCGATAAACGCCGCTCTTTTGCAACCCATACGGCTTGCAAAATCGGTTTGGGCTAAAGCCCGAATTACTTAGCCATTAAGACCGGCGCTGTCACAACATCGACAGCGGCCTCTCCGCGAGCCATCTTAACTGCTCTGACATAATCCAAGGCCCGTCCGCCAGTTACAGGCTCCCAGACTTTAGACGCAGCATCATAAGCATAAACATCGCTACCGTCAGCTTGCGCATAAATCAGCGCCAATCGACCGTAACGTAGATAATTTCCATCCTTAAGCTCTGATTTCAGGCCCTCAATTGTAGCGCCATTATCAAGCTTTTTACGAAGCTCCTGCGTCAGCGCACAGGCACCCGAATCCTGATCCTCCAGACAAGCAGCAAGGCGGGAGCCCTGCTTTTCCGGCACAGGATGATTATCCATATAATAAGCAAAGGTCTGACCGTAATTCACTTCAGCCTGATAAATATTCAAAGCACGTCGCATTTTATCACCAGGCCGGGCCTCTGGATCGGCAATCGTATCCTGAAACTTGCCCAAGCGCTCGTAACGCTCTTCACTGGCAAACGGAATATCTTTTTCGATCTCATCGCTAATAGCCGCCGCCATCTTGTCGATCATCGGCCCGACAGACGCCGTTACCTCGTCAACCCGATCGATTTGCCCTTGCAAATCCTTAATCTGACCCTGCTGAGTCGCGATTACAGCCTCTTTATGGGCTATGGAAATCTTCATGTCAGAAATTTGCTTTAAAAGTGCTGCATATTGAGCCTCTGCAGCTGAAGCATCTTGAGCTGCGGCACCAATCGCCAACATAGGTATTAAGGCAACACCACACAGTGCTCTACGCACATACGTCAATGCGGTATGGGATTTTACCACTCACGTCCTCCAAATCTACACGTGCATTCGCACGCTTTTTATAGTTCTTAGGACCAGCCCTACACGGTTAGAAAAATTTAATCAATCGTTAGGATGTTACAAAGTGCGTTTTTTTTCTGAAAATACTCACAGCCTTATTCCAATAAATAGAAAGCGTGAAAAGTGGCTGGGGTACCTGGATTCGAACCAGGGATGGCGATACCAAAAACCGCTGCCT
>JAHDGM010000030.1 GCA_020627655.1 Hellea sp.
GGGTACTCCACGATGGCCCGCCTTACGCCAATGGGCATATCCATATGGGTACGGCGATGAATAAAATCCTCAAAGATATCATTGCCAGATCGCATCAAATGCTCGGATTTAATTCCCATTACGTTCCCGGCTGGGATTGTCACGGCCTGCCCATTGAGTGGAAAGTCGAAGAAGAATTTCGCGGCAAAGGCCGCTCCAAAGACGAAGTTCCTGCCAGTGAATTTCGCAAACGATGCCGTGAATATGCGGCCGAGTGGCTGAATATTCAGCGTGAAGAGTTCAAACGTCTGGGTGTTATCGGTGAATGGGACAATCCTTATAAAACTATGAACTTTCAAAGCGAGGCAGACATCTGTGCCGAGCTGCTCAAAATCGCAAAAACCGGACAATTATATCGCGGTTCCAAACCGGTCATGTGGTCGCCTGTTGAGCAAACAGCTCTTGCAGAAGCTGAAATCGAATATCACGAACGCAAAGCCACCCAGATTTATGTAAAGTTTCCAGTTCGGGGAACAGAAAGCCATATTGTTATCTGGACGACAACACCTTGGACGATCCCAGCGAACCGCGCCGTCAGCTATTCTCAAACCATCAAATATGGCCTTTATCAGGTCACTGAAATGGAAGAGGCTGAATTTGAGCCTTGGTCAAAACCTGGGGATCGATTGATCGTCGCGGATGACCTTTGGGAAACTGTTTCCAAAGCCGGTCTTATCAAGGCGGCTGAACGACTGGATACCGTTGATCCGTCCACTCTCGACGATATGGTTCTCGATCATCCGCTTAAAACCATGGATGGCAATGAAGGCAAATATGATTTCCCGGTGCCGTTACTTGCCGGAGATCATGTTACTGCCGAAGCCGGTACGGGCTTTGTCCATACGGCTCCATCCCACGGCGAAGATGACTTTAATGTCTGGATGGCGAATACGGCAAAAATTGAAGCCCTTGGCGGTGATCCCGCCGTGCCTATGACCATGGATGATTCCGGCTGTTACACAGATGTTATGCCAAGTCGGTTTGAAGGCCTCGATGTGATCCGCACCACGAGCGGCGCGAAAAAGCGCGGTCAGGACGGCAAAGCTAACGGTGAAGTTATCAAGGCTCTGATGGAATGTGGTAAATTACTGGGCCGCGGCGTTATGATGTTAAGAGACGCCCATTCCTGGCGCAGTAAAGCCCCTGTCGTTCGGCGGGCCACACCGCAATGGTTTATCTCTATGTCCAAAGGCGATCTGCGCGGCAAGGCCTTATTTGCGATTTCCAAAACAGGCTTCTTTCCGCCTCGCGGGCGCAACCGCCTGGAAACCATGGTCGCGGACAGACCAGACTGGCTGATCTCGCGTCAGCGCAATTGGGGCGTTCCGATTACGCTGATTGTGCATGAAGATGGGCGACTGCACACGGAGCGAGATGACGCTGACAAAATCAATGAACGCATCTTGGAGGCCGTTACAAAAACCGGTGTGGATGGCTGGTTCGATACACCTCTATCAGAATTGATGGATGGAGATACCCAAGGCTGGACCAAAGTCACCGATATTCTGGATGTATGGTTTGACTCTGGCTGTACCCATGCCTTTTGCCTGAAGCGGCGGGATGATCTTCCTGACCGAGCGCATTTATATCTGGAAGGCACGGATCAGCATCGCGGATGGTTCCAGTCATCCCTGCTCGAAAGCTGCGCCGTTTACGGCGAAGCGCCCTATGATAATGTTCTAACCCATGGTTTTGTGGTCGATGAGAAGGGCTATAAAATGTCCAAGTCTCTTGGCAATACAATGAGTCCGCTTGACCTGACCAAGCAATATGGCGCGGAGATTATCCGGCTATGGACAGCGTCTTCTGATTTCACTGAAGACCTTAAAATCGGCCCTGAAATCATCAAAACCAATGTGGATGCCTATCGCAAGCTACGAAACACATTGCGTTATATGATCGGCGCTTTGGATGGTTATGATGCCAGTGACGCTGTGAGTTTTGACGACATGCCGTCCTTAGAGCGCTGGGCCCTGCACCGCCTTCATGAACTGGATATAATCGTTCGCGATGCCTATAAGGTTTTTGATTTGAAAAAAGTGTTCTCCACCTTGTTCAACTTCTGCACGGTTGATCTGTCTTCTTTCTATTTTGATGTCCGCAAGGACGCACTTTACTGTGACCCGCTTGGCACAAGGCGGCGCCGCGCCTGCCGAACCGTCATGCATGAAATCTTCATGCGCTTGACCACATGGCTGGCACCCATCATGGCCTTTACCTGCGAAGAAGTCTGGCAAAGCCGTTTCCCAAGCGAGAGTCACTCCGTCCATATGGAACTTTTCCCGGAAACCCCAGATGTTTGGCGTAATGATAAGCTTGCGGAACAAATTGAAACTTTGCGGACATTCCGTTCAGATGTTTACGAAGCCATTGAACCGCTGCGCAAAGACGGCGTGATCCGCTCCAGCCTGGAAGCCAGAGTCACAGCCCCAGCAGCTGGCGATCTGATATCGGCATTATCAGCTATGAATATAACCCGCAAAGATGTCTATGACGACCCGGCAGAGCCCAATGACACGCTCGCCGATATGCTGATCATCAGTGATATCGACCTCTCTGAAAGCTCGGCGGATATCAGCGTAAACACCCTTACGAATGAAAAAACATATCGTAAATGTGAGCGCTCCTGGAAATATTTCCGCGCATCAGGCGATGAAGACATCACGCCGCGCGACGCCGTTGCCGTAGCAGCTCTGAGGTCATGAGCAAGATTTACAAATCATATTGGGTCTTTGCCCTGATAATCCCGGCCATTGTCGTCGCACTGGATCAGTTATCCAAAAAATGGGCAACAAACCTGTTTGGACTACCGTTTAACATATGTGAGCAAGATCCCTATATCGGACAGCAGGGATATTTTCAGGAGTTTTCTCCCATTATTGACTGGGCGATGACCTGCAACCTCGGGGTCAGTTTTGGCATGTTATCCGGCGACTCGCCTGCCAAACGCTGGGGACTGACGATTTTTGCCGGCCTCATGTGCCTTATAATACTTTACGTATTGGCGGGCACAAAAGAGAAATTCACTCGCGTGGGACTTGGCTTAATTATTGGCGGTGCAATTGGCAATGCCATTGACCGGTTTATGCATGGCTCTGTGACTGACTTTATCAGCGCCTATGAATTACTCCCGTTTTTCCCCTGGGTGTTTAATGTCGCCGACAGCGCCATAACCATTGGCGTTATGTGTATCGCAGTTGATATATTCCTCGACTGGCGCCGCGAAAAAAACAGCCCTGACGCTAAGGTGTAAAAATAACCATTTGGTCACTTGGCCCCGGCGATAAGTTTCGCTATGTACGGGCCATTACAGGAGTCGCAAATATGACCATTCGCAATATTATAGGTATTTCAACCCTCGCAATGCTGGGTTTTGCCGCGTCAGGCTGTGCTTCGGCCACAAAAGCCTTGGGCCTTAAGCAATCAGCGCCGAATGAGTTCAACATCCTAACCAAAGCCCCCCTTGTGGTTCCGCCCGAATATAATCTGCGGCCACCACGTGTGGGCGAGTCTTCTTCCGAAAATAATTACACTCAAAAAGCGGCTCGTCAGGCCCTGATAGGCGATATCGACGATACTGAACCCTCTCGCGGCGAAATGGTCTTATTATCCAAAGCCGGCGCGCCCCGCGCAAATCCGGAAATTCGAGTTGAAATTGACGGACAAAATAGCGTTGAGCGCAAGACAGACAGTCTGACCAATCGCATCTTGTTCTGGAATAATGGGCAGGCTTCTGACGTGGATGGAACACCGCTTGACGCTGAAAGCGAAGCCCAACGTCTAAAGTCTATCGAAGCGGCCACTGGTGGTGGGCAGGTAACAATCACCCGCAAGCCCGGCGGCGCAAAGCTGCCTGGACTATAGCACTCTATCCGTTCGCTGCTTTTGGCGGGTTTAGGTAAGTTACATTAGAGAATTCATCCTGCGATAGAGACTGATCAGTCTCTGGCAAAGCATACTGCTTGGATATGGGAAGTGTCAGATCGAAATAAAATGTCGATCCAACACCTATTTCGCTGACGACGTTGATAGTTCCGCCCATAAACTCAATGACCTCTTTGCAAAGAGCCAGCCCCAGGCCAGTACCTTCATGTTTGCGCGATAATGACTGATCAAGTTGTGTAAATCGGTCATAAATTCGTGGAAGGTCATTCTTCTCAATACCAACACCTGTATCGCGTACATAGACGCATAATCGGAATTGGTTCTCTTGCAAAATATTTCCGTCCAATAAAAGGTTGACGTTACCTTGTGGCGTAAAGTTCACGGCATTTCTAACTAAGTGATTGATCACCATTCTAATACGTTTCTCATCAACGATAAGATATTGCGGTACACCTTCGGCGATATGAAGGTTAAGCGATAACTTGTCATCATTGAGACTTTGTCGGTGTTGTGACGTGATCGCTTTTACGAGCGCATGAATATCTACATCGGCTGGATTGAGCTTCATGCGCTCATTGTCGATTTGAGAAATCTCCATGACGTTGCTCATGACATCCATCAGATTATTGCTACAATCATTTACAATAGTTGCATATTGTCTTTGCTGATCATCCAATGACGTTTTCAACAACAGTCCACTCATACCAACAATACCGTTAAGCGGTGTCCGGATTTCATGACTGAGAGCTGAAAAGAATTTTGTCCGCTCTATCTCCGTCTCTTTAATTTTAAACAGATTTTTCTCATCACGGTCAAATAACCCATGCATAGCGTAGCTCAAGCTGGTCGTGATAATGGTCATCATTACGCAGGCAAGAGTCACCTGTGCCGCGCGCTGAAAATTAGGCACTTCAAAACTTGCAAGCGAATACAAAGCTGTTGGTCCAGCGCCCATTGATACAACATATAGAGCAATCACAAATGCGATCGACATTATGCCTGCGATTAATGACATCCGCCATCCACTGATAAAACCGCTCATAACAATAATGACGGGTAGGTAAGGCAATAATGCGCTGTTGATACCTGTATGGTCTTGAATGGCAGACCCTCCGATACCTGCAATCATAAGAATAATCACAGCAAAGGCTGCCATATAGAACTTACGATGATATCGAAAACTACAAGTGATGAAGGTCAGGAAAAGAATTGCGCCAACCGAAATGTTAGCATCCATGCTCCAACCTTTATAGCTTTGAACCATGAGCATAATATTGATCAATTGGGTGAAAATAAAAGCAATCGCGGCTACATATATGGCGCGTATGCGAACAATATCGCCGGATTTTTCAAACCGATCCACACGCAGAAATCTTTCCAAACTATTAGCTGCTACTGGCAAACTCGGACCCTCAACTTTTCAACTTGAGGGAAATTAAGCACAAAACCCCAAAAACCTGTTAATTTTGAACACTCTGCGCAGTCAATTTAGTCAGCCCATACTTCCGAAAGAGGTTTGGAACGTCCATCAGATTGAATTATCAATACATGGTCCCTTGAGAGATCCCTGGGATGATCAACTCCGCAAGAATGCGCGATCATTTCCACTTCATGAGTCATTGTGTGGCAATAATTACGAACTTTGACGGATTTGTTTTCGGGATTTAGACCGCGCTGTAATCGTCTATTATGGGTCGTGACACCTGTCGGACATGTGTTCTCATTGCATTTCAAAGCCTGAATACACCCAAGTGCAAACATGAAACCACGAGCAGAATTGACAAAATCAGCCCCTGCGCAAAATGCCCAAGCTACTTCTGAAGGCGTCACCAACTTCCCGGCTACAATAAGCGCAATGCGGTCTCTCAAGCCCGCTTTCGTAAGAAGATCAGCCATTAGCGGGAGGCTTTCTTTAACAGGCAGCCCCATATTATCCATTAACGGCATTGGAGCCGCTCCGGTACCGCCATCCCCGCCATCAAGCGTGATAAAATCAGGCGCAGAAGCGGGTCCCCGCCGCTTAATTTCACTCACAAGGTCTTGAATGGGCCTGATATTACCCATGACAAATTTTATACCTGTTGGGCGACCTGAAATTTCACGGATGCGGGCAATTAAATCCAGAAGTTCCGCAGTGTTTGATACTTCCACATGGCGATTGGGCGAGATCGCAGCTTCTCCGGAGGGAATACCGCGAATAACCGCAATTTCATCTGTTACTTTATTGGCGGGTAATATGCCGCCTTTTCCAGGTTTGGCACCCTGACTGAGCTTTATTTCAATCATCTTGATTTGGTCATGCTCTTCACACAGTTCTTTTAACCGTGTCTCATTGAGGGTCATGTCTTCATTTCTGACCCCAAATTTACCCGTACCGATTTGAAAAACCAGATCACAGCCACCTTCCAGATGATAAGGCGACACGCCGCCTTCCCCGGTATTGAGCCAACATCCGGCTAGCTGCGCCCCGTAAGACAAGGCCTGTACTGCTGGCTTAGACAAAGAGCCAAAACTCATCGCGGAAATATTAAAAAAACTATTGGGCTCATACGGATGTCTTGCATCTCTCCCAATAACAAATGGCTTGTGCGGAACATGTTCGCCTTCCAGTTTCGGAAACATGCCATTCGCGAACACAGGGGATCCCTCAGACAAAACACGGGTCGAACCAAAGGGTAGAGTTTCGCTGCCATGTTCAGCCACATTGTTGATCCAGTCCCGTTCAGCCCGGTTAAAAGGCATTTCTTCCCGGTCCATGGCAAAGAAATACTGCCTGAAAAACTCTCCCAGGGTACTGAAGAACTTTCGGAACCGGCCTATCACAGGATAATTGCGCCTAATAGCATCTTTGGTCTGTGTTGCGTCTAGGACAAACATAACACTGAAAGCGACAACAAGAAGCCCTAAAACGAATAAGAATAATGACCCTAAGACATTCAGCCCGCGCAAAGCTGTTTGCGTAAATTCACCCATTGATCACTTCCTGCTTATAAACGAAGTTATCGTACTCTAACCCATAAAAAAAGCGTGCCACAAGGGCACGCTTAAAACTCATAGCGGTTTTATGACTATTCGTCAGTTCCGCTACCGTAAGTCTCTTTAGTTTTTTCGGCGCCTTCTTCAATAGCTTCTGCTGTATCAGCAGCAAGATCGCCTGCTTTATCGGCCGCAGCAGCAGCCGCGTCCTTAGTGGCATCAACAGCATCGCTGGCTATTTCGCCTGTTTTATCGGCAGCCGCCTTCATGGCATCGCCTGTCGCTTCAACAGCGTCACCAGCTTTGTCCGCAGCTGCAGCCGCAGCGTCCTTAGTGGCATCAACCGCGTCACTAGCCATTTCGCCTGTTTTATCAGCTGCTGCTTTCATAGCATCGCCCGTCGCATCTACAGCGTCACCAGCTTTATCAGCCGCAGCAGCTGCTGCATCTTTAGTTTTTTCCGCAGCACTAGCAGCGGCATCTTTGGTTTTCTCTGCAGCTTTATCTGCAGCCTTACAGGCACCTAATGACAACGTTGCAGCCAATAGTCCTGTTAAAAGTAGCTTTGTTTTCATGTGAACTCTCCTCGTTCATATAGTTCCCAAACGCCCAGCTAACAAAAAAGTAACCATGAGGAAAGCTTTTTCGTACGTACATTAGATATCTCCATACACACCATTTCCCTTCTAGGACTCGCAATTTCCCTGTAAACACCCTAGATTTCAGCTATGCGGTTTGGTGAAAATTTTCTAGATGAGTTGAAGGCCCGTATCCGGCCTTCTGACGTCGTAGGCCGCTATGTCAAACTGAAGCGCCAAGGCCGTGAATTTGCCGGACTTTCACCATTTACAAATGAAAAAACACCCAGTTTTTTTGTAAATGATGACAAAGCCTTTTATCACTGTTTTTCATCAGGAAAACATGGGGACGTCATCTCATTTTTAATGGAAGTGGAGGGGCTTGCCTTTCCAGAAGCCGTTGAGCGGCTCGCAGGTCTTGCCGGTATGGAAATGCCTAAGAGCGACCCCGAGGCCGAAAAACGAGCGGCCCGAAATAAAGTTGCCATAAATTGGATGGATGCCGCGCAGACATTCTTTATGAAGTCCCTTAGGCGCGAATTGGGTAAAGATGCACGGGACTATCTGCAATCCCGAGGCTTAACAGGTGAGGATGCTCAACGTTTTGGCATTGGATTTGCGCCCGATAGTTTTAAGGCCTTGAAAGACGAACTGGTTCAACAAGGGGCGAAGACTGATGTTCTAATCGAAGCAGGTCTGTTGATTGAACCTGATGATAAAAGCCGCGATCCATGGGACAGGTTTAGAAATCGGATCATGTTCCCGATTCATGATCCCCGCGGCCGGCTTGTGGCTTTTGGCGGGCGAGCCATGGAAAAAGACGCTAAAGCTAAATATCTCAATTCGCCGGAAACAAACCTGTTTCACAAGAGCCGTGTTCTTTACCGTTATCCTGAAGCCCGAAAGGCACTGGCCGATCCTAAAAACAACGCCCGAGGCCTGATCGTGGCCGAAGGTTATATGGATGTTATTGCCCTGGCCAAATATGGTTTTGACCACGCGGTGGCACCTTTGGGCACCGCTCTGACCGAAGAACAGCTTGAATTATTATGGCGCGCCGGACCCGAGCCGGTTCTGTGTTTTGATGGAGATAAGGCCGGAATACGCGCCGCCTTCAGGTCTGTTGAACGGGCATTGCCACTTTTGAAACCCGGTCAGTCTCTCAGATTTGTAGCTCTGCCCGATGGTCAGGACCCTGACGACCTCCTGCGGGCGAAAGGCCGGGCTGCTATGGAAAAAGCCCTCGAAAATGCCATCCCCTTAGTTGACATGTTGTGGCAAAGAGAGTTGCAGACCGCCCCCTTGAACACGCCAGAAGATCGTGCGGGTCTTAAAAACCGCATTTATACAGCTCTACGGGATATCAAACACGATATTGTCCGTGATCAATATAAAACAGTCCTTCTGGAGCGGTTTAATGCTGAATATGGCTACCGCCCAGCATCTGGCCGCCAATATCAGGCTCGAAAATCCAAATTCATCCCATCGGGGCAGAAACAGGCAATGAGTGCAAATGCCATATTATCTGCAAAAGAGCGCCGAATAATTGGCGCTATTGTTGAGTGGCCCAAGCTGTTGGAACGGGTGGATGATACGTTTTTTGCACTGAGATTAACGGAAACAGGGCATTCCGCCTTGCAATCCACCCTATTATCTTATTGGCGAAGCACGAATACGGTTGAAAAGTCGGAACTCTATCGCCATATAGAGGCCGAAGGATTGGGAAATACGTTAAAGGCCATAAAACGTGAGCGTCGTCTCATAGAGGCGGCCATGGGTGGCCCGGATGCTGACCTGGATATAAGAGCGACACTCTGGAATGCGGAAGTCGATGCCCTAATGGGTAAAAACCAGGCACAAAACGCGCGCGAAGATGCCCGATCCCGAATGGCGGATACAATCCGTGAAGATAATGCTGAAGGCTTGAAAAAGCTGATGCGGGCTTCGCGGCGTAGACGTCAGGATTAGAGATTTACCGATCACGGTTCTGCGGATATGCAGGCACCGCGCTCGGCATACACGCATTTTTAAGGCTATGGTTTTATTCATGCCTTTTGTTGGAGTAGAAATACATGGCTGAAGCCGCCCAAAAGAACGACAACACGACTTCTGAAAAACCCTCCGAAACACCACAGGTTGCCGCACCTGGCACTAACCGTTTGGACATGGATAACAAAGAAGTCAAACTGATGATAACCAAGGCCCGTAAAAGCGGCCTTCTTTCAACAACTGATCTCAACAAGCATATCGACCTTAAAGGTATTACTCCTGACGATATCGAAGTCACTCTTGCCCAGCTTTCGGACCTAGGGATCTCTGTCATAGACGACAAAGAAGATGAAACCATGGGGCCCAAGACCCTCGCACGGGCCAAAACAACAACTGTTAAAGGCGGCAATTCAAAAGAGGAACTTGACCGGACTGATGATCCGGTACGTATGTATCTGCGCGAAATGGGCACAGTCGAGCTGCTATCACGCGAAGGCGAAATTGCTATCGCCAAACGTATAGAGGCCGGTCGGGACACTATGATTAAAGGTCTGTGTGAAAGTGCACTAACATTCGAAGCGATTATGGTCTGGCGCGAGGAACTCGAAGAAGGCCGGATTCTCCTGCGCGATATCATTGACCTGGACACCACATATAACCGAGCCATTGGGAATATTCAGGAAGACCGCTCAGGCGCAGCTGTTCGCCGCGAAAAAATCGAAAAGGGTGAGATCGAAGCTACCGAAGAAGATCTGAAACCCCGCGAGGATGAGCGCACAATCAAAATTGAGCGGAATTACGAAGAAGGTCAAAAGCCCATTGACGATGATGAGGAAGAGGAAGAAGATAAAACCAATCTTTCCATGGCCGCTATGGAAGCCGCTCTACGCGAAGATGTGATGAACACGCTTGATGTCATTTCATCAGACTTTGCCCGGTTCCAGAAATTGCAGGAAATGCTGATCCGTTCACGCCTGTCTGGCCGCAAAATGCGGCAGCCGCAATTCGAAGAATATGAAGGCATTCAGACTCATATCATTCAACAGATCAAATCTCTACAACTCAACAATGCCCGTATCGACGCTCTGATCGAACAGCTTTATGCAATTAATAAGCGTTTCATTTCTCTGGAAGGCCGCCTCATGCGTCTTGCGGATGGTAACGGTGTTCCGCGGCACGAATTTCTTGAAGCCTATTTAGGTGCAGAACTTAAGCCGAGCTGGCTTGAAGACATGGCTGGTAAATCCGAAGCCTGGGATCGTTTCATCAAGCGGGAAAATCGATCAATCGGGAAAATTCGTGACGAAATTGGCGAACTGGCCAAAGAGACCGGTGTCCCCGTTGATGAATTTCGCCGTATTGTACAGACCGTGCAAAAAGGTGAGCGTGAGGCCCGTCAAGCCAAAAAGGAAATGGTTGAAGCCAATCTACGCCTGGTCATTTCAATTGCCAAAAAATACACGAATCGCGGCCTGCAATTTTTGGATCTGATTCAGGAAGGCAATATCGGCTTGATGAAAGCGGTTGATAAGTTTGAATATCGCCGTGGTTACAAATTTTCGACATACGCCACATGGTGGATTCGCCAGGCTATTACGCGCTCTATCGCCGACCAGGCCCGCACGATTCGTATCCCGGTTCATATGATCGAGACTATTAACAAAATTGTTCGTACATCTCGACAAATCCTTCATGAAATCGGCCGCGAGCCAACACCTGAAGAACTAGCAGCAAAACTCAACATGCCTCTAGAGAAGGTTCGTAAAGTGATGAAAATTGCTAAAGAGCCTATTTCTCTGGAAACACCTATTGGTGATGAAGAAGATAGTCAGCTAGGTGACTTTATCGAAGACAGCAATGCAATCCTGCCTATCGACGCCGCTATTCAGTCTAACCTACGGGAAACCACTACCCGGGTTCTGGCTTCATTGACTCCTCGTGAAGAGCGTGTCTTACGTATGCGCTTCGGTATTGGTATGAATACGGATCACACCCTTGAAGAAGTTGGACAACAATTCTCGGTTACGCGGGAACGTATCCGCCAGATCGAAGCCAAGGCTCTGCGTAAGCTTAAGCACCCCAGCCGATCACGAAAACTGCGAAGCTTCCTTGATCAATAGACCCGCTTTAGAATGTGATTTTAACGAGATCGGCCATTGCTTTGTCGATCTCGGAATATTCAAATTTATAGCCGGATTCGATTGTCCTTTTCGGACGCACTAGTTGACCTTTAAGCAGAATTGACGAACGTTCGTCACCTATAACTGCTTTGACCAACCATTCAGGGATTGCCCACAAAATAGGTCGGCGTAGATATTTGGAAAAGCTTTTAGTGAATACTCTGTTCGTGACTATGCCAGGGGAAACCGCATTATACCGCCCTTCCGTTTCTGGGTCATCAATGACGTGTAGAATGATCCCTGTCATGTCATCAATATGAATCCACGGAAATACCTGTGTCCCTTTTCCAATCACAGCGCCAACTCCTAAGCAAAAAGGTAAGCGTATAATCGGTAAGAAACCCCGCGCGCGGCCAATCCTCCAAAATCTGAGTAAATATGATTTGCGCTCAATTTTTCCTAAAACAACTCCAATACGCAGGCGAATGTGACGTAACCTAGTCGTGTCTACACCTTCAGCTGCAGCCTCCCAAAGACCTACCAGTTCGGCCGGAAAATCAATGCCCATAGGTTCAGAATATTCATCAAGCTCGGGTGGAGCTTCACCGTCTGCTAGTTCGCGCGTCCCGTAGAAACACTTACCAGCCGTGGAAATAAACACATCCGGAGAAACAGTGCTCGCGTTAATGGCTTGAACAAGGGCTTCGGTCGTTTCTATCCGTGAACGAATGACTTCATCCCGATATGCGTCTGTCCAGGGGCGCGATAGATCAAGTATGTGTTTTCCAGCAAGATTAACAACTACATCACACTCAGGTAGCCCATCACGTCGTAGCTCATCCCAAGTAATTTTTTGATCCCCTGGTGTTCGTGATATCCAGGTAACTTTGTCTCCTCGCGCGCGAAGCTTATCCGTCAACTCAGATCCAATAAATCCACTGCCACCACCGATTACTATGTGTTTCGCCATTTTCCGTACCTTTAGAGGCAAATCCTCACTCACAACTTAACTCATAAGCCTACTTTCTAACCATTTCATTACAAATACGACAGACGTCGTTTTATAGATGGCGTAATGCTATAACATGTGACATAACAAAATAGTCATAAGAGGAGGACAACCATGACACCCAAAACTTCCCTGAAACTCGTAGCCTCTACTGTAATTGCACTCGGGCTTAGCAGCGCTGCATTTGCCGGTAACGGTAAAGATTGCAACAAAAAATATAAGTCAACCATGACTAAAACCGAAGCGGCTCAAAGCACCGCCGTGCTGCCTGCGTCTGCGGAGACAATGGAACATAAAGCCAAGAAACAGATGAAAGTTTATACTTTCGACGAAGCTTTGGCCAAATGCCAAGAATATGGTGCTAAAGACCTACAAGCTTGTATCGATAAGAAAACTGGTAAGACTGCCAAGCCAGACAGTTAGTTCCAATACCCCCTTCATTGGATTACCTGGCCCGCCCTCCCGCGGGCTTTTTTTGTCATGACACGTATGACAGAAAACACGATACCGAATATTAAGCCATGACATTGACATAATTTGTTTTTACAATGGCGATATGAGCTTTGTTTTTGATCCAGCCAAACCCGTTAGCCTGCCTGTAGCTGGCACTGACAAGCAATTTCCAGTGCGCCGAATATACTGCATTGGCAAGAATTATGCTGAACATGTTCGGGAAATGGGCGGCGATGTGGAACGTTCAGAACCTGTATTTTTTACCAAAGCCGCTGAAACCATTGTTCACACAGGCACGGAAATACCCTTTCCGCCCCATACTGAAAACTTGCATTATGAAGTCGAGCTGGTTGTTGCCATGGGCCCCCACGGCGTCTTTGGTTACGGCGTCGGGATTGATCTCACGCGCCGGGATATCCAAGCGACAGCGAAACAGACAGGGGGTCCATGGGACCGGGCTAAAAGTTTTTCTAAAAGCGCACCCTGTTCTAAGATCACGCCTGCAGATAAAGTTGACCTGAGCAACGCACACATTGTTTTGCGAAAGAACGGGGATATCGTGCAATCCAGCAGCCTGGATAAAATGATATGGTCCGTAAGTGAAATCATCGAAAGACTGGCAGCAGACATGGATCTTCAAGCCGGTGATTTGATTTTCACTGGCACCCCCGAAGGCGTAGGCCCTGTGATCCCCGGCGATGAATTATCCGGCGGCGTGGAAGGTCTTGAACCAATTCGCGTACGGATTACTTAAATTCCATGAGTGATCTTATACTGCATAACTATTTTCGAAGCTCAACCTCTGTCAGGGTCCGCATTGCGCTGAATTTGAAGGGGCTGGATTATGACTACGTCCCTTATGCCCTGTTACCTGATGAACATAAGTCAGAGACCTACCTTGCACTTAATCCGCAAGGCCTTGTCCCCGCCCTTGAAATCACTGACCAAGCCGTTCTGACGCAATCTATGGCGATTATAGAATATCTTGACGAAGCCCATCCAGATCCGGCGTTAATGCCGCCTGATGCTCTCGGCAGGGCCCGAGTGCGTAGTCTCGCTCAAATTATTGGCTGCGATATTCACCCCGTTAATAACTTACGGATTTTACGCTATATCACGGATGAATTTGGCGCAGATGCAGATGCCAAGAAAGCCTGGTTCACGCGATGGGCTACCGAAGGATTCTCGGCGCTTGAGCACCGCCTGTCGTCGGAACCCGAAACCGGAGAGTTTTGTCATGGCGACACGCGAACACTCGCCGACATATGCCTTTATGCTCAGGTGCTTAACAATAAACGTTTTGATGTTGATCCCGAACCATACCCAACCATCATGAAAATTTTCACCCATTGTGACGCACTTGCTGCATTTCAGGATGCCCGCCCAGAAAATCAGATGGATGCAGTCTGATGGGATTAACTCACCGCATAGCCACGCGGGATGACATTTCGGAAATTAATGGGTTGATGAAAGCTTCCATGAGCCGGCTTTTACCCGAAGTTCTCTCACCGGCGCAGGTGGAAAAATCCAACGCGTCTATGGGACTGGACACACAGCTACTGGATGATGGCACATATTTTCTGGTTCTTGAGGATGATGCAGCTGTAGGCTGTGGCGGCTGGTCCCGACGACGCACGCTTTATGGCGGAAACCATACCGCAGGACGCGATGACGCCTTAGCAGACCCAGCCACTGAAGCGGCTAAAATCCGAGCTATGTACACGCATCCGGATCATGTTCGCCGCGGAATTGGCAGAATGATTATTGAGCTTGGCGAAACAGCGGCAAAGGCCGAAGGCTTCAAAACCATGGAACTTGGCGCAACCGCATCAGGTATATTGCTGTATGAAAAATGCGGATACCAAGTGATTCAGGACCTAGCAGAGCCAGATGAAGACGGCATTGTTGTTCCCATTATTTTGATGCGGAAAAGACTCGACTGCGTTTAGAAGTCCTACGCACCCCATCCTCTTTCATAATTAAATCATAATATATTTTTGGTATCATTTATTATGTCAGAACCGTTAGTAAATTTCCTTAGCTCATTGTCTAACGGAATGGACCTCTTTGGGAGAGTTGTATTTCCTTTAATAGCGACCATTTTGGGTGCATTATTTACCTTTGTATTTTTCCGCCCATACTTTGCAAGACGATATGGGCGCACTTTCAATACGGTTCGCGGTAAAGTCATACACTCACAAATGCATGAGGGTTATAGTAACAGTATGGAAGCGTATATGTATTCTGCGGAAATCAGCTACGAGTACATCTATAATAACAAATCATACTCAAGTGCAAAAATTTTTCAATTCATGGAATCTGTCGGCAGCACGGAACCTGGGGAGAGTAGACGTCTTTTAAAAAAATACCCCGAGGGTAAAACTATAACTGTTTTTGTAGATCCCGAAGATGCTCAGAATGCCTATTTAGAAGAAAAACCAGAAGGCATTATAATTGGTATAATCGGTATTTCATTCCTGATTATAGGCATAATTTTTATTTTCTATTGGCCGTTTTAATCAGTGCTAGACCCCCATCAGGGCGAAACTGTAATAACCCCAATATGGAGCTGCTATCAGCATGTATGCCGTACTGACCCACCTTAACCATTTACTGCCTATATATACGAACAGGATAATGCCCGAGAAAACCGACAGTGAAATAATGCATTCAAATAAAATCAAGAGAGGTCGCCCGCTCACTGATATGATAGCTTGATCTCCGAGGTTTTGCAGCAAATGCATCATTGAAAGCGGAAGTGAAATAAAACCCGTCATCAATGAAACCAACGCGCTTTCAGCAAAATCTATGGGTTCATCAGGATAAATGCGGCGTAAATTCCACCATGAAATGGTTAGGGCTAATATATGTAATCCAATAACATATATAAATCGTCGAACTTTAGTTGAAAAATAGCTCACACCGAAACTCATATTATTTCATCGCTAAAACTCGACCCGCAACGGCATCCAACTTTACCAAAAGTTCGGGATCCCGAGCTTCCGGGGACGTGATCAGAGCAACATCCAGACTAGTTTCTATACCTTGAGGGCTTGGCGTTCTTTGACTTTTGGATATATGCCCAACCAATTCCCTTACGGCGGCACGGGCCGTGTCAGCATTTTTCATCAATATGGCTATGACTGAGGCCACGTCCACATTACCATGATCGGAATGCCAGCAATCATAATCCGTCACCATAGCCATCGTCGCGTAGGGCAGTTCCGCCTCACGGGCCAGCTTGGCTTCCGGCATATTAGTCATCCCAATTACATCGCAGCCCCAGGCCCGGTACATATGGCTTTCAGCTTTCGTCGAGAATTGAGGCCCCTCCATAGCCAGATAAGTCCCGCCCCTGTGGATAGTGGCTCCGGCTTTCTGAGCAGCATCACCAGCAAGACCCGACAAACGCATGCAGACTGGATCTGCCGTGGATACATGCGCCACCAATCCTGTCCCAAAGAATGATTTTTCACGCTTGAAAGTACGATCGATAAATTGATCAACTATCACAAAATCACCAGGCGCATATTCTTCTTTGAGCGATCCTACAGCGGATATAGACAATATATCTGTGCACCCTGCCCGTTTAAGCACGTCAATATTCGCTCGATAATTTACATCGCTTGGCGATAGTCGGTGGCCACGCCCGTGTCTTGGCAAGAAGCGCAACTTAACGCCGCCAAGCTCTGCAAAGAGAATGTCATCAGAAGGCATACCCCAAGGCGTTTCTATGGAAATCCATTCCCGATTTTCCAAAGTATCCATATCGTAAAGGCCGGAACCACCCAATATGCCTAATACCCATTCACTCATACCGATTACCTATACCAGATTTTTGAACATGATATGGGCATCCACATAACCCATAGTTTTGTGATTAAACGCCTCAGGGACAGTCCCGATGATCTTAAACCCATGTTTCTGCCAGAGACGAACAGCGCCCTTATTTGTGCTAACCACTAAATTATACTGCATCCCGCGATAACCGTTTTCACGGGCAAATAACTGGGAATGTTCGCACATCTTTGACGCTATACCCTGGCCTCTCGCTGAGACGTCCACCACATAACCACAGTTACAGATATGGGCGCCTAAAGCAGGTTGATTTGGGCGGATATAATATATGCCTAACACATCGCCATTTTTATTAACGGCCACATGCGTGGTTTTCTCTTCGGCGAACCAATATTCGCGCGCAGCTTCCTGCGTAATATCCATAGCTGTCGGATAACTGTCACCTGCGGCCAGAACTGGCTGCATAAATTTCCAGACCTGTTCCCAATGCCGATCCGGGGCACACGGAATTATTTGTATTTGCGGCAAAGTATTATTCATAGATGAAGTTTGCCGCCAACATTTAAGGAACACAATAAAAAAGCCCGGTTAAAACCGGGCTTTTTCTAAATTCTTCGTGATCAACTAGTGTTCAACATTTCGCCATACGGCTTTATATGAGAACCATAAAAGTATTGTCAGAATTAGCAGATATAACATTGTAGCCAGTCCCAGGCTCTTACGCTGTTCCATTTTTGGATCCGCAGCCCATGCCAGAAACTCAGTGACGTCTTTCGCCATTTGATCAACGGTCGCTTCCGGAGCTTTTATAATGTGAACCTTACCGTCTTTATCCGTATATTCCGTATCGGCATATTCAACGAGGCCGTCTGATAACGGATTAGCCATGGCAATTTTAATGCCCATTGCCTTGTTCATATAGTTATCGTCTTTGTCGTAACTGGTCAGAACATTATAAACATAGTCAGCACCGCCTGTGCGGGCCTTGACCATAACAGACAGGTCGGGCGGTACCGCCCCACCATTACTGGCAGCCGCAGCTGCAGCATTGGGGTAAATCGGCGGGAACATATCAGCCGGAATAGCCGGTCGTTCAATAATATCACCCGTATCCAGATCAACTTCTTCAACTGTCCAGTCCGCCGCAAATGCTTTCACATAGGGGTTGTCATTTGGGTTTGGATAATGATCGTCATAATAAGGACCACCTTTATCACCCAAGTGTCTGAAAGCCACATATTTAAGCTGGTGACATGAAGCGCAAACTTCGCGGTATACCTGATATCCACGCTGCATGGCAGCGCGGTCATATGTGCCGCGCCATCCATCGAAATGCCAGTGCATATGCTTCATTTTATAATCACTGGAACCACCGGCAGCATTTGCCGCCATTAAGCCGCCCACACCGACACCAGCGAGAGCCAATGTTCCGATTATAGCTGTTTTGAACACGTTTCTCATTATTCTGCCCCTCCCAGAACCGCCTTGGTTATGGATTCAGGCCGCTCCTTCGGCTTTTCGATCATGCCCATTATAGGTAAAATCAACAGGAAGAATGCAAAGTAAAATGCGGTTGCGACACGCGCCAAAAGCAGGAAGGTAATACCTTTATCTTCTCCAAACGGGATGGCAATGTCATCCGGGTTACCTGCACCACACCAACCCAGAATAAAGCAGGCAATCACAAACAGGATGAACCAGCGGCGCGTGACAGGACGGAAGCGCATAGAACGAACTTTGGATGTATCAAGCCAAGGGAGGATAAATAGAACTGCGATCGCAGCTACCATTAAAAGGATACCCATTAGCTTATCCGGCACAGCACGGAGGATCGCATAAAACGGCAGGAAATACCACTCAGGCACGATGTGTTCAGGCGTTTTCATAGGATCAGCTTCGATATAGTTATCAGCGTGTCCCAGCGCGTCTGGCTGATAAAAGACAAAGAAAGCGAACACTAAAAGGAAAACTCCAACGGCAAACGCATCTTTAACTGTATAAAACGGGTGGAATGCCAAAGTGTCTTTTTTAGATTTAGGCTCAATACCGATTGGATTGTTTTGACCCGCATGATGCATCGCCCAAACATGTAGCCCTACCAGAGCAGCTATCACGAAAGGCAATAAGTAATGCAGCGCAAAGAAACGGTTTAGCGTCGGATTATCAACGGCAAAGCCGCCCAATAGCCACTGCTGTAGAGATTCACCAACAACCGGAACAGCCCCGAAGAAGCCTGTAATCACGGTTGCGCCCCAGAAAGACATTTGTCCCCAAGGCAGAGTATAGCCCAAAAAGCCTGTTGCCATCATGATCAGATAGATCACACAACCAAACAGCCAGACCATTTCGCGCGGAGCCTTATATGATCCATAATACAGCCCGCGGAACATATGGATATAGACCGCAAAGAAGAACATAGACGCACCAACAGCATGCATAGGCTGGATTAGCCAGCCAAAAGGCACGTCGCGCTTGATCCGCTGAACACTTTCAAATGCCAAATCCACATGCGGCACATAATGCATGGCCAGAATGATACCTGTAATGATCTGCGTCATCAGGCAAAGCGTTAGAATACCCCCAAATGTCCACCAGTAATTAAGGTTGCGGGGACTTGGGTAAGTCATAAAATCTGCGCCCATACGAATAATCGGCAGACGTTTGTCCAGCCACTTAGTTGGGGCATATTTCGGTTCGTATGTTGATGGATGTCCGCTCATGATTAACCGACCTTGATCACTGTATCAGAAATGTATGTATAAGCTGGGATTTCCAGATTTGTTGGCGCCGGCCCCTTTCGAATACGTCCGGACGTATCGTAGTGAGAGCCATGGCAAGGGCAGTACCAGCCGCCATATTCGCCTTGGGCGTCAACTTTACCCTGTTCGCCAACCGGGACGCAGCCGAAGTGTGTACAAACACCGACCATAACCAGATATTTAGGATCGAGCTTACCGTCAGGTGTTGGCATAAGCCGCTCATCATCTGTTTGGGGGTCCTTAAGCTGCGCAATATCAACAGATTCAGCTTCGGAAATTTCAGCGGGCGTCCTGTGCCGGACAAAAACAGGTTTGCCGCGCCATAGCATTTTAAGCTGCTGACCTTCTGAAATTTTGGAGAGGTCGATTTCGATAGAGCCTGCCGCTAAAGTGTCGGCTGCCTTGCCCATTTGCATAACCAGTGGCCAGGCTAGAGCACCCGCCCCTACTGCTGCGGCTGCGCCCGTAGCGATATAGATGAAATCACGTTTATCTTCGTCGATGTGTTCGTGGGAATTATCTGTGTGATCAGACACGGCATATCCCTTTCTTGATTGTACGTATTGGTTTGAGCGTGGTAATAAACCAAAACAGGGTTAAATGGCCAGTTTTTAATCGCGGCACAACGCCGCAATTTTCTGAGTTATAAGAGCGCATAATCATATGAACATCACACTCTACCAACCCGATATTGCCCAAAACCTGGGTGCTGTTATGCGGCTTTGCGCCTGTTTTAATGTAGATTTGGACATAATCGAACCTTGCGGCTTTCCACTAACCGCCAAAGCGCTAAGACGTACCGCGATGGATTACGGAACACCGGAAAAATTGATCCGGCACAAAGACTGGCAAAGTTTTCAAACTACGAATCAACAGCGACTCGTACTGTTCACTACAAAAGGCGCGACAAACTTGCCTGATTTTAAATTTCTGCCCGGAGACTGTCTTTTATTTGGACGTGAAAGCGCTGGAGTTCCCAACGACGTCCACGCAGCGGTAGATAGCCGCGTCATTATTCCGCTGGCCCATAATGTGCGCTCTTTTAACCTCGCGACAAGCGTGGCCATTGGCCTTTATGAAGCGCTCAGACAAACCAATGGATTACCACAATGACGTTTGAAACCCGTAAAGATAAAGCTGCCGCCTGGTTTAAAGAACTTCGAAACACAATCTGTACTGAATTTGAGCAATTAGAGATCGAAGCTTCGGATGATCTTTATCCCGGTGAACCGAGCAAGTTTGTCTTTGAAGATTGGAAACGCAAGAATGATGGCGGCGGCGGGACCGGCGGGATGTTACGTGGACGATTATTTGAAAAATGCGGCGTTCATATTTCCGTTGTCCACGGCGAGTTTGAAGGTGAAATGCGGGAAAGCGTCCCCGGCGCCAAGGACGACCCACGGTTCTGGGCGGCAGGGGTCAGTTTGATTGCTCACATGGTCAATCCTCATATTCCAGCCGTTCATATGAACACACGCTATATTGTGACTACCCAAGACTGGTTTGGCGGCGGTGCCGATCTCACGCCAACACAAGCCAAAGATCGCGTTCAAAGCAGCGCAGATGCCATAGCTTTTCATACCGGAATGAAATCCGTCTGTGATGCACATGACTGCGCCGACTATGACAAATATAAAAAATGGTGTGATGATTATTTCCATCTGCATCACCGAGATGAACCACGCGGTATTGGCGGTATTTTTTATGATCGTCATAACAGCGGTAACTGGGATGCTGATTTTGCCTTCACCCAAGAAGTCGGCCTTGGATTTTTAAAAACCTATGCACGGATTGTCCGCGGACGCATGCAAGAACCCTGGACAGAAGCTGATCGCGAAGAACAACTGATCACGCGTGGGCGTTATGTGGAATTCAACCTTCTCTATGACCGGGGAACAACTTTTGGCCTTAAAACCGGTGGTAATGTGAATACGATTTTGTCGTCCATGCCACCTGTTGTGAAATGGCCATAGACATAAAAAACCGCCCCGAAGGGCGGCTGAATTTTTTCTTTTACTGAAAGTTTAACGGACGCAGATCGGATCTGGATTTCCGTCCGGGTCGCCATTGACTGTTCCATCAGCACGACAGCCACCCATCAAAACAACACCGGCCACATGCGGAGAAGCCATGGATGTACCAGAGATAGTCCGATAACCACCATCCTTCCACGTAGATAGAATAGAAGAGCCAGGGCCTGCCCAATCTACAGGAGGATTGTCATAGTTTGAGAAACTTGACCAGTTATCACCTTGCGCAAAAGAAGATACGGTGATGATATTATCGCCACTTGCACTGGCAGGAGACTTAGTCGTTGCACTCGTGCTTTCGTTACCAGCAGCCAGGACAAAAACCGTTCCGCCAGATGCGGCTGCCTCTACAGCATCGTTTAGTGCCTGCGAAAAACCACCACCAAGGCTCATATTGGCCACTGTGCAGGTCGTACTCGCGACATGCTCAATACCAGCGATAACACCAGAAGTCGAACCGGAACCACGAGAATCCAGAACCTTGATCGGGACAACAGTAGCTCCTGCTGCAACACCAATCACACCTTCAGAATTATCAATAGCCGCAATTGTACCTGCGACATGAGAACCATGACCGTTACCATCATCCATGCCAGCATTTTTACCTTTAGTAAAAGCGGAGAAGCCCTGCGAAGCATCAACATTCAAATCAGGATGATCCAGGTCAATACCCGAATCAAGGACACATGCCACACGACCAGTACCATCAGGACCGCCATTAACACGTGTGATACCCCAAGGAGTTTCTTGTGGCGGAGGAGTCGTACTGCCCCCACCCGGACCTTTGCCTGGAGGTGGAGCCGTAATACTCATCAAACCATCAGCTTCATAATACGCGATATTTGGATTATTTGTGACTAAACGTTCTGCAGCCGTTGCAGACATTGTAGCAGAAAAACCCCGAATAGTTTTACTGTATGTGTGACCAACTTTACCGCCTGCTCGTACAGCCATTTGGTTGGCCAACCCAGGCGCCTGTTGTTCAGATACTGAATTATCAAAAACGAAAATCCAACTATCCTGAGCATGTGCAGATGCTGCCATTGACATAGAAAGAGCTACGCCAGTTCCTAAAAGGGCCATTTTTTTGATTAATGTCATGCTAAAATTTCCTCCCAATTTGAGCTAAAGACCGAGTTTGCATAATAGGCTGGCTATGAATGTCAAATATGTATTTCAGCCAGAGAACAATATTTCCAACAACATCCTTAAAGAACAACAAATTCTTGCGAGCAAAGGACACATGAAAGGTAAATTTCCCGCAACAAGAATATACTACCCTATGAATACTTGTTCAATTTTCGTGAAAATTATGCACTTTTATGCATATAAACTTACTTAAAACATCAATCATGAATCAGCTTAAGAGCAATCAACAACTTGTCTTTATCGGCTGTAAATCCGCTTCGCACCCAAAGCTCTTTTAGGGCCTTTAAGACACGGCCCATTTCAGGACCATCGCTCAGCCCAGCTTTCTTGAGGTCTTTACCACCTAAGGGGAATATTGGAATGTCCCAGTTCAGCGCAAACTCAGCTTGCTTCATCCATTGAGATTGCAGAATTGGATCTTCTTCTCCGGCCGCTCTTATCACCAAACGATCATAGGCTGTTTGTGGTCCGCTGGCATAGACGGATTGCTTAAGCGTCTTATCGTCCATCCCTATTTTGAACGGCACGGCATTTCCCGCCCACGCCAGTAGCCGCATTTTTTCATTATTTGAGAGCTTCAACCGTTTAGAAAGACGCGTAAGCGCCAGTTCATCCCGGCCTGACATAGCCATAAGCCGCAATAAATAATCGGGTTCCAGTTTTTCTTTTTGTTCAAGAACCACCATACGATCTAGCCCTTCGGCATTACTGGCTTCAGGTAATACGCTTCCGAGTATTTCATTGGTCAGCATTATACGAACCGCGCGCCTTGGATCATCTGCAGACAGAATTTTCTTAAGCTCAGCCCAAACCCGTTCAGATGACAATTGCTTTAGCCCTGCACGATTTTCGCGGCAGGCTTTAAGCGCTGTTGCGTCAACCTTGTCCTGGCCAGCATATCGCGCCAGAAATCTGAAATATCGCAGAATGCGCAAATAATCCTCTCGAACACGTAAATCCGCATCCCCCACAAAACGAAACTTGCGAGACTTTATATCCTCCAACCCCTCTCCGGTTGGGTCGTAAAGCTCGCCCTGAGCGTCAGCATAAAGCGCATTAATGGTAAAGTCCCGGCGCTGGGCATCTTCAGCCCAGTCATCTGTATATGCAATGACGGCGCGGCGACCATCTGTTTCAACGTCTTTGCGAAGGGTGGTAATTTCATAAGGGACGCCTTCATGAACTATGGTGAGCGTTCCATGTTCAATGCCAGTTGGGATAACTTTTAAACCTGCTGCTTCTAACTTCGTTTTTATGTTTTCAGGTTTTAGCTGGCAGGCGATATCTATGTCGCCAATTGACTCGCCAAGCAGGCTGTTCCGAACACACCCGCCAACAAAACGGGCACTGCCGTCCGGAAGAGCCTCAAATATTGCTTTGACCCCGTTTCCCTGAAGCCATTTATGTCTCTTTGGATTAAGCTTCATGGGTAAAACTCCGTTGATAGACACGGTAAATCATCATCGCAGTCATTCCCCATATATTACGATGCACGCCTCCGGGCTCATCATAAGGCATGTCATATAAACGGTGTTCCCGTCCGTCGAAAAAAACATCACGCGCGATGTGATTATCCGGATTCATCAAAAATGATAACGGCGTTTCAAAAACATCTTCGACTTCTCCCGGATCCGGCGTAATTATGGCTGCCGGGTCAATAATACCCACATAAGGGGTCACCCGATAACTCGAGACCGCATCAAATGAGGGTAAGCGGCCCAAGAGTTCAATCTGATGGGCCTTAACGCCGATCTCTTCATCGGTTTCGCGTAGCGCTGCAGCCTGTGCCGTTTCTCCGGCTTCTACCTTGCCACCTGGAAAACTGATTTGCCCGGGATGACTCGGCATGGTTTCGGGCCGCTGCGTTAATATAACCTGCCAGTCTTTTCTCATGACAAGCGGCATCAAGACGGCGGCGCGGCGCTGCCCATCGCGCTTAATTTCATCCGTTCCATCATTTATAGGAACCGGCAGCAGCGCCTTTTGAATTTTGCTGATGATATCGCTCACTCGATGGCACCTAGCTCGTAAAACACTCCGCCCGCAAAAATACCCAGTTGGTTACTGTCCTCGCTCCCGCCTAATATGCCATGCTCGACTAATTCGTAGAAAACCGGTCGCGTCATAAGCGCCTCAAGACGCCCCCTCACAGTAACAAAGGGCGTAGGCTCTTGACTTTCAGGATCGATTTCAACCCGGATAGGCCGATCCGGACCTGCCTCAACTGTTTCGCCCAGATTAGTTGTAAAAAAGACGCGTTGCTCCACCCCATCACCTTCCACATCCACCCGAATGGCAATAAACGGCGCTGTCTCAACTTCGATTTTAATCTTCTCAACCGGGGTAACCAGATATGTGAATCCGTCAGCATCTTTACGCAGTATCGACGCAAATAATTCCACCATAGGCTGGCGCGTAATACGTGTGCCTTCATGCCACCATGAACCATCCGTGCGGATAACCATATCCATCTCGCCGCAATATTCTGGATTCCAGCGGTCAACCGGGCGTTCACCCTTGCCATCACCTTGTGCTTTGGCCGCTTTTATGACCTCGGAAAGGTCAAAATTACCGCTTCTTTCTTGCTTTGAATCAGCCATAAGTAAATTCTTATCGATTTTTCATTTTTATTCCAGTACTGGACGGGTATTCTGCATAGCAGACGTTTATAAGATTTTCCGGAAAGACACTTTTCTATGACCCAGACTGCATCTGCCGCGCTTGAGAAAAAAGCCCTCGCCGCCAGCGATAAGCTCAACAAAGTAAAAGCCAACATTCAGACTGTCATTTTAGGGCAAGATAATGTTGTCGACTTATCACTGGCTGCTATCTTATCCGGCGGACACGCGCTATTGGTCGGCGTTCCAGGCCTTGCCAAAACACTCCTGGTTGAAACTCTTGGCACTGTCTTAGGTCTTGATGACAACCGGGTTCAATTTACACCTGACCTTATGCCATCTGACATTATTGGTTCGGAAGTCCTCGAGGAAGGCGCCAAAGGCAAACGCAGCTTTCGCTTCATCAATGGCCCTGTGTTTTGTCAACTCTTAATGGCCGATGAGATCAACAGGGCCAGTCCGCGTACTCAGTCGGCCCTATTGCAGGCCATGCAGGAACGCGCGGTTACAGTTGCCGGGCAGCATTACGACCTGCCTAAACCCTTTCATGTTCTTGCTACGCAAAACCCGATTGAACAGGAAGGGACATATCCCCTGCCCGAAGCGCAACTTGATCGCTTCCTATTACAGATTGACGTGGACTTCCCTGATCTTGAAACCGAAAAGCAGATCCTTGTCGCTACAACAGGTGCTAAAGAACTTAAAGCAACCAAGGTCCTGACCCCTAAAGCTCTCATAGATATGCAAAAACTTGTGCGCGAATTGCCAATTGGCGAAGGCGTTGTCGATGCCATTTTAAAACTTGTACGCAATGCAAGACCTGATCAAACATCCATAGATGCTATTAAAAACCAAGTCGCCTGGGGGCCCGGCCCCAGAGCGGGTCAGGCTTTAATGCTGACCAGTCGCGCGCGCGCGCTAATGGATGGCCGCCTGGCTCCATCCATAGATGATGTTCTTGCCCTTGCAGGACCGGTATTGCAGCACCGCATGGCACTGACCTTCGCCGCCCGCGCAGATGGCGTGACTTTGGAAAACACAATTTCCCGCTTAAAGGACAGTATCGCATAGTGGCCGCCAAGCCTCAAAAGTCTAGCCTGCCGCTTCGTAGAGAGTCCGAGCAACTCGCCGCAAGTTACCCGGTCTTACTGGCAGAAGCGGAGCGGGTTGCAGCTATTGTTGCTCAGGGCGTTCATGGCCGCAGACGCCCAGGACAAGGTGAAACGTTCTGGCAGTACCGTAATTATCATAGCTCGGACCCGGCCAATCGTATTGATTGGCGGCGGTCAGCCCGCGGTGATCAAGTCTATGTGCGGGAAAATGAATGGGAAGCCGCCAATACTGTCTATCTTTGGCGCGATGGTAATCCGGGCATGAACTGGCAATCTTCTGATAAGCTACCAACCAAGCAAGACCGCGCTACAGTTTTGTGTATGGCACTTGCGAGCCTTTTAATGCGCGCCGGCGAGCGCTGTGCTGTTATTGGCGAAACCGATAGACCTCGCTCGGGGCGTTTAGGTCTTGAGCGTATTGCGAAACGTTTATTTGAAAGCACCGGCCCCAGTGAAAATCTTGAAGGTAAAATGCCGGCACATGCTCAAATTTTAATTGCATCTGATTTTCTGGAAGATCCAGAAATCTGGAAGACGCGGCTGACGCGCCTGGCCAGCCGTCCCGTCAAAGCCACATTATTGCGGCTGATTGATCCTGCAGAGTATGACTTTCCCTATAAAGGGCGTATGGAAATGCGTCTGCCCGGCCTCTCAAAATTACCGCCCTTAATTATCGGACGCGCTGAACGTGCCCGAGAAGATTATCAGACCAGATTTAAGGCACATGGAGCAGCTATCGAAGATATGGCTCGCCGCCTTGGTTGGCCCCTCATCACTCATAGAACTGACACACCAGCAAATACGGCTCTAACATCTCTGTATGTCAGTATTAGCGGTGAGGCGCGGCCATAATGGAACCCTTAACGCTCGGATCCTTGACCTTTTTAGCCCCCCTAAGCTTGCTAGGGCTGTTAGTTCTACCATTGATCTGGTGGTTATTGCGCATTACGCCGCCAAAACCTTTGCAGCAAATATTTCCGCCGCTGCGAATTTTACAACAAGTAACAACCGAAGAAGAAACTCCGAACAGTACGCCTCTCTGGCTGCTTTTGTTCAGGCTGCTACTCGCCGCTATAATCGCCATTGCTTTGGCGCAGCCCATGCTGTCTCAACCCGAAGGCATTGAAACGCGGCCGCTTGTGCTCGTTATTGATGACAGCTGGGACGCTGCGCCAAACTGGCCCAAAATCACAAAAGAAGCCGAGTCCCGCACGGCAGATGCCCGCCGCAAAAATGTGGATATTATGCTACTGACTACAACCGAAAATGAAAATACCCCCACCTTTATGAATGCCAGCGACGCCCTAAGAAAAATCAAAACTCTGTCACCCCGGGCGCTGGAAGCTAACCGCGAAAGTCTTGCGGCGAAGCTGCAAAACATCGATTTGTCAGGCAATGACATTATCTGGTTATCCAGCGGCGTTACGGCAACAAGTTCTGTAGATACAAATTTATCAAAAGTTCTATCATCTGGAGAGGATCGTATTTTGCTGGCACCTACGGCGAGTACTTTACCGCTTATTCCGGGAGAGCTTTCCGAAACCGTCAATGGCTTTCGAACCATATGGCACAGAGCAAGCGGAAATGGAGTTCGAAGCACTGATATAACTGCCCATGGTAGCGGCGGGCGTATTATTGCGCGGGCTCCTATTAATTTTGCCCCCGGTCAGACACAGGCCGAAACTCTGATTGAACTGCCTACCGAACTTCGCAGCCGGATAACCGCTCTACGCGTGGCAGATAGCGCGGCGACCGGCTCCGTAAAACTACTGGATGACAGTTGGGGGCGACCGCTTATTGGCGTCTTGACTGAAGGACAGGATAGCGGCAGCCCGCTATTGTCCGAACCATTTTACGCCGAGACAGCCTTAAGACCATATGCTGATGTTTATCGCGGCGGTCTGGACGATATTCTCCCTCTTGCACCAAGCATAATCATTATGCCTGATGCAGCGCGTACAGAATCGCCTGAGCTTAAAACCTTTGTCGAACGCGGCGGACTTCTTATCCGGTTCGCTGGGCCAAAACTGGCCAAAAGAGCAGATGACTATTTGCCGGTCCGATTACGCGAGGGTGGCCGCGCTCTTGGCGGAGCCCTTACCTGGGAAGACCCTCAAAATTTTGCAGCCTTTACGCCGGATAGTCCTTTTTATGGATTGTCCATACCCGAAGATATCGAGGTCAAAAAACAAGTTATGGCGCAGCCCGGTGCAGAGACAGACAGCCGCACATGGGCCCGTCTGCAAGATGGTTCCCCCATCGTCACCACGAAAGAAGATGGTTTCGGCCGCATTGTCCTGTTTCATGTCACAGCTGGACCAGAATGGTCCAATATTCCGGTCAGCGGACTTTATGTGGATATGTTACGCCGTCTTCTGACACTGGCTAAATCGAGCGCGGCGCAAACCGATGTCACTAGCGGTGAATGGGCTCCTGAAAGAGTTTTAAATGGTTATGGCCGATTGGCCAGTCCCGGTCTTCTCGCCCGCCCTATCGCTCATGATGCTTTTGCAGAAACTGTCATTTCGGAAAGCCACCCCCCCGGTCTATATCGGCAAGGACCCAGACGACAGGCTCTCAACCTAGAAACTGACCCTGAGGCATTTAAAGAAATCAACAATTTTTCGGGGTTCACCAAATCCGGTTATGGCGAAACCAGACAAAATAATCTTGGCGGCATCCTGCTTGCTATCGCACTGCTCATGTTGGCGATTGATGCTTTATTCTCGATCATTGCCTCAGGGCGCATGGGCGGATTGTTACGGCGCTTCGGCCTCAAAACCACCGCACAAATAGCCTTGGCATTAATTTTTTGCTGGGTAGCCACGCCATTTGCCAGCGCGCAGGACAGTGACGCCCTCGAGCTCCACTTGGCCTATATAAAAACCGGGGATAGTCGTCTTGATGCCCGTAGCGAGGAAGCTATGACCGGGCTTGTAGATGCGCTCACGCGGCGAACTACAATCGAACCAGCCGGCGTAAGCGGCGTAGACCCGGAAACTGATCCTCTCGTCTATTATCCCTTCTTATATTGGCCCGTTGATCGAAACGCCCCTGCCTTAACCGAAAAGGCCGTTACCGCACTTAACAGCTATATGGCCAGTGGCGGGACCATTATTTTTGACACGCAGGACAGTGGCGATCAGGCTTTACTGGCCGGAAATCCGCATCCTGGTTTAAAGCGCGTCACGGAAAATCTGGAAATTCCATCTCTAGCGGAAGTTCCAGAAGACCATGTTCTGAATAAAAGCTTTTATCTAATTGATATTTATCCCGGGCGATGGGCAAATGGCCGTGTCTGGATTGACAGAAACCGGAACGGCGCAGCCCGGGATGGCGTCTCGTCGGTGATTATCGGCAGTAATGATTGGGCCGCCGCCTGGGCCCAAGACGAAGAGGGGACGCCACTAGTCCATCTGGAGCGCGATATCCCAAAGCAAAGGGAAATGGCCCTGCGCTTCGGGGTCAATCTGGTCATGTATTCGCTAGCTGGGAATTATAAAGCTGATCAGGTTCACTCAGCCGCTCTGATTGAACGCCTTGGACAAAAAGAACGTGTGCCTCAAAATCTTGGATCTGACGAAATAAAGGGAGAAGACTAATGCTCCCTGATATTGCTTTTGATCCACTGATTTCTACGTCATGGATAATTTTCTTGTTTTGTCTTGCCGTTTTCGGCGCTCTACTCGCTGGCATTACACGCCTTCGGAGTTTTTTCTTGCGCAGCCTTGCAGCTCTGTTTTTAGCTCTGGCTTTACTCAACCCGCAAACCGTCGATGAAGAGCGACAACCGCTCAAAGACGAAGTATTAGTTATAACAGATATTTCGGAAAGCGCGCGTCTTGGGGGGCGAGATGATAAAATCAAAACCCTATCAAACGAACTTAGCGAAGCTCTCAAAACACAAGATAATCTTGACGTCGTTAATGTTCGAACCGGCGATAGTAATGATGGCACTCAGCTAACCACAACTATGATCGAAGCGTTATCCACCCTGCCTCAAAACCGGCTGGCTGGCGTTATCGCGATCACTGATGGACAGGTACATGACGTCCCTGAAAACCCAGAAGGCCTTTTGCCGGACGGCGTACCCTTTCATGCCCTAGTTCTGGATGATCGGTCTAATCGGGATCGCCGTATTCAAGCCCTACTCGCCCCGCGTTTTGGGCTTGTAGGTGAACAGACAGATTTTGAAGTCCGCGTTGATGATCCTGGCCATGAAGGCGAAACAGCACTTATTCAAATCCGCGTAAACGGGGAGCTTCTTGCCCGCTTCCCCGCGACCATTGGCGGTCGGGTTTCCATTCCGATCAAAATTGAAAAGCGCGGCACAAATACAGTTGAGCTTAATGTGGTTGCAGCAGAAAACGAACTGACCCTTAAGAATAACATTTTTGTATCTGAAATTTCAGGCATCCGGGATCGCATGCGTGTGTTACTGGTCACGGGTGAACCACACCGCGGCGGCAGGGCATGGCGCAATCTGTTAAAAAGCGATCCGGCTGTTGATATGGTTCACTTTACCATTTTGACGACACCAGGGGTCAAAGTCACAAATGCAGCCCCTAATGAATTATCTCTTATCGCCTTCCCTACCCGGCAATTATTTGAAGAAAAACTGGACGAATTTGATTTGATCATTTTTGATCAATTTA
>JAHDGM010000001.1:0-11211 GCA_020627655.1 Hellea sp.
TACTTAAGTTTTTAAATTTTGAACACACGACAACCAGGACAGAAGATCTTGTAGAACATCAAGGTTTAGATCCATGGGTTCAATGGGTGAATGTTCACACTGGTATGTCGTCTGCTGAGCATCAAATCAAAAGACTTGGGGATACCAAGCGTCAAAACATGCCGCAAATATGGGAGAAAGTGGCAGAAGGTGGCAAGCGTTGGGTCGTTTGGGGAGTTATGAATGCTCCTGTTGGAAATAAAAATGGTTGTGAGGTTTTCATGCCTGATCCGTGGTCTTTCGAGGAGCAGGCTCATCCTGAAAATTTAAACCATCTATTGGCTTTACCGCGATATATGGCTCGAAATTATATTGAGAGTAATAAGCTGGATATCTTTAAAAACTTTATGCGCTTGTTACGGTTTTATGCGCCGCCAACCCATTGGCCTGTAATATCAAAATTTTCACTTAGAGCTTTTAAAACATTTGCTCAAACTGGTACCAGTATTCACACGCTCACGACGCTACTGGATTATTTGGGTGCGCTTGAATTCATTAAATATCGTAAAAGGTATGAACCGCATTACAGCGTTATCTTTTTAAACCATATTGCTCACTTGCAACACCAGTTCTGGCAAAATGGCGAACTTCATCCGGAAATGAAACTTGGTCTTGTGATTAATGATCTTATCATGGGCGAGTTATTTAAAAACTTGCAAGAAAATGAGGCCGTTATAATTCTTAATGGGTTGAAACAAAAAAATGTCGCAGGGCAAGGATACTATGTCTATCGACAAATCAATCCTGAAATCGCAATTTGGTCATTACTGGGTGAGCAGGTTGGCGAAATAGAACAATGTATGACTAATGATGCACATATCCGATTTGGTTGTAATGAACAGGGTAAGGCTAATTCAGTTTTCCAGCGACTATCTGATGCTAAATTAATGGATGGTAGTAAATTGTTTTTCTGCGAAAAGCTTTCCGAAACTCATTTATTCGTGCAGCTTAATATAGAGCACAAAGTAGATGAAGATGCAGTTGTTCTATGTGGGAATAACTCTCACCGTTTTTATGACCTGTTTGAACTTATATGTGAGCGTACCGGCGCTCATATTCCGGTAGGGGACGTTTTCTTTGATGGTATCTCAATTCCTGACAATTTGTATAATCACGAAATTTATTCTCAAACGTTAGGTTATTTCAATAAGGAGTCGACATCTCGATCAACTATTCATGCTTGATCTTGTGAAAAGTATTTTGGGTCAACATGTGAAAGGTGTATCCCTCTATGTTATAGGTGGTGTGCTGACAGTTGTTGTTGATCTTATCTTTACTTGGCTAGGTCTAAAGCTGTCATTAGGAACATTGTTTGCGTTGACTTTAGGTACGGGCGTTGGATTGGCGTTTAATTACATGTTCCATGCATATGTAACTTTTTCGTCTGTCGCTACATCAAAAAATTTTGGGAAGTTCATAATATTAATCGGGTTAAATTATTTGACCATGCTTGCAGTTGTTTATGGTTTAACGTATTTCACGTCTGTAAGCACTTTGATAGCTAAGTTGTTATCTTTTCCAATTATCGCGATTAATGGGTACCTTTTAGGTAAGTATTGGATTTTTACTCCTGTTAGAGACGCTTCCAGTAATTAGGGTTAACGATGTTAAAGAAACTTTTTTCAAGCTATATCCCGTTAGCATTAGCTGTAGCTTTAACCGCATTCTGTTTTTACATTATGTTCGGAAGCATCGATTGGACTCGTTCTTTTTGGTATGATGAAGTTCATGTTGCATGGGTGCTGAGTAAATCCAGTCTCTGGGATGTTTTTAAAGCTACATTTAGTGAAGGTTTAGGGCGACCTTCGGGTTACATGTTTCTCTCTAAAATATTCAGCTTGATTTCAAATACAGAGCTTTCTTATCGTTTGGTTCAGATAATTGGAATACTGGGGGCTTTTCTCGCAGTTTACCGTTTTGGGGTTAAAGAAAAGAGCTTCCTTTATACATTGTTCTTAATTGTTATTGTTTTTGTTAGTGATAACTTTTTTTATCACGCTGTTGAGTTCAAACCATATGTTTTCGATGTTATGGCGGGGTTGATTTATCTGAACCTGTTTTTCTCTATCGATATCAATAAAGTCACTTTGCCAGAACTTCTAAAGTACATTTTACTGTCTTCAATACTATCTCTGTTTACCACGATAGGATGGACCGGAACGGTTGCAATTCCTTTTGCGTGGGGCCTACATCGTTTGCGAGATAAGAGTTTTCCATCTTTGAAAGTGGAGGTTTTAAACCTATTCAAAAGGCCCACTCTATATAGCTTGATCGGCTGTGCGTCCATATGGCTGTATAATGTTCAGCGTGTTGGACGTTCTTTTATTGGTGGAGATGGAGAGCGTTTTTATGGCCATGTTGTTGATCATGGGGTGCAAGAAGCTGGCGCTTTTCAGATATTTTCGGACTACATAATTGAAACATGGGAAATTATTGCAACATTTGGGACGTTAGATGTTAGCACAGATATGCCTTTTTTCCTATTGTCAGATCATAGAACTGCTATTTTAGGCGGGACTGTTGGAGCTTTAGGGATATTAGGAATAGTTTTAGGTCGCCGCAGTTATTTGAAAACATTTCTAGTTTCGTTCTTATTGATTGGTATAGTCCTCTCGATTTTGGTTGATTGGCCCTATGATTCAGAGCGATGGAGCTTGGGATTAATTACGATTTTTGCAGGGTTGGCATTGTTGGGCCTTGAACGCATTATGAAGTTACATAATGGGTTGGGGTTTTTAGTCTTGCTGCCGCTTATACTTGTTCAAGTCCCATTTAAATCTCATCCAAACGGGCTTAATTTCGCGTCACCTCAATATTGGACAGCTAGAGGATTGCCAACGACTGATAGCAGGGAGTTGTTGCAATATGTTGCCCAGAACGATGACTACAATTTTGACAACTTAGTAGTCACGCGGAATGTCAATGTTTTTATAGATTATTATAGTCGTTTTCATGATGGAAATGTCGACATGAGTAAGCTACGAGACGCCTATCTGACCATCATTCATCCTTCTCAAAACTATCTAGAAAAGGTTGTTGAAGATATCGGGTCTTCTGAAAACTTTGCGACATTTGATTTTCATGGTCTTAGGCATTTGGCTAAAGCCGAAAAAACTCTTGAACAAATTTGTCCGGTTGGAGAAAAGATAAACGGGACTTTGGGTCATCGCCGATTGTATCGCGCAGCGTATGTGCAGTTTAACTGTAAAGGAAAAAGCTTGGAGGAGGTTAGTTCTGAACGTCTTGTGTATTTCCAAGAGACATCTCCAAATTGCCCATTAGATCAGGTTGTGGTCTCTGGCACTGAGGCGAGTAGGTTTGAAGAGGAAGTAACTCTAGGAAGCCTACTCACATTTGAAATTGCAGGGGGCAAGAATGGAATTGCAAGTGATCATGGCAATATTGTCAACCCAGTCTTAAAAGTTGATGACGATGTTTATGATGTTTCCCGTTTTCAGATATTTTTAAATGAATCTAATAAGGCGAGGCCGAGCAATTTTGACCGTACTTTTGCGGGAAATCCGTTATTGTTAAATAATACAATCTGGAACAACGGAATGGGTATGCACGCCGATGCGAAAATAGGATATGTTATTCCGAAAAATTTACGCGGCAAAACTGCTCAATTATCGTTCTTGTACGGGCTAGATAGCCGCGTTGCAGAGCGAGGAAATTTTGACTTTAGCCTTTGCTTATATCCATAATTCACCCCGAAAATTCAGGGTGAAATTAAGTTTATTTAAATTCCTATCGGACGGCTAGAAACAGATTTGTACCATCCCGTTCAACGGCTAAAGCAAATGGACCATCTTGTCCGTCAATTTCGGTTTCGAAATCACCCAAATCCTGAACAGATACGCCGTTGATCTTGCGGATCACGTCGCCTTTACGCAGACCCGCGCGAGCCGCTTTGGAGGCAGGCTGGACACTAGCCACATAAACACCGTTATCACCACCGCGTAGTTCCATATCGCTTGGGATATTCGTCAAGCGCGCGCCTGAAAAGCTTTCCATGGCGGGAATATCATCGGTGCTATCCGCGTCGATCGCCTCGCGCTTTTCTTTGATTGCTTCAACTTCGATCCGGGTTGTTCTACGGCGTCCGTCGCGCAAATATGTCAGGTCTGCCCGCGTACCCGGCTGGACAAGTCCGACAGCATTGCGGATATCATTTGAATCGCGAATATCTTCGCCGTTAAATCCGATAATGATATCGCCGGGCTTCAGGCCGGCGCGTTCTGCCGGAGTATCTTCGGTAACATCATTGACGAGCGCACCGTCCAGGGTTCCAAGTCCCATAGCTTCCTGAAGGGCAGGGTCGATGTCGCGAATGCTGACGCCGATACGGCCCCGCCGGACTTCGCCATTGGACACGAGTTGTTCCATAATGTTTTTGGATATTTTAACCGGAACGGCAAAGCCAATTCCGTTATTGCCGCCCGAACGTGAAATGATCATAGAATTAATTCCGATGAGTTCACCTTTGGAATTCACCAATGCGCCGCCGGAATTACCGGGATTGATGGACGCATCCGTTTGAATCATATCTTGGTAGTCTTCGCTATTGCCCACAAAGCGTCCTGTGGCGCTGACAATGCCGGAGGTGACTGTGTGCTCAAAGCCAAAAGCATTACCGATGGCGATAACATAGTCCCCGACCCGGGTTGAGTTTTCCCGGGCAAAAGGAATATCGCGCAGATCATTACCCTTGATCTTAAGGACAGCAATATCCGTTTTAGGATCTCCGCCAACCAGTTCGGCCACGATTTCCCGTTTGTCTTCCAGGGTGACTATAATTTCACCCGCGCCATCTACGACGTGATTATTAGTCAGAACATAGCCGTTTCTGGCATCAACGATTACGCCGGAGCCGATGGAGCCACCGCGCCGTCTGTTACGGCCTTCTGGCATAGGGCCGCCAAAAAAGCGTTCAAAGAATTCATCCGCTTCGGGATTATTTCGGCTGCGTCTGTCCTGGCTGTGTGCTTTGCCTTCAGTTTTAATACTGACAACGGCGGGCGTTACCCGTTCTAAAAGCGGAGCCATGGTCAGCACGCCCCGGCTCTTATCCAGGGTTAAAGCGCTGCTTTGGCCAATGGTTTTTACAGGGCCAAACAGGCTGTCAGAAAAAGCAACCGGGGCTAAAAACAGGGCGGCTCCAATGGCCGTACCCATCATAAACTTACGCATTTATCATTCCTTGTTAAGGTTGAAATTTGATTGTGATTTAATTTATTTGTGACAAGACGCAATACTGGAGGGCAGAATCTGAACGCTTTTTAATGGGCATATTCAGAACTGAATGCAGGTTATGGCCGATTGTGTTTTGACCTGGAAGCAGCGGATGTTTATGCTGACATAAGAAAAGTGGAAACCAAGATGAAGCTTCAAATAGATCCATCCCGCAAAGCGCCCCGCATCCGGCCTATTAAAGCGGCGCGTCATATGCGCAAACTTCTGGCGGATAAAGAGGATACAGAACAGGTTTTTCACATCATGGAATGCCTGAATGGCGGCTCCGGTCTTCGCAAACTTAAAGAATTTGCATCTACAGAAAAAGGCGCAGCCCGGATGGCTAACCGTCGAGAGCTCCCGGAAATTTTAGATGATCATGACACGTTAAAGAAATTGCCTGCAGGAACGGTTGGTCGGGCCTATGTGGATTTTATGGAGCGCGAAGGATTATCGGCCGCTGGTCTGGTTGAAGAAAGTGAAAAATGGTGGGGCGATAACAAACCGGTTGAAGATGATTTCGAATATTATTCCCGCCGTATGCGCGATACGCATGACTTATTACATGTATTGACAGGTTATGGTCGGGATCAGCTTGGCGAAACATCTGTGCTGGCCTTTAGTCACGCGCATAATGGCGGATTTGGTAATTTGTTCATCGCCTATATTGGCGCTCGTGATCTTGCCAAAATTGCTCCTAAATCTGCGCGGGTTATGGACTCTGTCCGCGAAGCCCGCCGCAATGGCCGGGCAAGCCTGCCGTTAATGGAAGAAGATATTGTTGAGCTTCTGGCTGAACCATTGGACGAGGCGCGCCGCCGCATGAACATTGCCAGGCCTGAGGCTTACAAATCGGCCTTAAGGGAATTGCAGGCGGATGGATATATAGGGCAGCTCTCTGCGGCTTAGCCTTAACGCCGTCCCGTATCGATACCCATCAAATTTACCAGATGCACTAACAGCATGAACCCTGTACCAAGCGCTATGAGTGACGGGATAATCCAGGGTATTAACGGCGCGGCTTTTAAGCTCTCACGCTTTCGAAAATGCATATAGAATGTGGACACGCCAATTAAAGCGCAGGCGATCAGAGCCAAAATAACGATAGTAAGATGTGACATAGATCAAGCCGGCGTAAAGTTATGCATGTCTGCCGAGATAAGAATGTTTCTGACATTTTCAATGCCTGGCTTATCATAGGGTGTTAGTGCCTGCTTGCCCCAGATAGGACCCGGCCAGGCGGTGTCATTTTTATATCTGACAATATGATGGATATGCAGTTGCGGCGTCATATTTCCAAGCGCGGCCACATTTAATTTTTCACCTTGAAACCCTTCCATGATCGCCTGACTGAACACACGGCTTTCTGTCCATAGCTGGGCGTAGTCCTCGGGCGATAAATCTATAGTGTCGCTGATATTTTCGCGTTTTGGCACAAGCACAAACCAGGGATAAGCCGCATTATTGATCAGCAGCACCTGACATAATGGAAATTCGCCCATGGGAATGCCGTCACGCACCAGATCTGGATGTAATGTAAAGCCCACCTAAGTCTCCAATTGCGAAATAGCCCAGTCCGCCGCATCTGCGATAACCGGGTCGCCATGGTCTTTATAGGGGAGGGCCGTGCTTTTCAATGCTGTCTGTCCGCTATTCCCGATGGCATAAAGAACATTGCGTATAAACCGGGCCCAGCCGATCCGCTTGATGGGCGAGCCCGAGAATTTCTGTCTGAACTCAATTTCTGTCAGAGCGGCCAGCTCGGTTAGCTTCGGCGCGTTTAAATCCTCCCGGGCCTGTAGCTTTATCTCTGAGGCGGCTTTCGCAAATTTATTCCAAGGACAAACGGCCAGACAGTCATCGCAGCCATAAATATGATTCCCCATTTTGGAGCGCAGCGCTTTATCAATAGGGCCGTCATGTTCAATGGTCAGATAGGAAATACATTTGCGTGCATCCAGCTGATAGGGGGCCGGAAAAGCATCCGTCGGACATATATTCAGACATGATGTGCACGACCCGCAGTGATCAATTTCAGGCTCTGTCGGGGTCAGCGCCGCATTGGTCAATATGGTGCCGATAAAAAGCCAGCTGCCATAATCCCGGCTGACCAGATTGGTGTGTTTACCTTGCCAGCCCAGCCCGGCTTGTGCCGCCAGTGGTTTTTCCATGAGCGGGGCCGTATCCACAAAAACCTTCACATCGGCGGACAGGTCGCGGGCGATCAGCCCGGCCAGTTCTTTCAGGCGGCCTTTTATGATGTCATGATAATCCCGGTTGCGGGCATAAACAGAAATTGTCGCTTTTTCGGATTGACTGAGCGTTATGAGAGGATCGCTATCCGGCCCGTAATTCATACCCACAATGATAGCGCTCTGGGCCTTTGCCCACATATTTTGCGGATGGGCGCGGCGCTCCAAAGTTTCCGCCATCCACGTCATCGCTCCGTGATAATTTTGCGCCGTAAATGTTTCGAGACGCTCTCCCGCCTGGCTATCAAAGTCCTCGAGCCTGGCAATATGCGGCGGCGTAAACCCAAGGTCCTGACAGCGCCGCATCACCCGTTTTGACAGGGCGGCAGACATCAAAAATCCAGATCAGCATAATGGCGCGGCGGGATCAGGCCGGGCAGGTGATCTTTGAGCAGAGGTCTGAAACTGGGCCGGGATTTGAGCTTTTGGTACCATTCCTTGATATGGGGCCAGTTCTTCCACGGAATTTCGCCCAGATAATCCAGACAGGATAAATGGGCACCAGCCGCAATATCGGCGAGGGAGAAGGCGTTCCCGGCCAGCCAGTCCCTTTTTTGCAAAAGCCAGCTTATATATTCCAGATGAAATTGTAGCTGATCCCGGCCTTCGCGCAGGGTCGGCGGATGTGGAGATCCGCCCCCGGTCAATGTCTTTTCCAAGCGCTCATGCAATATATAAGCATTGACTTCATCCTGAAATTTACCATCGAACCAGGCGCAAAGCCTGCGGGCTTCGGCGCGATTGGCCGGCGTTCCCGGCAGGATAGATTGTTTCGCGGTGTGATCTTCGGCAAACTCGCAAATCGCTCGCGCGCCAGCCACGGTGACCTTTCCGCCGGGTATAACTTCGACCAGAATAGGCGGCATGCCTTCGGCGGCGATGGCCAAAAATTCCTCGGTAACATTCCAAGGATCAATGGCAACAATTTTGAATCTCAGCTTCTTTTCTTCAAGCGCGATGCGCGCTTGCCGCGACTGCGGATCCAGAGGCCAATGATAGAGAGTACGCATAAGGCTCCATTATACGCAAAAGCGGTAATGAGTCGTTAACTATCAGATCTAAAACGCACATTGCCGTGAGTATGATCACATCCGGTCGGGTGGGGGTGGATCAATATATCGGCAGCCTTATAGGTTCCCATCAGGCGTTGCTCGGCGGACAGAACAACATCATGGGCTTCTGAGAGCGATAAATGACTATCAAGATCAAGACGCATCTGAATATGGATGTGCGGCCCGGAGGCGCGCGTGCGTAAATCCTGCACGGCTTTAACGGCGGGATCTTCCATGGCCAGTTTAATGATCAAGTCACGTTCGGCTTCCGGCAGTTCCTTATCCATGAGCTGTGCCCAGGCCAGCTGTGCGAGGCGGTAAGCTGTAAACAAAAGCCAGAGCGCCATGATCATGCCAACCACAGTGTCGGCGCGGCGAAACGGCGTAAAGGCCGTAAAAAGAAGTCCGGCAATTACAAACAGATTGGCCACCAGATCTGCCAGATAATGGGCGCGGTCACCTCTGACCGCTATAGACCCTGTTGCCCGAATAGCCCAGCCCTGCGCTATTAACAGCCATGTACTGATTACAATGAACAGAACCATGGCTCCGATTGCCAAGGTTGTTTGGGTTACGGGTTCAGGATTTTGGTAATGTTCTATGGCTTCGCCCATAAGGTGGAAGGCGGCAATGATAATAAGGCAGACCTGAAGCACGGCGGCAAAACTCTCAGCTTTGCCGCGGCCAAAGCGGTATTGGTTATCTGGCGATTTTACAGCGTAGCGAACGGCAATAAAGCTGGAAAATGAAGCGAATAGATCAAGCCCGGAATGAATCAGGGATGATAAAATTCCAATAGAATGTGTCTCTTGCCAGATGAAAAACTTGGTTACGGCAAATAACAGGCCCACGCCCATGGCGAGCGCCGTAATGCGGCGTGTTATTTTCGCTGATTCTTCGGGCGGCATGCGGCCGGGCCGTCCGCGAAGGTTCGGGGCTACATAGTCAGCCTTCGATTTTAAAGTCTCTTTGGTCATGCGATCGTCAAAATTAATGCGGCGTTATAGCATAACTATTTTTATATCCTAGTGGCAATCGCCCGGACATGATTGTGCTTTACGCCTTCAGGCTCAGCAGGTAACACGCAGGTCTATAATAATAAGAGTGAGATATTATGCGCGGTTATATTTTAGCGGCTGTTATAGGTTGCGGCCTGGGACTAGCAGCCTGTAAGGGGCAGACAGGGCCTGACACTGTAAAAACGGTAGTGGACAATAAACCTGTACATCAAACTTTTGGCCCGGATCAGGTACCCCATGCCATGCTGGGCGATAATGTCATCCCGACCGCGTATCGATTACATATGAATATCAATCCGGATGATGATGGTTTTGACGGCGTGGTTGATATTGATGTGAATATCAAATCCCCAACATCTCATATCTGGCTCCACGGAAAAAACACCGAAGTAACCGGAGGCGTTGCGCGCCTGCCGGATGGCGCAGAAATACCGCTGAACTTCACGTTAGTGCCGGAAAGTGAGGCGCCATCAGGTGTTGCGAAAATCACGACTGATACGCCTTTGCCAGCTGGCAATGTTACGCTTCATCTGCCCTATGAAGCGCCTTATAATCTGGCGCTGAACGCGGCTTATAAGGTCGAACAAAATAATGAGAACTATGTTGTCACCCAGTTCGAAGCCATTGCGGCCCGTGAGGCATTTCCATCATTTGATGAACCCCGTTTCAAAGTGCCGTTCACTCTGTCGATTTCAGCCCCTAAAGACGATGTTGTCATTTCCAATACGCCCGAAGTTAAAGTCACTGAGACCGAGGATGGTTGGTTGCGTCACGATTTCGCGCAGACTTTGCCGCTTCCAACTTATTTGATTGCTTATGCCGTTGGCCCCTATGACGTGGTTGATTTTGGTGAGCTTCCGCCAACTGATGTGCGGGACCGCCCCATAAAGCTGCGGGCCCTGGCGGCTAAAGGAAAAGGGGAGCAGCTTTCATATGCGCTCGAAAACACACAGGGCATTCTCGAAGCGATCGAGAACTATTTTGGTATTCCTTATCCTTACAAAAAGCTCGATCTTATTGCCGCGCCGGATTACGCCTTTGGTGCTATGGAGAACCCGGGCGCGATTGTTTATCTGGAATATTTATTGCTGATGAATGACAAGGCGCCATTGTCTCAAAAACGGGCCTATGCGCGTGTACATTCTCATGAACTCGCACATCAATGGTTTGGTAATCTGGTGACGCCTTACTGGTGGGAAGATATCTGGCTCAATGAGGCCTTTGCCACGTGGATGGGTAATAAAGGCACTGCGCTTTGGCAGCCCGAAGAAAATTATGATCGGCAGACATTGAAATCAGCACTGGGTGCTATGAATACGGATAGCCTGAAAAGCACGCGAAAGATCCGTGAGCCCTTACGACGATCAGAGAATGTGCAGGATCAATTTGACAGTATTACATACCGTAAAGGCGGGGGTGTTTTGTCCATGTTTGAAAGCTATCTGGGGGTGGAAGATTTCCAGAAAGGCGTCCGCCTGCATATGGACCGCTTCGAGCATGATGTGGCTACAGCCGATGATTTTTTCCAAAGCTTGGCGGATGGATCTGGCAATGCTGATGTAGTTCCGGCCATGAAAAGCTTCGTGGATCAACCGGGATTACCCCTGGTACGCGGCG
>JAHDGM010000001.1:11221-118015 GCA_020627655.1 Hellea sp.
TAGCTGTACATCTAATCAATCATCTTTGAAGCTGAGCCAATCTCGCTACGTACCTTTGGGATCAAAAACTGAGCAGGGGCAGTCCTGGCAAATTCCGGTTTGCGCCAAGTTTGGATATGGCGACCAAGCAGAAAAAGTTTGTACTTTGATGAAGTCAAATGAGGTCAGCCTAAAGGGTCCGCGTGAAAATAGCTGCGCCGATTATGTCAGCTTAAATGAGAACGGAGCAGGTTATTACCGATTTAGCCTGGACAGTCAGGGTTGGTCATCGCTTTTGAGCAATTTGGACTATCTAAATACGCGGGAAGTTTTGACCGTGCAGGACAGTCTGCTGGCCGCTTACCGCGCGGGTGAAGTTGATTCATCTGTTTATCTTGCTGGTGTAGAAGCTTTTGCAAAGCATCCGGAATATGATATAGTGAGTAAAGCGGGCGATTTATTAGGCTGGATGGATAACCAAGTTCCGGCTGAATCGCGTGCTGATTTTCAGAGGTTTATCAAAGATATTTACGGCGCAAGATTTAAAGCATCTGTGGGTCAGAATACGCGGGATGGTCAACTTTTAGCGCCGTCACTTTTAAACAGGCTGGTTTATTATGCCGAAGATGCTGACATCATTTCTGAATATGGCCGCAAAGGCGCCGCTTATCTGGGACTGGACGGCTCAGCGGACAAAGATGCTGTCCCTAGCCAATTATTGGGCAGCAGTTTGGCTGCTACTGTTATGACACGTGAAGAAGATGCTTTTCCGAAATTATTGGAGCTAGTGAAAACCGGATCGCCACTTGAACAGGGCGCAGCCCTTGGCGTTTTAACGGACGTTAAAGATCCTACGCGCGCCAGGGAATTGCTGGAAAAAGTCCTGAATGATCCAAAAGGCATAACGGGCAGACAGAGCACCAATATTGTTTATGGTCTTCTTAGTCATCAAGACCATAACACAATGACCTGGGACTGGTTTAAAGACAATTTCGAAACCTTTGTGACCACGCGGGTTCCAGATGTTCGCCGAGGCGGCACTCCCGGTTATGGATTCTGGGCCTGCTCAGAAGAGGAAAAAGATGATGTCGAAAGCTTTTTTAAGGCTAATGCCAAGTTGATTCCCGGATATGAACGCCGATTAGCTCAAACGGTTGAACGTATTGAGTTGTGCGCGGCTTTGAAGACGCAAAAATCCAAGGAAATGGTTGAGGCCCTAAGCAAACGCTAAATTGTCATAGAATGATAGCCAATCTGTCACAGAACTGTCATATAGTTCTGCCATAGCGGCCCGAAATTATTAACCTATTTGCTTTGGCAAATGACCTAATGGGCTGATGTTATGTTTGACATTTCTTTATTTGCGATGCTTGGTTTCCTGTTTGCAGCTTATGCTGTGGTTGGAAATGATGCTTTGCAAACTCTTGGCACCTTTATCAATTCAAATTCCAGACTTCACTGGTTTTGGTTGTTTTTGTTTGCCGCAATAATTCTTATTTTCACCTTTACTTATGGTTGGATTATTAATGATGCCGACCCGTCCTGGGGCAGGCTGGCCAATACTAAAAAATATCCCGTCGTAGATATTCAGTGGTATCATACTTTGCCGCCTTTGGTGTTGGTCATTATAACCCGCTACGGTATCCCGGTTTCTACATCATTTATGGTTTTGACCGTGTTTGCGACATTGGGCGGGATGACATCCATGCTCAAAAAATCGCTTATCGGTTACGGTCTTGCTTTTGCTGTGGGCTTGATTCTCTATTTGATTTTATCCCGAACGCTTGAGAAATATTTCAAAGAAAATCCGCTGGATGCCAAAGCACCCTTTGGTTTGGCCACTATTATGGCCGTTTTGATTGCATTGATGGTTTACTTTGTACCGCCACTAATCAATCCTGAACTTAACTACACTGTTGCGACCGTCGGTAAAATTGTTGGACTAGGTGTTCTTGTTGACGTTATCGCGTTCATCTGTGTTCAAAAGTTTGGCAAAGGCGTTTACTGGACGATCCTGCAATGGGTGACTACAGGTTACTTATGGGGCGTTTGGCTTATTCAAGACTTCGCCAATATCTTTGTCTTTTTACCAAGAAAACTATCAGTCGTCGAAGGATTTGCAGGTCTTCTTGTGATTGTTCTGCTGCTTGGATATACTTTCTGGAATAAGGGCGGTCCGGTTCAAAAAATTCTGAGTTCCAAGACGGCGGTCACTGATATTCGCTCCGCTACTGTCATTGATTTTACCTACGCGTCATTGCTGTTCTTCTTCAAAGAAGTTTCCAATATTCCTATGTCCACGACATTTGTATTCTTGGGATTAATTGCGGGCCGGGAATATGGTTTCACCCTAATGGATAAAGCCATGACCTTTACTAAGGCCACCAAACACTTTGTATCTGATGCTTCCAAAGCTTATCTGGGCTTGATGATCTCAATTAATATGGCCATCGGTCTACCACGATTGTCACAAGCAATGTCAGGTCAACAGGTGGATGCGATTTCCAAGGACTATCTTGTCTTTATGGTAATCGCCAACTTCCTGATCATCCCTATTGCCTGGTACTTCCAGAAACGTAAAAAGAAACGCCGTATGTATTTTGCGGGCGCGACGCTTATCACCGCTGCCGTTTGTTTCTTTATGTTCATGCCGGGTTAGAGTTAGACACTTAAACTTACTAAATTTTTGCGGCGGTTATTCCGCCGCTTCTGATAAGGGCTGCTCGAGGCGCGTCAGCATTTCCTTAGGAACAATTTGCCAGAAATGTCCGCGCTCAAGTTCCCATTCCTTTACCAACTTCGCTGAGAATTCTGATCCGGTCATCATGGCATGAGTTTCGATCAGGGCTTTGCATTGTAATTCCCAATACTCGGTTTCAAAACGTTGCCAAACCACACTGTCAGGATTGACGGCTTTTTCAAAGCGTGCCTCAGGGTCGTAAACATAGGCCATGCCACCCGTCATTCCGGCGCCAAAATTATCACCAACTGCGCCGAGGATGACCACGGTCCCGCCTGTCATATACTCACAGCCATTGGTTCCGCAGCCTTCAACAACGGCCCGGGCGCCTGAATTGCGAACTGCAAATCGTTCACCTGCCCGGCCGGCAGCCAGTAATAATCCATCTGTCGCGCCGTAAAGGCATGTATTGCCGACGATAGCGGAAAGATGGGCGTTGATTTGAGCTCGGCCCTGCGGCGCGACTATAATTTCCGCGCCTGATAATCCCTTGCCGACATAATCATTGGCGTCCCCGTCCACGACCAACCGTAAGCCTTTAACGCCAAATGCGCCTAAAGATTGTCCGGCGGACCCTCTCAGGCGGATGGTCAGATGTCCGGCTGGAATGTCCTTGTTTCCGAATTTACGATAAATCTCTGAACTTGTCCGTGTGCCGACAGCTCGGTGAACATTTTGAACCGTATAGGTCAGGGATGTTTTTTCTTGCCGGTTAAAGAACTGCGCAGCATCGCTGATGATCAGCGGATCCAGGCTGTCTGGAACTTCAATGCGCTCATGGCGCGTATCCAGAACAGGACGATTATCGACCTTGGCAAGAATAGGATTCAAATCCAAATCATCCAAATGTTCAGCGCCCCTGGAAACCTGGGCAAGCATATCTGTCCGGCCAATAATGTCTTCCAATCGCTCTGCGCCGATTTCGGCAAGAACTTCACGGACCTCTTCGGCGATAAAACTCATCAGATTGATGACTTTTTCGGGCGTGCCTGTAAATTTCTCACGCAGGCGTGGGTCCTGAACACAGACACCTACAGGGCAGGTATTTGAATGGCATTGACGCACCATGATACAGCCCATGGCCACAAGGGATAATGTGCCGATACCGTATTCTTCAGCACCGAGCATGGCGGCAATAACGATATCCCTGCCGGTCTTCAGGCCTCCATCCGTGCGTAATGTTACCGCGTCCCGAAGATTATTCAGGGTCAATACCTGGTGAGCTTCGGAGAGGCCAAGCTCCCATGGCATGCCAGCATATTTAAGGGATGTATTTGGCGATGCGCCCGTGCCGCCATTATGGCCAGCAATTAAAATGGTATCGGCTTTAGCCTTGGCCACGCCTGCGGCGATAGTGCCAACCCCTGTAGAGGCGACCAGTTTCACAGCGACGCGCGCATCTGGATTGATTTGTTTAAGATCATAAATAAGCTGCGCCAGATCCTCGATTGAATAGATATCATGATGGGGCGGCGGGCTGATAAGTGTCACACCGGGTGTCGCATTTCTGAATTTGGCAATCATCTCGGTAACTTTAAATCCGGGTAATTGTCCGCCTTCGCCTGGCTTGGCGCCTTGAGCGACTTTGATTTCAATTTCGCGGCATTGATTCAGATATTCTGCTGTGACTCCGAAGCGCCCTGAAGCAATCTGTTTAACCGCTGAATTAGGATTATCCCCATTGGGTAAAGGTTTATAGCGCGAGCGGTCTTCACCGCCTTCTCCGGACACTGATTTTGCCCCAATCCGGTTCATGGCGATATTCAGGGTTCCGTGCGCTTCAGGTGACAGGGCGCCGAGTGACATGCCTGGCGTGCAGAAACGGCGCCGGATTTCATTGACGCTTTGAACCTGTCGTAGCGGTATTGGATTGCCTGCCGGCGTTATATCCAGCAAATCTCGAATTTGAATAGGCGACTGATTGTTTATGCGTTCGGCATATTTTTTATAAAGCTCGTAATCCTCACGGGTAACGGCCTCCTGCAACATATGGATCATGTCAGCCGTATAAGCATGGCGTTCGCTTTTCGCGCGGACGCGGTAAAGCCCCCCGACGGGCAGGGTGATGATTGCAGGATTAAAAGCGCGCTCATGAACTTCCATAAGTTTCTTCTCAAGTCCGGCCAGGCCAATACCTGAAATACGGCTTGTCATTCCCGGAAAAAATTCCCCGACTAATGAACGCGAGAGGCCAAGGGCTTCAAAGTTATTACCGCCGCGATAGGAGGAGATCACGGAAATGCCTAGCTTTGAGATAATTTTCAAAAGCCCGGCTTCAATGGCTTTTTTATATTGAACTGCCGCTTTATCTGCGTCCATATCCAGCAGGCCGCGCTCAACACGGTCACATAGACTATCCTGTGCCATATAGGCATTAATGGCTGTGGCGCCTGCGCCAATTAAAACGGCGAAGTAATGGGTGTCGAGACATTCGGCACTTTGTACTATGATCGAACATGATGAGCGCAGGCCTTTCCTAACCAAATGGGCGTGCACGGCACCCACACATAGAATAATAGGCAAGCCAGGCCTTTCGGCAGATACGGCTTTATCGCTTAGAATAATGTTTTCATGTCCGTCTTTGACGGCCTGTTCAGCCTCGGCGCGAATACGGTCAAGCGCTTTTGAGAGTGTCCGCCCCGCGTGTTTGTCAGCCTTTGGTTTGTTAAATGTGCAGTCAATAACTTTGGACTGTTTACCGAACATATCCATGAAACGGGATAGCATGCCATTGGTCATGACAGGACTATCCAGGATAAGCATTTCCTTGGTTTGAGTTTCGCCGTCCGAGAGGATGTTGCGTAGATTTCTAAATCTTGTTTTCAGTCCCATAACGCGGGTTTCCCGCAAGGGGTCAATGGGTGGATTAGTGACCTGTGAAAACTTTTGTCTGAAATAATGCGACAGAGGCCTGTAAATATCTGAAAGGACTGCTAGCGGCGTGTCATCTCCCATGGAGCCAATGGATTCTTTACCAGTCTCCGCCATAGGCGATAGGATCAGCTCCATGTCCTCAAGAGTCTGCCCACAGGCATATTGCCGCCGAATTAAATCTTCGCCTGAAAGGGATGGGGCTGGTTCAGCACCCGATAGTTTCTCGTCCAGATCAACAACCTTTTCCAACCATTTGGCATAGGGTCTCTCGCTGGCCATTTTGTCCAGAATTTCAGATGAATGATAGAACCTGCCTTCATCCAGATCCACAGCGATCAGGCGGCCGGGTTTAATGAACCCCTTTTTCTCTATTTTGGGTTCAGAAATCGGGCACATACCGGTCTCACTGCCAACGGCCAGTATGCCGTCTGACGTAATGGCATAACGCATTGGACGCAGTCCGTTCCGATCCAGCCCGGCCATACACCAGCGGCCATCATAGGCTGCCAGAGCTGCAGGTCCGTCCCAGGGCTCCATGACGCCATTACAGTATTCGTAAAGTTTACGCCAGCTATCAGGCATGAGATCGCCGCGCTTGGAATAGGCTTCTGGCACAAGTAAGGTTTTGGCAAGCGGCGCAGAGCGTCCCGCGCGCACAAGAAGTTCAAATACGGCATCAAGGGCGGCAGAATCGGAGCTGCCTTTTTGGATAATGGGTTTGACGTCTTCGGCTCTATTGCCAAAAGCACTGCTTGCCATTTTAATTTCATGGTTTTTCATGAAATTTGTATTGGCTTTTACGGTATTAATTTCGCCGTTATGGGCCAGCATTCTAAAGGGCTGCGCGAGCCACCACTGCGGGAATGTATTGGTTGAGTAGCGCTGATGATAAATCGCGGCGCGGGAGACAAAGCGGTCATCTTTCAGGTCTGGGTAAAAAGCATCAATGTCTTCAGCCAGGAACATGCCCTTATAAATAATTGTTTGAACTGACAAAGAGCAGACATAGAAGCTTGGGATAGCGGCTGCGATAACCCGTTTCTCAATCCGGCGGCGAATAATATAAAGTTCACGCTCCAGCTTGTCGCCTTTACGGCCCCGGCTGTCTTTGAATAATACTTGCTCAATAGATGGACGTGTAGCCTGGGCTTTCTCGCCGATGACATCAATATTGATCGGAACCTGCCGCCAGCCATATATATAAAAACCTTCACGTAGCAATTCTGACTCAACAATAGTTCGAGCTTCTTCCTGCGCTCCAAAATCTGTGCGAGGTAAGAAAATCATACCCACGGCGATTTTAGCGTTGCCGGATTTATGACCTGTGCGCTCGACTTGAGCTCTGAAAAATTCCTGAGCGATATCCAGCCTGATGCCTGCGCCGTCCCCGGTTTTCCCATCGGCGTCCACTGCGCCTCGGTGCCAGACATTTTTCAAGGCCTGAATAGACATCTCAACCACATCACGCCGGGGTGTTCCGTCGATACTGGCTACCAGACCGACCCCGCAGGCGTCATGCTCATCGGCGGGATCATAGGCCCCAGCCTCGATCAGCTTGTCGCGGCTGTTTTCGTAAGTTTCTTTCCAGTTAATGTTACTCATTCTGCGGCCTCCAATTGCGCGGTTTCCTGAGCCAATAAATATTGATGCATGTGATCAGCGGCGTCGCGGCCTTCGCGAATTGCCCAGACAACCAGAGAAGCGCCGCGCACAATGTCGCCCGCAGCGTAAACGCCTTTGAGGTTTGTTTCGAAGGTGACAGGATTAGTTTTGATTGTGTCCCAGCGCGTTGTGGTCAGTTCCGGGGATAATGTGTTCATGTCTTCAGGTGTGAAGCCAAGTGCTTTAATGACCAGATCAGCAGGAACATCAAATTCCGCGCCAGCTATGGGTTCAGGGCTTTGACGACCTGAGGCGTCCTTGTGACCAAGGCGCATTTTATCAGCTTTTACAGCCGTGACGGATCCGTTTTCGTTGAGAATTGCTTTTGGAGAGGCCAGCCATTTAAACACCACGCCTTCTTCTTTGGCATTATATGTTTCGCGAGCCGAGCCGGGCATGTTGACTTCGTCGCGCCTGTAAAGACAGGTGACGGATTTAGCACCTTGGCGCACAGCTGTGCGTACACAGTCCATGGCTGTATCGCCGCCGCCAATAACAACCACATCCTGACCCTCGGCGGTTGGTGTTTCCACCGTATCGCCCAAGCCGCGTTTATTGCTATCGATCAGGTAGGACAGGGCAGGGCGTACATTATTCGCATCTGAACCCGGAGCTTTGAGATCACGAGCTTTATAAACGCCGGTCGCAATCAAAATCGCCGCGTGACGTTCGCGTAGCTTATCAAAACTGATATCAGTGCCGACATCGACGTTTAGCTCGAACTTGACGCCGCCATCCACAAGGCGTTTTGTACGGCGCTCAACAATGGATTTATCCAGTTTGAAATTTGGAATGCCGTATAGCAGGAGCCCGCCAGCACGGTCAGCGCGCTCATAGATAGTGACTTGCCACCCTAATTCGCGCAGAGCTTCGGCGGCAGCTAGCCCGGCGGGGCCTGAACCAATAATGCCGACAGACAATTCCCGTTCAATGGGCGGGCTTATTGGCGCAACCCAGCCCTTATCCCAGGCTGTATCAGTCAAGAAGCGCTCTACGGATCCAATGGTGACAGTCCCGTGGCCGGATTGTTCAATGACACAACTGCCTTCGCATAGCCTGTCTTGTGGACATATACGTCCGCAGATTTCTGGCATGGAATTGGTTTCAGCTGAAATGGCATAGGCCTCCTTGAGGCGGCCTTCGGCGGTGAGACGTAACCAATCCGGTATGTTGTTTTGCAGGGGGCAGTGGTTTTGGCAAAAAGGCACGCCGCACTGGGAACAGCGAGAAGCCTGTTCCTTGGCTTTAGCGTCGATATAATCCCCGTAAATCTCGGCAAAATCTTCACGCCTAAGATCAGCGTCGCGTTTTTGCGGCATTTCGCGATCAGTCTCGACAAATTGTAACATGCGCTCGGGCATGTGCGGCTCCTTAGTTGTGTTGGAATAGGCATTCTGGTCTACGTATTTCTTATCAGAAGGATAAAATGTTCGTCAAAAGGCATGAATCATCTAAAAAATCGCTATAAACAGGTTAAATGTTCTAATCTCGGCGCGAATACCTACTGAATTCACACTTCGTTTACGAGTCGTAGGGTTTTTCAGTGTCCAAAAAAAGAAGCCTGTGACATTTTGGCTGCGACAACTTGACTAAGTTAATTTGTATAAGTTTGTTTTAAGAATTCTAACATATTGATAATTAAAGAAAAAATATGTCCGTGTTGAAGTTGTATATGTGCGACATTTTGTCAAATATGTGCTTTTTTCATTAAATTGAACTAAAATAATCCCTAATTTGTCTTTTTTCGAGACATCTTAGACGTTTAAGGCTTTGCTAACCCTATAGTAATGCCTCCCGCTTAGATGATAAATTATGTCTCTGCTTTACCTGATGTTACTGGCCATTATTCAAGGCCTGACCGAGTTTCTACCAGTTTCAAGTTCTGCGCATTTGATATTGCCGGAGAAGATCTTTGAGTGGGGCAAGCAAGGCGTTCTTATTGACGTGATGGCGCATTTTGGATCACTTTTCGCGGTCCTTTTATATTTCCGTAAAGACGTGGCCGAAATTTTACGGGGCTTAATGGATTTACTGGCTCGGCGGTTGAACAAAAATTCCGCTTTAGCGCTCAACCTTATTATAGCTAGTCCTCCAGCCTTAGTCTTGGGCGCCATGATTGCCATGAACGGTTTTGATGAAATATTGCGTTCACCATTGATCATAGCGCTGACGTCAATATTTTTCGGAATTCTATTATGGTGGGCGGATAAGCATTTCGCGCGATCACGCACGGTGGATGAACTGACCTGGAAGGGTGCTGTAAGTCTTGGGTTGGCGCAGTCACTGGCTTTGATCCCGGGAACCTCCCGTTCCGGAATTACAATGACGGCTGCACGTATGATGGATATGACCCGGGTTGAGGCGGCGCGATTTTCAATGCTGATGAGCATACCCATAATAGGTGCTGGTGGGGCTTATGCTTTATTGAAACTGGCGAGCGCCGATGAAGGCGCTAGCGCCGACTTAACGGCAGGATTGATTGTTGCCGGGTTATCATTTGTGTCTGCTTTTTTAGCGATTCATGTTTTTATGAAACTGGTAAGCCGGATCGGTATGTTCCCATTTATGGTCTATCGTGTGTTGCTAGGACTTGCGATTCTCGCCTGGCTCTTTATTGGCAATGGTTAATGAAGCGGGTTTTGGCATATGGGCTCATTTGGGCCGTATTGATTTTTGGGGCAGAGTCTGCATCCACTAAAAGCATTGACCGCACAGTTTCCAAGAAAATCGATCTGGTCGAAGTAGATCGGCGGATCAAAAAACTGATGGACAGACCGGGTATGGTTGGTCTTGCTGTCGCCATTGTAGAAGACGGCGAAGTCGTCATGACTAAAGGCTATGGCACAGCGGTTGCCGGGCGGCATGACCCGGTAACCAAAGATACGGTTTTTCGCTGGGCCTCCTTATCCAAGGGTGTTGCTGCTGCGGCGCTTTTAAAATTATCGTCTGAGGGAAAAATAGGGCTTCAGTCACCGGTTGCCGAATATGCGCCCTCTCTGAAAATGCCTGACGCCAATTATGATGTTACCATTGAGGATATTTTATCGCACCGGACAGGTATCACGTCCAATGCCTATGACAATTGGATCGAAGCAGGCAAGCCGGCCAAAATGGTTCGAGCGTCTTTGAACAAAACTGAGCGTCAATGCGAACCTGGGGCGTGTTATACCTATCAGAACGTCGCCTTTGACTCCGTTGCTGAAGCCGCTGAAACCGTGACGGGACTACCCTATAAAGCTATCGTCAATGAGGCTGTTTTCGCGCCCCTTGAAATGACAACGGCCAGTCTGACCCTAGAGGGGCTGGAGCAATCAGCCCATTGGGCTCGCCCGCATGGCCGCTATGGTCAAGCCTTTGCCAATGTAAAGCCCACATATTATCGTCTGCCCGCTGCGGCAGGTGTTAATTCATCTATTGAAGATCTGGCGCGATGGATGAGCGCGCAAATGGATGAGACGTCAGTTCTCGGTAATGAAGTGCTCCAATCCATGCATACGCCCCGAATTGAAACGCCTTATGAAGACCGCAAAATGCGGCGGCATTATCCTGTTCTGAAAGAGGCCCGTTACGGTCTTGGTTGGCGCATATATGATTATGACGGACGCAAAGTTATTGGTCACCGCGGCGCTGTACAAGGTTATCGGGCGAGCATTTTGTTTGACCCGGATATGAAAACAGGCGTGGCCGTTTTGTGGAATAGTAACTATTCTCGGCCGGCTGGCCTGCCGCTAGAAATTTTTGATCAAGTTTATGGCAAGCCCAAGCGCGATTGGATGCGCCTGCGGTAACTACATAGAAAAAGCGTCTGAAAAGGCCTGATCATAAAACGGGCCCGATTGTCGCGATAATATTATTCCATATGCGTTTGGGTAAGGACCAGTTTTCAACTTGCTCCAATGTAACCTGATAGCAGGATGTAATATATTCCTGTTGTCGTTGTAATATATCATGTGTGAGGTTTTCGTCATGCAGCAAAATGTTGTTTTCGTAATTTAAATCGAAACTGCGTAAATCCATATTTGATGATCCGATTAATGTTACCTCCCCATCCATAGTTAAGGTTTTTGAGTGTAGTAAGCCGCCTTCAAACTCGTGAATTTTAACACCCGCGCGGAGCATTTCTCTGTAGTGGCTGCGGCTGGCGGCTCCAACAATCCAGCTGTCATTGCGGGCCGGGAAAATTATAGTCACTTCGACCCCCCTATATGCCGCTGCGCATATGGCCTCTAAAACAACTTCCCCCGGAACAAAATAGGGTGTTGATATAATTATATTTTCGCGCGCTTGTCCGATTAATGTGGCGAACATTTGCGGCGTTGCAGATGCTCTGACGGTCGGGCCGTCGCCCCAGACTTGTGCAGGAAAACCGCCTTTTACGCTTGTGGTATCGGTAATAAAGTTACTGATAACGTCATCTTGGTGTAACATCCAGTCCCCGGCAAAAAGGAGTTGGTTTTGAGCAACTACAGGTCCTTCAAAGCGAACCAATATATCGACCCATGGCGCAAATTTCGGTTTGACGCGAAACTCTGGATCAGCGCAATTCTGGCTGCCGCAATATGTGATCTTTCCGTCTATCACTGTGATTTTACGGTGGTTTCGTAAATCCAGACGGCTCGTAAGAATTACTTTAAAGATATTGTTGAACGGCAATGCAATAGCGGTCTTAACGCCGGCTTTTTTCATATCCTGCCAAAGCTGAGATTTAACCATGGTTCGTGAACCTAATCCGTCTGCCATGGCTCTGCAGTCAACACCACGCTGAGCAGCTCGAATGAGAGCTTGCGCAATATCGGTTCCGGTTTTGTCATCCAACCAAATGTAATACAATACATTCACTGATTGTTGGGCGTTATCGATATCCTTAAGAAGCCGGGCTCTCTGTGTCTCTGCGTCAGATAATAACTCGCCTTTATTGCCGAGGGTTGTCTGGAAGCCATTTATTGAACTGGCATAGCGAAACGCTGGGTAATAAGCAGGTGGTATAAAGTCAGTATTTTCTGACAAATTGAAGATACTCCCGCTGAGTTTGCGGATGTCCCCATTAATACGGTCGGCTCGTTGATTGGCACCAATGCCGAGATTGACTTCTCCAAACAGAAAGTAAATTGCAACGCCCATGAAAGGTATGACCATTAAAACCATAAACCAGGCGAGCCTGGATACGGGCTGAAGGTCATCCCGTGATAAAATGCGCAAAAGTGTCAGTGTGACGAAAATGTAGTGTAGAGCTATTAGGATCATAGTTGTTCACTCAGATTAAAACGACTTTCCAGGACTATTGGTAAATGATCGGAGGCTTTGCGAGACAGGGGGGAAACATGTACATGTGATGAGGTGATTTGCAAATTCCCTCTGATCGCAAAATGATCTAAAGCCACTTTAGGCTTTAAGCTGTGAAAGCTTGGTCCTGGGGTTACTAACTCGTATTGTTTGCCTAAAGCCTGTTTTATGGTTTCAGGTCGCCATTCATTGAAGTCTCCTCCAATTACAACAGGTACGTTGCCCCAGTTGGCTTGAACATGGTTGTCAATAAATTGTAATTGTTTTGATCGCTGTTTTGAGGTGAGCCCCAAATGGACGCCGATGATGCTGATCTTACCCATCTCAGGAATGTTTACTATTGCCGCCACGGAGCCACGAGGTTCCAGATGGGGAACCTCAAGGCAATGTGTAGACTCTATGGAATAATGGCTTCGATATAAAATACTATTGCCATGCCATCCATGGCTGTTTGGGTTTTGAGCCAAGGGCGCAATTTTATAACCCAGTTGATGTAGTTGATGGATCGGTAAAACACCGGGACGTGGTTTAAGGCGTTTATCAGCTTCTTGTAAGATAATCAGATCGGCATTGATTTCGCTTAAAATCTTAACGATCCGCTCAGGTTTACGCTTCCAGTCAAGCCCGACAGCCTTGCGCATATTGTAACTGGCTATCCTTAGGGTGTCGGACAAGTTTAAACCGGGTTATCTAAAGCGGGATCAGCTTTTTTTACGGAAGACCAAAGTCATACGATCAGACTCGCCTATAGCTTTCATTTTGGCTTGAAGCTCTTCATTGTCCCGGCTGGTACCCAAGGTCGGGGGCAGGCGCCAAACTTTATCGTCTGTTTCTGAACTGGCCATATCTTTTGGATTGCTGTTAATCGCGCTTGGGGTTTTAGCCAGTTCAAACCCATTGTCTTCCATAAATTTGATGACGAGGCTTTGTTTAAGATAGCCGTTATCACCATTAGCCCAGCCATCATCCTGATCTTCGCTAGCGCGGTGCTGGACAATGCCGACGACCCCACTGGGTTTGAGAACATCGTGAATGTCCTTCAAGCTATCGGCCAGGTGAGCTTGATTAAAGCGGTTCAAATGATGTGCGGCGCGGATCAGCAAGACAGCATCCGCTGTGCCCTTTAAGTGTTCAGGCATTTCACCAATGGCAAAGGCGCTAAGTTGTGAGCCGTTTTCAATACCCCACCCCGACGAATCTTTAATCCAGGTGGCAGGCCAGCTTTTTCGTTTTTCCAAGAATTCTTCATTCACAAATCCGTCGAATTTGGCCCACATGTCCAAATCATAATCCATGCCGATTAATGTTCCTTCAGGGCCAAGATAAGGTATGAGTATTTTGGAATACCAGCCTCCGCCGGGTAGAGCTTCGACTACAGTCATGCCGGGCTGGATTCCGAAATATTCAAGTGTTGCCTGCGGGTTCCTGGCTTCAAAACGTGCCTTGGTTTCATCAGGTTGAGTATTAAGTACGGCCATAAGCGCGTCTTTATCGGAGCTGCTTAAAGTAGGCACTTGGGTTGCAGCGGTGGTTTTGACTGTCTTTACGACATCACTGTTTTTTGTTTCGGTCTTGGAACAGGCGCTTAGGGTCAGGGCTGTTACGCTTAGGGCGAGTAAAAATTTCTTCATGAATAGTCTCTCTTTGGGCCTTCAAATTTCGCCAGATTATTAACCTAAAAATGAGTGCCCGTATAGATGTCTTTTAATCGTTTATTGACAAATAGATATCAAAGTGATATCATAATATATGTAAATTATGGAGAATGTGATGAGTGATATTAGAGAAAGATCAGTTGGTTCTGTGAGCGGGATCCCTTTTTTAGCGGTGTTGTTGGGAATGTTGGGGTCTTCAATTTGGCTGTTTGTCACGGGTGTGGATGCCAAAGTGGGCTTTAAAGTATTTGGAGCCATTGTGTTGTTTTTGGCAACGATGCTGGGCTTTTCAGGGCTTTATAAGGTGGAGCCTAATCAATCGGCCGTTTTGTCTTTATTTGGTAAATATGTCGGGACGGTGCGGACGCCGGGCCTGCGATTCAACAACCCGTTTTTCTCAAAGAAGAAAGTATCATTGCGTGTTCGCAACTTTGAGAGCGGTAAGTTAAAGGTCAATGAACTGGATGGTTCGCCCATCGAGATTGCAGCTATTGTCGTTTGGGAAGTTTCTGACTCTGCCGAAGCCGTCTTCAATGTTGATAGCTATGAGAGTTTTGTGCAAATTCAGTCCGAAGCTGCTATACGCGCTATGGCGACCAGCTATCCATATGATCAACATGAAGATGGACAGATTTCGCTACGCTCCCATCCGGCTGAAATTTCAGAGCGGCTAAAAGAAGAAATTCAAGATCGCTTGGCTCAGGCTGGGATTAATGTGATCGAAGCGCGAATTTCGCACCTCGCTTACTCACCGGAAATTGCTCAGGCTATGCTGCAGCGGCAGCAAGCAGGCGCCATTATCGCGGCACGTCAAAAGATTGTTGAAGGTGCTGTCGGTATGGTCGAGCAGGCTTTAGAAGAGTTATCCCAGAAAGGTGTTGTAGAGCTGGACGAAGAACGTCGCGCGACCATGGTCAGTAACTTGCTGGTTGTTCTGTGTTCGGATCGGGCCACACAGCCCGTGGTTAATACTGGTTCGCTTTACTAGCGTCCCGGGCAAGCATGCCGGATAAGAAATCATATCCACTGAGGATCAACGCAGATGTCCTAAAGGCCATGAAGCGTTGGTCCGATGATGATCTGCGTTCTTTAAATGCACAGATAGAATATGTGCTGCGTGATGCACTGCGGCGGCAAGGGCGCCTAAAGGAGCGTTCGGCAAAACCCATTGAAATCGATAAGCAAGAGGAGCGTTAAATGAGAGGGCGGGATTGGGAATACAAACTGGTTATATTAAAACCTGATGGTTTGGGGTTAAATACTGAGAAAAACGTTCAAACCTATCAGGATACATTAAATCAACTTGGTAAAATTGGCTGGGAATTAGTGGCCCTAAAGGACAGTGCTATGGGGTATCCCGTGGCCTATATGAAACGCTGATTATTATCCGGTTTGGAAAGGGAAGTTATGTCTCGTAAGTGGCAGTATAAAGTCGCAACTATCAAGGTCAGTAGTTTTTCCAAGTTGGAGAAACGGGATCAACAACTCGAAGAGGCGCTCAACCGCTTTGCTCTGGAAGGGTGGGAATTGCTTTCCGTGACCCAGGCCTATGGCGCGCATCCCAGATTGTATATGCGTAAGCATTTAGGCTAGGTGCTTAATCCAATTGCAGCATGTCTTTGACTTTGAGTTTTATGGCTTGTGCTGACGCTGGATCTTGCCATTTGGGTTCCCCATATTCCAGCAATGGAAAGATATCTATCCTCTGTCTTAATGCAGGGTCCTGAGCGTATATATCTTTGAGAACCAGATCCATTTTATCCGAGAGCCATTTTCGACTGGCGCGGCTGTAAACTAAAAATTCTGTGTCGGATTTATGGAAGTATTCCACTAATAATCTCAGTTGTGGGCGATCGCCGCTACCGTCTTCCTGCTTAAAGCCTGAATAGTGAATCACAATTAACTCAGGCTCGAATTGAGTCATGGCCTCATAACGGTTCCAGTTTGGAGAGATCAGCTCTTTTTGAGTTCGTATGGGCAGGTCAGCAAAAATATCACTTAAAATATCTGCGTTTGTCCCGCCCTGCGCTGTTATCTGTTCATCGTAAATGCGGGCGGGATGAGCAGAGTCCATAATCATAACAAGAGGCGGCGTTATTGGTGAGGACGCTGGGCGTTTGCCAAAATACATAAAAGCAGCGAGCGCGGCCAGCCCTGCGCCCATCAGGCCGATTAATGCCCTTTTTGACATCAAGTCAGATTTTGTCGTTCCTGTTGTGGCAACGGGGCTAACGGCATGGTTATCGGCAGAGCTCTCTTGGTCCGGAGTTTCAATATCGACTGTTAGCTTGTATCCGGTTTTGGGAATGGTTTGAATATAGGCGTGTTGACTACGGCTATCACCAAGAGATTTGCGTAGTAAAGATATTGCGCGGGATAACCGTTCATCGCCGCCATAGCCCACGCCCCATACCTGATCAATCAGGTTTTCACGGGTGACGACCTCGCCAGCATTTTCGACCAGTATTGCGAGTACCTGCATGACTTTAGGCTCGACCGTATGATTGCCGGCAGGGCCATTTATCTCATGGGCCTTAAAATCGACTTGCGCTTGTCCGATTTGCATATTGGCTCTTGCTCCCCTCATAGCATAGGTATGTAGGGTGCATTAATAGCAAGCCTAAGAAATACCTAAGAACTTCCTATAAGCTTCCACAGGACTTTTTGCGAGTCAAATTATAAGAGAGTTGTTGAAATTAGCTCGCCGATAATTGTACGGGGCGTATAAGTGCAATAAAAGGCGGAGCTAATTTCTGGGCAAATGCGGACGTGTTTGCGGTAAGAGTATAGGCTTGTTCCCCATATCCATATATTGTTTATGCAACACGTCCGTCTCGTTTCAGATTTATTTAATTACATTTTTAATAGTGCGAGATATTCGTCGTACTCCTTTTTTCAGGAGATGGTAGGGCGAGCTGGCTATTTTTGCGAGTCGTCTTATGCGCCTCCACCGTTTCCTTGCTACGGGTTCGTATTCAGGAGTTAAGAGTTCAAAAAAGGTCTGAGAGACGGCTTTCCAGCTATAATTTTGGGCGTGTTTGACAGGGATGTTGCGATCAATTTTCAGGCAGTCTATGCAGGCTTGTTTTAAATCCTCTGATACGATTCCCGAGCCGCTGCCGGGTATGATATCAATGGGGCCAGACACGGGATAACCCGCTACAGGAGTGCCGGTTGCCATGGCTTCTATGATGACCAGGCCGAATGTGTCTGTTCTGGATGGAAAAACAAATACATCGGCATCGGCGTAATAACGGGCCAGTTCATCGCCAAATTTTGCCCCTGTAAATACGGCGTCAGGATATTTCTTTTTGAGAGCCTCGAGTTGTGGGCCATCACCGACCACGACCTTGGAACCGGGTAAATCAAGCTTTAAAAAAGCTTCAATATTTTTCTCGACGGCCACCCGACCTATATTCACGAAGACAGGGCGGGGGAGACCTTCATAGACATCTTTGGGGGCGAATCTTTTATTCGGGCTGAACTGTTCGAGATCTACTCCTCGTGCCCAGGGCGCAAGATTGTGAAACCCGCGCGCCATTAAAAATTCAACCATGGATGGGGTGGTAACCATTACCCGCCCGCCACTATTGTGAAAGCTTCGAACAAATTTATAGGGCAGGGATAAAGGAATAAAAGGAAAACGGGCTTTGATATATTCTGGAAACTTGGTGTGATAGCTGGTGGTAAACGGCATGCCCCATTTCAGGCAGAGACTGCGAGCGGCGAGTCCGATGGGGCCTTCTGTAGCGATGTGGACAGCTTCCGGGCCGAACTTGACGATCCGGCGCTCCACATCGGCTTTGGCAAAGGGTGCCAGACGTATATCCGGATAGGTGGGCAGCGGCATAGTCCAATACCCGTCTGACGGCGCGATGACTTCAACATTATGGCCATTATCACGCAGTTCTTTGACCGTACGGGACAAGGTTCGGACAACGCCGTTCATTTGTGGTTCCCACGCGTCGGTAACGAGTAAAATCTTCAACTTATACCTTTCAGTTGAGTGTATGGCCTGTCCGCCAGGATCGAAGTAAGCGATACGGTTGAGGTTTTAAATAAGATAGTTTGAATTTTCGACAATTGAATCGGTGGTTCAGAAAAAATTCACAGAAAAATCTGGTACTTAACACCTCGTTAACAAAAAATTTCCTTTTTTAGCACACTAAGTGTTGACGAAAGTGAGCAAATCAACACTATATATAGTCGTTGACCTTCGGGGCTTCACTTTCATGAGATTAAAACCGATCACGGGCTTTACGGCACGAGAATCGTTTTTTGGGCAAAATTCGGGTCGGTAACGGCCTTAAGAGGGGAAAATTATGTCAGAGCACAGCTTGCGAAACAACTTGGCTGAAGAAATGGTCACGGAGATGGATCATATAGAGGAAAGTCAAGATTCGAAAGTTGAGGTCTCTGATAGAGCCAAGAGAGCGGGTAAACCACAAGCTGTCAGAAGCCTGGAAATCGGTCATGTTGTACAGAATCGTGACCGTGACGAATTACTGACTGATTTTGGTAAGAAGACACTTGTTGATCGTTATTTATTACCTGAAGAATCCTATCAAGATATGTTTGCGCGCGTCGCAGAAGCTTATTGTGACGATCTTGCGCACGCCCAGCGCCTCTATGATTATATGTCCAAGCTCTGGTTCATGCCGGCAACGCCTGTTTTGTCAAATGGCGGCGCGAACCGCGGCTTACCCATTTCCTGTTTTTTGAATTCGGTCAATGACAGCCTTGATTCCATTGTCGACATTTGGAACGAGAATGTATGGCTGGCGTCTAATGGCGGCGGTATTGGAACCTATTGGGGAAATGTCCGATCAATCGGTGAGAAAATCGGCAAGGCTGGTAAAACATCCGGAATCATTCCGTTCATCCGGGTTATGGACAGCCTGACACTTGCGATTTCTCAAGGGTCTTTACGCCGCGGATCAGCGGCTGTTTATCTGGATGTTCATCATCCGGAAATTGAAGAATTTCTGGAAATCCGTAAGCCTAGTGGAGACTTTAACCGTAAGTCCCTGAATCTACATCATGGCCTGAATATTAGTGATGAATTCATGATGGCTGTGCGTGATGGTAAGGAGTTCGGTCTGCGTTCACCCAAGACAGACGAGGTTATCAAAACTATCGACGCCCGTTATTTGTGGCAGAAAATCATGGAAATGCGTCTCCAGACCGGCGAGCCATATCTGGTATTTTCCGATACAGTCAACGAAGCCCTGGCCAAACATCAGCGCGAGCAGGGGCTTCGGGTCAGACAGTCTAATCTTTGTTCTGAAATCATGCTTGCAACAGGCAAGGACAAGTTCGGTAAAGAACGCACTGCCGTTTGCTGCCTATCTTCGGTAAATGCCGAAAAATGGGAAGAGTGGAAAGACGAAGAAGGCTTCATCGAAGACATTATGCGCTTTCTGGACAATGTTTTGGAGGATTTCATTCAGCGCGCGCCTGATGAAATGAACGATGCCAAATACTCAGCTATGCGTGAGCGGTCTGTCGGTCTGGGCCTTATGGGTTTCCATAGCCTGCTGCAAAGTAAAGACATTCCATTTGAAAGCGCTATGGCAAAATCTTTCAATAATAGAATTTTCCGTCATATTCGACGCGGCGCTGACGCAGCATCTGTGGTGCTGGCTGAAGAGCGCGGAGCCTGTCCTGATGCGGCGGATATGGGTATCAAAGCTCGCTTTTCGCACAAATTGGCTGTTGCGCCGACAGCGTCAATTTCGATTATCTGCGGAGGCACGTCAGCTGGCATCGAGCCGATCCCGGCTAATATTTATACGCATAAGACGCTTTCCGGATCTTTCACCGTTCGAAACAAGCACTTGGAGAATTTGCTCGAAGAAAAAGGCCTGAACACGCCGGAAGTCTGGGGCACTATTCTGGAACATGAAGGTTCCGTTCAGCATATGAGTGAACTTACCGATCAGGAAAAGTCCGTTTTTCGTACAGCTTTTGAAATTGATCAGCGCTGGGTCATTGAGCATGCTGCTGACCGCTCGCCTTATATTTGTCAGGCCCAGTCCGTGAATATCTTTATTCCAGGTGATGTTGATAAGTGGGATTTGCATATGCTGCATTGGACAGCTTGGGAAAAGGGCGTGAAATCGCTTTATTATTGCCGTTCAAAATCTGTACAGCGTGCTGCTTTTGCGGGTATGGATGATAAGCCGGCCAATGATATGGAAAAAGCCATGCAGGACGCTGCGCCCACTGACTATGAGGAATGCCTCGCCTGTCAGTAGTCCGGGGTTATGAATTTCGATTATAGGCGGTTATTAGTAGTCCGCATAACCCGCCTATAATGACTCCATAGAAATGAGCATTAACGACTACGTCGCCGCCTGAAGCCGGTTGGGTGAAAGGGACAGGGCCTATTATTTGTTCATAGATGATTTTTCCAGAAAGACCGATTATCATGATCGCGCTTTCCCATGGGAATAGTGACGGTTCTGTCTTCATTTCTTGTTGGAGGCCGGCAATTACAGCAGCGGCCATAAAACCATGCAATACGCCCGATAGGCCCACATAGGATTCTATATCTGTATCGAAAATTGTAAATCCAAAGCTGATCCCAAGACTGATAAACAAAAACATTATCAACCAAGTGGAGGCTTTAAATAGTTTTCCATATAAAATCCAAATCAGAATGAAACCGGATGCGTTCAGCAAAAGATGCCGCCATCCCAGATGCGTAAAATGTCCGCTGATAGCTCGCCAATACTCACTGTTTTGAAACCAGTCACCCTGATATTGGAAGAGGCTTCGCGCGTTAGGGTGATAAAGCTCAATGGCCGCGGCCAAGACTAAGATCAGTGCCGGAAATATCCAGAATTTATATGACCGAGTATTGTGCATCTAGTCCATCGTCTATTGTTTGATCCAACAGGGCCATGAGAGCGCCTGCTGGATCATAGGAGTTTTAAGGTGTCTTAGAAATTTCAGTATATATAATGGTATTATACTGACTGACATAATCGCGTAATTGCTGACGCAATTTCTTATGAGTAGCCCCATAAATTATGTCACCGCTGCCTTCTGCATAACGATAGGTCACATGGTCCTCAATAGATTCATATTGAGCCTTTGTGAGCCCTGGAAAACTTTTCCCACGACCTGAAAAGGCAATAAGTTCTAATTTACCATCGCTATCTTTTGCCTCAAGTGCAGCAGTAGCATCAGCAACGGGGTCCGCAGATTTTACCCATTGTAACTTATCGGCTATTTGTCTTTCCTTGTTACTCATAGGTAAATCTATGTCCTGAGATGATCGGTCTTGATTGTGAGCGTTATTGCTCGCCTGAACCTGCTGGCATCCCGTAGAGATGCCAGTCATTATTATTAAGCATAAGCTTGTGATCATAGACTTCATTTTAAACGCTCCCAGTAACTACGGCTTGAGCTTGCTTTTTCCTAGCTCGCTTAATTCTGGCCGCTTTCATTGATCGTCCAAGATTTAAAAGCAACAGAGTGAACAAGCCAAAGCTACCGCCACCAGATGAGGATCCTCCTGTGAAGGAAGCGCCACCTGCTCCGCCTCCAGAACCACCTGTTGATCCGCCGGTCGAGCCACCAGCCGAGCCGCCGCTACTACCACTTGGCGCGCTTGTAGCTTTTACGTCAATCGTTACACTGGCCGTATCAGTTCCGCCTTTACCATCGCTAATGGTATAAGTGAACGTCTCTGACCCAGCGTAACCATAAGCAGGTTCATAGTTGATTGCGGTGCCTTTAATAGTCGCGTAACCGCCATTATTGGGTTCGCTCACAGCGGTGATGGTCAGGGTATCTCCATCAGGGTCGCTGTCATTGGCTAGCACGTTCAAATCAGTGGCTGTGCTGTCCTGATCAACGGAATAGGTATCCGCCTTTGCGGTAGGTGCACTGTTTGTAGATGTCGCGACCGCATTGACGGTAACCGATACTTTGGCAGTTGCAGTCCCGCCTTTGCCGTCACTAACAGCGTAGGTAAAACTTTCCACGCCGCTGAAACCGCTGGCTGGTTGATAATCAATACGGGTTCCGTTGACAGTTGCGGTGCCGCCATTGCTGATGTTTGTTATTTCAGTAATGGTCAATGTATCGCCATCAGCATCAGAGTCATTATCCAGAACAGCAAAGCGTGTTACGCCGCTATCCTGCTGAACAGTAAAGCTGTCAGCATTAGCAATAGGCGCTGTGTTGACACTGCCTCCACCGCCGCCGGAACCGCTAATAGTAATCGTGCCTTTGTTTACAGCAAAGAATGGCTGATTTGTGCACTTGATCCTTAGGCGTCCATTGGTTGTGGCATTACCCGGAACGGTAATCTGCTCACTACCATCATTGGCCGCGCCGGATTTGAGCATGACGGAGAAATTCTGTCCGCCATCAGTGGACAAACCAATATCAACCTTTGCGCAGTTAATAGGCGCAGCTGTGGTATTGGCAACATCCCATGACACGGTCTGAACACTATTTTGCGCCCAGGAAACTGCCGCTGATGGTGCAGTGACAGTAAACGGGCCCGCATCTGCACTTACAGTCAGTTTAAGACTATCTGTAGCAACGCCGCCTTTGCCGTCACGAACTGTAAAGCGGAAGTTCAAATCACGGGCCGTGGTTGGCAAAACTTCACCATAGGTCGATGAACCACTCAGTACATCTCCCAATTTCGGAAATACCCGACTAGGAGAAGCCGTAGGCGTGAAGGAGCGGAATAATGGGCGCTTACCATCATCCGTAAGGCTGGCTTTACTGGTGGTCGTAGGACCTAGATCATATTGCTCCCAAGCATAAGTCAGGTTGTCGCCTGCATTACTATCTGTAGCAGTGCCCGTTAGAATAAATGGTGTTGATTTAGGGATAGCGCCATCGCTACCTGCATTTGGTACAGGGACAGCGTTGTTCAGGCTTTTTGCGACCCCGCAACTACCACCCGTACTGCTATTAGCAATGAAACCGCTGATTTCAGCAATAGAGTGCGTATGGAAATACACATCACTTTGGGACTGGAGGTTTTCATCGTCACATAAGCTGGCATATGCCATTATAGTAGATCCACTACCGGGTTCATAGGCGGCCGTATCACTACGATTACCGCTACAGCCACCGGCTGAACCGTTGAACGTATGGTCAGCGTGAAATTGGTGTCCAATTTCATGGGCGACATAGTCAATGAAAAACGGATCGTTTATGGGACTGTCACTGCCTGTAACACCCTCAGCTTTAGCATCGCCACAAACAACGCCGAAGCCAGCTAACCCGCCGCCGCCCGTGCTGAAAACATGGCCGATATCATAATTAGCAACGCCAATTTTTGCGTTGATATCTTTGCCAACTTCCTCGATCAGGCTATCCGCACTATTATCTGTAAATGGGTCGGAACTGGCATCGGTGTAAACAATGTCAGAATTATTAGCCACGAGTTCAAGCTTAATAGCGACATCTCTTTCATAGACCTGATTGACACGATTAATACCGGTTACAATAGCAGCCATAGCTTTTTCTTTGGTTCCGCCATGAAAGGCTGTGAACTCTCCAGTGGCCGCAACGGCAAGACGGTATGTTCGCAGCTCCGTCCCGAAAGAAACATCCGGTTTTTGAGCGCGGTTATAAGCAGCTTTATCAAAGCGGGTCATATTGCCTGCCGCTTTGGCTTTGCTCTCACGTTCATGGAAGCCGCAGTTAAAGGCAGGTTTGTTTTTGCCGCCCATTTCAGATGTGTAATCGCCCTTGTAATAGGATTGGTAATTATCTCCTACAGGATCAATGAAGATAGTTTCTCCATTTTGAGATAGCATTCCGTGGAAGCCGTCAGGGGTGAGATCCAGACGTCCTGTATTATCGGGATTGTTGATGTCCACAACTCTATAGGTTTTTATGTCAGGATATTGCCGGGCCAGGCTAGGAGCCATAACCGGAGAGCTGAACACTCTGTATTTGGCTAATTGTCCATTGGGCAGAGGCAGCTCAACAATAGCGCTGGAATTACCCAGTGCTTCATCGGGTGCCTGATTTAATAGATATTCAAGCTCGGTTTTATCAAGCTGTAAATGCCGTCCACGCGTAACCGAGGGTGTTTGTGTCTTTAAGGATTGGGGCGCAGTTTTCTTTGCTTTTGCCGCATTAATATCCTGCCAGATTTCAGCATTTGCTTGCATACTAAAACCCAGTCCGACGGCCAGAAATGTTGAAACTAACAATCTGTTTCGAAATGTATTTGTGTTGTTTATCATCGGGTCTTCTCCTTTGCTGATACTAAGAAGACGGATGAAGGGCCGACTTTATTCCATTTTATTTTAAAAAAATTCGACAAAGAAAAAACGGGCTAGAAGCCCGTTTCATTTGTTTGAATATTAGCCCGTTTGATAACGGTCCCTGATTTTCATGAGTTCAGGAAAGTCATATAAATATCTGACTTTTTGTTCTGCCAGGCTATGCCCGTCAGGCTTAGGTTCCATGACAAAAATGGCAAAGGTTTCGGCAAAATCTTCAGCCAGGTTTGTTGCTGCATATTCGGAAACGAAAGCTGAAGGGGCTTTGTTATAAGGGTTGAACACAGCATCTTGTTTGAAACGCCCTTGCCAGAACTTTTGATAAAAAGGATAGAGGTAAGAGCTGGCTTTGAGACAGCCTTCATCCATTTCCAGGGTTGTGCACTTATCATCAGATGTTTCCAGCTGATCGTCATTTAGGCTCAAAACATGGGCGACCTCATGAATAGCTGTTTGTTTGAGATCTGTTCTGTCCCCTTCATGGGCGTCTACATCCACAACAATCTCCCAGCGGGCGCCATCTTCAGAAATCGGGCCGGCAAATGCTGAACCGTCATTGGTCTCGGCCAGGACTACGCGAGCAAGATATTTATCGGATATATGCGTTGGAATAACTTTTCTGATCATTTCAACGGTAAGTTTGTCGTCCGAAGTTTTAATATCGGCTGAACTTACCGGCACAAACTCTTTGCCTTTAGCGACATTAAACTCATGTCTAACAAAGCCTAGTTCGGTATCGTAAAAACCATAATCCTCATAATCATCCCAAGTAGGAATCGCAGCGCTGACATCCGACAGGGCGAATCCGGCTCCGACAAGCATGGCGGAGAACAAAGATATTTTTAAAGCTGATTTTTGCATGATCATCTCCTTTTTGATGTTTACATGTTGGAGACGATTGAGGCGGCAAATTTATTCCGTTATTTTTGCCATTTTTTTTGAATTAAGGCTTTTTCCTGCTCTGTCGATAAAACGTCATCCTTCATAAGGCTATCGACAAGACTGTCAAAAGCTTCTGAAGATTCGGCGCTTGCTGTCGCATAGCCGCCGGATGTCCCATTCTGGGGGGCGTGTGATTGAGATATGACGGTCCAGCCTTGCCGGCTTCCGCAGGCCAGTCCGCGGGATGTCGGGCTTGTGAATTCCCGGCAGTAATTCCCATCAGATGATTTGAAAGACAATAAAGGGGTTAGCCCGTCCCGACTTTCCCCGCTAGGAAGTGACGATAAAGCTGCGTAGAGCTTACTGTCTGGGTTAACTGGGCCCGTTGCAATCATATCAATGGTCGAGGATTTATTTGAGACAAATGTCTGTGATGCGAAAAACCCTATCATTAAAGACGCGGCAATTGCCGTTGGAAACTGCCATAGATTACGTTTGTTTTTGTGGTCGGAAAAGCTGACAATATTAGTTGGCTGTTCGTCGGGTTTTTCATCCAGCATTGCCAGAATGGATGCAGGGATTGGCGCGTCAGTTACAGGGGCAAATGTTTCTTTAAGTCGTTCATCGACCGCTGTTAATGCTTCGAGCCTTGCCAAAAGCTGTGGATCGACCTCGATTGCTTTTTCTATGGCGTTCATATCCGCCTCGGACAGTTCGCCGTCTAAAAAAGCTGATAATTGTTCGTCTGTATATTTCATATCTGTTATCTTTTATGACCCTAATAAGTCTTTGAGATCAAACTGTGCTGAGAGTTCTTTTCGCGCTCTAGCAACACGGCTCATTATCGTGCCTATGGGCACTTCCAAGGCTTCGGATGCTTCTGCATATGTAAAGCCCTCAATAGCGACCAGTGCGAGAGCCTCGCGTTGGTTATCCGGTAAGGCTTGTAAGGCTTTCCCAACTTGCGATACTGCAATTTTTTCCAGCGCTGTTGCGACACCGTCTTCACTGTGGCGGTTGCTGTCCTCGCTTTGTTCATCAGGAGCGCGCCGTATTTTACGATATCGTGTTTCATCTATCCACGCATTGCGGCACACTCGAAAGGCCCATTTTCCGATATGTGCCCCTTCAGGCACGCCGCGCTTTAGGATGCGTTCGACGGTTGTTTGCAGTAAATCATCCGCATCGGCTGCTGAGCCGGTGAGCGATAATGCAAACCGCCGTAAATTCGGCAAGAGGCTGATTAACTCTTCTCTCAAGACTTTATCTCATAAAACTCCCTTCTGTTTTACCTTATTGACGAATAAGCGCCATAGATTATTCCATAGCTAGGAATGTTTTTTGAGTTTTATGTTTGCTTGCTTACAAATTCGTCTTTTGCTTAGGGCATTTGCAATCCTTATTTTCGGTTTGCTCAGTGTACAACCTTGTGCATGGGCGCAGGACTATGAAGACGAATTTCCAGATGAAATCGACTGGGAATTTATCGACATGCTGGACGCATTGGACGGTGTTAATGAAGCGGATATTCTGGACGACTTTGATATTGAGCTGGACAAAAACGGCCTTGAAGCCGCTCTGAATGAGTGGATTATTATTGCTGATCCGGGTGAATTTGGAGCTATTCGTTCCATTGGAATGACAATTGATCGTATTGAGCCCCTAGAAGGCCTCGGCCTTGCAGTGGCAAGGGTACAGACACAGGGTAATTTATCTCTGGATCAAACTCAGGCAGCCATTTCAGCCGTTGCGCCAAGTGCCGAGATTGATCTTAATCATATTTACAGACCAAGTCGGAGCAAAAGCAGCCGACGAAAAGGATTGGCTCCAAAAACTCTGCTTAAACTTCCATCAGGTTTTACAGGGAAAGGACAAAAGATCGGCGTTATCGATACCGCTGTAAACTTGAACCACCCTGTGTTTGAAGCCGCAAATATTCACACGGCAGATTTTGTAGAACGTAAGCTTGAACGGCCGCGGGACCACGGCACAGCTGTCCTGTCAATTTTAGCAGGGCAGTCACAAGACTATGCTGGCTTGTTACCTGATGCTGAATATTATGCGGCTTCTGTGTTTTTTAAAACAAAGGATGGAGGGCGCACGGCGACTACGGATAGCCTTGTCAAAGCAATCAGCTGGATGAAGGAGAAGAATGTTTCCGTGATCAATATGAGCCTAACAGGGCCTCCGAACCGGGTTTTAAAGCGAGCGATAGACGCGGCGGTTACTAGAAACACTGTGGTTATTGCCGCCGTTGGTAATGAGGGGCCTAATGCTCCGCCTCTATATCCGGCTGCTTATACGGATGTGATTGGGGTAACCGCGGTGTCGGATAGTAAAAAAGTTTACCGCCTTGCAGGCAGGGGAGATCACGTCGATTTTTCTGCGCCGGGGGTTAAGTTGCGTCATGCTGCAAAATCCAAAGCCTATAAGACGTCGTCAGGTACTTCGATGGCGGCGCCCTTCGTGACAGCTGTTATAGTTTCAAGCGCTGCGACGGATAATATTTTTTCTGATGGTTTTATTGATAAGCTTAAATCAATGGCTGAAGATTTAGGGGCTGTTGGTTTTGATCCGGTTTATGGTCATGGATTGATCAAGACAAATTCTTCATCGGGATAACTCTAAAAAACATTTCCCACTCTAAGGCTCAGAACTGTTTTCTTGTAATCTACAAGGCTCAAATTTGAATTATAATCCCGATATTTCAGGTCTAGCTCTAGATAAGCATTAGAGTGGATCGGAGTTTTCCACGATGCGCCATAGGTGAAACGGTCATCTGAGCGTTCGTCATTAATGACAAAGTTGATCGCTTTATAATCTCGGCTTTCATATTTTGCCGATAATTTTAGAGTTGTATCTTCTTTCCAAACGGGAAAACGGTGGACATATTCGGCCTGTAATCTATGTTTATTATAGGCGAGTTGCTGCTCAAAGGCACCGACATCTTCATAACGATAACCAACAATAAAAAATTGTCGTGAGCCGTTTAAAAAATGATAGCCGTCAATACCAAATCCATGAGTATCGCCATCTCGTTCAGGTCGCTCATCATACTTTCTGTCACTGAATGTATAGTTGGCCCTGAGAAAGTTTTTACGACCAAAATAACGGCTTACATAGGGCGATATTTGCTTTGCTGTGATGTATTCAGAGCCGTCAATTGACGCCTGTAGGTAGCGTCCAGTTACGCCTAATTTTGTTCGTCCGAATGTATGAGCTAGATCAAGGGTTCCTAAATGGTAATGTTGGTCAAATTGGGAAAACTCATCATAATCCTTTGTAGAGAAGACATAACTGGCTTTTGCCGTTAAATCATCATTGAAATCATGTTTGGCTGTTCCTTTAGCGCGGAAAAGAAATGCAATATCATCAAGGCCGGATGCAAAATCGATATCACTGATGGTTACATTGCTATCATGTTCAGCTCCCAAGCTGACATCCAGACTGAAGTCACTGGCTTGTGCGTAGGCAGTATTTGTAAGGCCGACTACCATAGCGGCTATACTAATCACGCGTCTGTGAGCTATCCAAAACATAGGTCGAATTTGCTTGATTTTATAGTTTAATCAAGTGCTTTCGGTTACTGTTTGCACGATGTCGTTTATGACAGGTTTTAACGAATGTTGAACTAATGCAACCGTGAGTATCGCTTAAGTTGTTATTTTTGGTAAAATCATGTGAAATTGTGTGATTTGGATCACACTCAAAATGATTTACTCAGGTTAGACCATCTTAATCTTGTGTTAATCATAAAACCTATTTATTCCTCATATGAGTAAATTTGGCGACATTTTTACCAATGTGTGCTATACCCTTAGGGGAATGGGCTGATGAATGAGGAGAGAAGCGCCTGAAATGTGGACTACAGGTCATCATATGCTTGTAAAACAAAAAGCTTTGCACTTACGCCGGGCTGTTTTGTCATGCATGACGATCTTGGCGGTTACAGGTGCGAGTTCGACGGCCCAAGCGCAAATAAATGACGATAAAATCGGTGAGCCGGAGACTTTTAAACTTGAATTGCCCCAAGAAACATCCGCAAAAGACTTTATTGGTCTAAGTTCCTCCTTAAAAGGATTGTCGGACACGGCTATTGATTTACCGCTTGAGAGCGTGGGATCCAATTTATTTGATCTCGATGTGACGAATATTGGCTGTATGACCGGCGAAGAAGGGTGTTTGACCCGCGAGGATCGACTAGATATGCGGTATTCCAAGTCTTTGACGACCTCTATTGATACATTGGTTGATATTGAGCTGACGCCGCGTGCCTCAATGCGTTTTGACGATGGAGCCTCCAGCGCGCTTGTTGGCGCACTTGTTCGCATTGGGGATGATTTGAAGGACAATGAAGAGTTCAAGTCCAATACCTGGTATATGTTTGCCGGCGCTGACGCCGAAGCCGTGACGTATTCACCGAACAGTCTTGGCCGGGTCACCGAAGGAAACTTCCATTTACAAGACCGGATTATCGTAGGGGATGCCCAGGCGGGTGTTGGCTACAGGATCGGCGATAGTGCTGATATTTCTCTGGGTTATTTCCGCCGTGAAGTCACATCTTTTGGCAATGAAACCAATATGGAAAGCTCTACCTTTTCTGAAGATGCGGCCGCTCTATCGTTTACCTGGCGCCGCTAACCCATTTTTTGATCGCGAAGCCACAGGCTTTATCAACAATATTCCCTTTCGGTCTGATTTTTTTGTGGGCACTATATATTGGTGACTTGGCAAATCACTTATCAATATATAGTGAGTAACTAAATGATTCATTAGAGGGTATTATGGGACAGCAAGGCGAATTTGAGCGGGCTTCATCAGGTTTATTGGTGCCGTCCCATAGTTATAAGCCGTTTCGTTATCCATGGGCCTATGATTTTTGGAAAAAACAACAACAAGTCCACTGGATGCCAGAAGAAGTGCCGCTCGGTGAAGACTGTAAGGATTGGGCCACCAATCTAACGGAGAATGAAAAGAATTTGCTGACCCAGATTTTCCGGTTCTTTACTCAGTCAGATGTTGAAGTAAACGACAATTATATGGAGCGTTATGCCCGCGTGTTTAAGCCGACCGAAGTGAAAATGATGCTATCGGCTTTCTCCAATATGGAGACTATACACATTGCCGCCTATGCGCTTTTGCTGGAAACCATTGGTATGCCGGACAGTGAATTTTCTGCATTTATGGATTATCAGGCCATGGCAGATAAGCACAATTATATGCAGGAATTTGGCGTCGAAACAGACGCAGATATAGCGCGCACAGTTGCTATGTTTGGCGCGTTTACTGAAGGGCTGCAGCTCTTTGCGTCATTTGCCATGTTGATGAACTTCCCGCGCCTGAATAAAATGAAAGGCATGGGGCAGATCGTGACCTGGTCTATCCGGGATGAAAGCCTGCACTGCGAGGGCATGATCAAGCTTTATCATACGTTTGCTAAGGAAACCGGCTGCGTCACCAAGGCGGTGGCCGATGATATTGTGGATTGCTGCAAAACTGTTGTCGGTCTTGAAGACAAGTTCATCGATCTGGCTTTTGAGCTTGGGCCTGTCGAGGGCATGACCAGTGAAGATATCAAGCAATATATCCGCTATATAGCCGATTGGCGTCTTGGACAGTTGGGGCTTCCAAAAGTCTATGGGATAGAACATCATCCTTTGCCGTGGCTTACGGAAATTCTAAATGGTGTTGAGCACGCCAACTTCTTTGAAGCCCGCGCTACTGAGTATTCCAAAGGTGCAACGCAAGGGAATTGGCATGGCGATGAAGGCGTTTGGGAAAAGTTTGAGAGTTTGCAGGCCAAGAAACTGGCTGACAATCCGGCTTAGGGTCAAGCGGCGCACATATGCCCCGTATCGTTCCGTTAGAATCTGTTCGTAATTTTCGTGATTTTGGCGGATACAAAACCGCCAATGGCCAGACTGTGCAAACGGACAAGCTATACCGTTCAGCGCATTTTTCTGACGTTAATCAGGCGGATCATTCGTTTTTGGCCGGTCTCGATTTGGGGCTTTTGGTTGATTTAAGACATGCGCCGGAACGTAGGCGACAACCAAACAATATTTCCGGTATTCCTATAGACATATTAGAATACCCAAAGGCTCCAGATGCTCAGGAACGACTATACGCTCCGCATGAAATGTTCTTGAAAGAACAACTTGAAGGCCCTGAAGATTCACGGAACTATATGCTCAGTTCTTATGCGGCGCGAGTATCGGATAAAGGCTTTGTGTCTATGTTTAGCGATACTTTAAAATATATGGCCAGTGAGGGGAGGCCGCTTGTTATTCACTGCGCGGCAGGCAAAGATAGAACTGGAACACTTGGCGCTATTATTCTGAAAACTCTGGGCGTGTCACATGATGATATCATGCATGACTATATGTTGACGATGAAGGCTGTCGACGTCGAGAGCTTTTTAGAACCGGCTTCAAAAATGATGTCGAAAAGTTTTGAGCGTAGAATTACGCCAGACGCTTTAAGGCCTATGTTTGGTGTGGAACCGGACTATCTGGAAGCCTCATTGTCTCACATGGGAAATTTTGATGACTATTTGACAAAAAAGCTCGGCATTGATGATGCCGAGCGCGAAAATATTCTGAATAATTATCTGAGCAAATAATTGATTAGCTACAGGTCACACTCAAGTTTTTACTTGCTGAACACTTGAATGCGTTTTTCCCGTCTTCGTCAAAAGGTATGGTCACAGATTGACGAGGCTTGAGAAGAAATGTTTCATTCAAAGTTACATTTTTCATGAACATAAGCGTGACGGGCTCATAGGCATAATTGATGCGAGCGACCATAATACCGGACTGGTCGTTCAGCATTTGATCTGAAAGCCCACTGGCATCATAATCAGCGGGGCCACCGGCAGAAATGGGTGGTCCAAGAATAGCATAGCCCACGCGCGTAATGGTGCCATCGGTATCCTTTTGGAAGCTATTGAGTTCGATCGTTACTTTTTGAGCAGATACTGTGTCATATGTTACGCCTAGCACAGCGAGAGTCGCTGTCATCACGTCTGCCATTTCATCAGTGTTTATGGTAGCTACTTGAGTTGCGAGGTCTCCCGCGACACTTGTCGCATGGGCTACCTGGCGGTCAGCTGTGATACCCAGAGCAATTTCACTCATGCCAAAATATAAGGCGAGCATAAAAGGTGCTATGAGGGCAAATTCAATGGCAGCAACACCTTCTTCATTCTTACTGAGAGCATGGGTAAAGGGTAGTTGACGTTTCAGGTTTTTCAGCATGGTCTTACGCGATATCATGATGCACATCCTGTGTCAGGGAAGGGTTCGTTGCGAAAAGCGGTTGCAGCCGTCAGAACACGCTTATTACTGGGTTGATTGGATAGTCGTGTCCATTTTCCCGGTAAAGAAAGCTGATGGTAATATTGTGCTCGTGCGACAACAACATCGCGAGCACCTGACTGATCATAAACGTCAGGATTAACCTGAGGGGTCGGGTAGGGCTTGCCTGTATCCGGATCAATCATGCCTGGAGTTGGTTCCAGGAGCCCGGGAACGAAGCGTCCAGTGTCGGACGTTACAACATCAATACGTAAGTTTGCGCAGTCTCCGAGGGTAGCCATGTTATTGCAAACGGCTTTTTTAAATTGTTCTGCCCCGCCGCACTTCGCTTGAAATTCCCCAGTTCGAACATCTCGAGCGGCTTCATTCATAGCGTGTGTCAAAGTCGAGCTAATGAAAAAAACAATGGCCAATTCAATGATCGAGAATAATATGGTCATGAATGGAATTGCTAGAATCGCAAATTCAATAGCCGTCGCCCCTTCGCGATTACTTTTATATTTAGTAAAATTACGTCGTATGTTCCGCAACATATATAACCCTGCACCATAATATGAACGGTAGGGTTTAGAGAAAACTGATTTATTTTCTCGTAAGAAACTTAGTTAAAATTTACTGAATTCTTTAAAAGGTGATCACTCAGGGAATGGTAAATCTGGAATTTCTTGGTCTTCTGGCCCGAAAGCATCAGAGGTTGAATTTGCATTCGATAACCCAATTACACCTGGTGGTAAATTTCCACCGGCAGAGATTGTGGTTGTCTGTATATTCTCTTCCTTAGATGTAAAATTACCAATGAATTTTTTTGAATCACCTAAAACTGGCGCTGGTAAGCAATAGGGGCTACAATGATAACTGGCTCGATCCGCGCCTGCATATAGACGTACATTGCCTGGACTATTTGATGAAGTGACTTGAATATCTGCGTTCATGATAGTTTGTCCCAGCGTATTCATGATGATCAGGTTGGTTTTTCCGTATCCACGACCAATGACAAAAATAGTATCACTGCTATGAACTGAAACATCTGCAATTTGTGGGTTACCTATAATAACAGCTGCTGCAGGTTCGCTGAGACGCACAATTTCTGTTTTGTTGAGCTCAACATTATAGGCATTGTTACCAGCATGTGCTGTTATTGCCATCAAACATGCCGCGCTTGATAAAGTCAGGCGAAAATATTTCATTACAGACATAGCGATCCCTTCCAGCTCTCGCGTCGTTTCTATATGTTTAGTGAATGAAGCGTTTACAAATGGTTGATGGCTATGCATTTCTAAGCGCTTAGCTGGCCTGAAAGTGACATTATATTATATAGGTTACAGAAAAGGGCTCATTTTCGCCATATTCGTGAACTATAAGGGCCATGTAACATCGCTCGTCTTATCTATTGGAAATAAATGGTTTTTTTACCATAAGCTTTAAAGGGATCGTAATATCCCCCCCGTATAAAACGCATAACAGGGATTGGCCCTGTGGGGTCTTAATCCTCATAAACAAAACGCATACGTGGGAGTATTGTTATGCAAAATTTAGTTTCTCGTTATATTAAAGACGAATCTGGTGCGACTGCTATCGAATATGGTCTGATCGCTGCTTTGATCGGTGTCGCTATCATCGTTGGTGCCCGTACTGTTGGTACTAGCATCAACCAGAAGTTTTTGACGGTAGCTGCTGAAGTTGATAAGGCTGGTGTAACACCATAAGTCTTCATTAATGAAGTTAAAGTCGCTCTTCGGAGCGGCTTTTTTTTTGCCCGAAAATAAGTTGGCAACCGGATATTAACCCTGATCCGGTAATCAGACTGCAATAATCATCACAAAAAGGGTTTTGCCGTGTTGTTAGGGTTCATAATTTTTGCAATTTTCATATTTGGCATGATGACAGCCGCTTATCGTGACGCTCTGACTATGACGATCCCAAATTGGGTTAGTGTCATGATTTTACTTGGGTTTTTCGTTGTCATTCCTTTTGTGTGGACGGGCTGGGCTGCCTTTGGAACCCATATTGCAGTGGGAGTCAGTGTTTTTCTATTTGGTTTCGTATTATTTGCGTGTGGCTGGCTCGGCGGCGGCGATGCCAAGTTAATGGCAGCGACATCCTTTTGGTGGCAATGGCCCGATCTATTGCTTTACGTGACTTATACAACCCTAGCGGGCGGTGTTATTGCGATATTCATCCTGTGGGGCCGAAAATTTGTCCCGGCACAAATTTTAAGTGCGGATTGGCTATATCGTCTGGTGAAAGACGAAACGCGCATGCCATATGGCCTGGCTTTAGCTTTTGGGGCCATGGTAACGCTCCCGCAAAGTGAAATTTTTAAGGCAGCAGTGACTTTAAGCTAATCTGTTAACTATTTCTTTGCCGAAGATTCCTAAAAATTAACCATGCTTTATCGAATTGGCTCGTACAAGTCGAATATGAGGGCACAAAGGGAAGAGTTTAACAATGGATAGAAGACGTCTTATCTTACTGGTGGCCATGATTTTATTGGTGCCTTTAATATTCTTTCAGCTGAAAAAGCTTGGAACACCCAAACCGGTCGCAGCTCCTGTGCAGGTCCAGCAACCGGTTGTAGAGACTGTAACAACGAAATGGGTGCTTGTAGCCAAAGACGATATCAAGTTCGGAACACGCCTCACACCAGAAAGCTTTGACTGGAAAGAGTGGCCAGAGGAATTATTGTCTCCCGAATATACAATAAGGGCCAATAATCAGCAGGCCATGGAAAACCTAGCTGGCGGTGTAGCCCGAAGCGAAATTTACGCCAATGAACCCATCACAGAACGCAAAATTGTGATGCCTGGCACGAAAGGCGTCATGGCCGCCTTATTAAGGCCTGGTATGCGGGCTGTGACCACGCGTATTTCAGTGGATACTGCGGCAGGTGGATTTATTCAGCCAGGAGATCACGTCGATATTATTTTAACGTCTGCGATTACAGGTCTCGGGGCAACGGGTGGCGGTGGCAAGCGCTTCTCTGCTGAAACCATTTTCGAAAATGTCCGCGTATTGGCAATTGACCAGACATTTAGCACAGATTCTGGAACAGGCGCATCAGTTATCGGGTCGACAGCAACGTTTGAAATGAATCAATTTGACGCTGAAATGCTACAGCAATCTGTGGCGCAGGGGGATTTGAGCCTTACTTTACGGCCTATGGGCCGCGCGAGTGCCCCTGGAAAAAGCCAGGCGAGTGTTAAGCGTAAGGGCGGAGCGACTTCCATGACTATTTATCGCAATGGGCAGCCGACCCAGGTTGCGATTCGAGGACAATAAGATGACGACACGCAAGATCAGAAAGATTGGTCTGAAAGCAGGAGCTTTCATCTCTGCGCTCGCTTTAATGAGCGCGGGCGCACAGGCTGGTAATCGTTCCTACTCATATATCCAATCACAAGCGAGCGATGCGGTCTCCATACAATCGCCAGGGCAAAGTGCCGTAAGCAAATCAATCGTTCTACCCTTTAGCAAATCAACTGTGGTTGAACTGCCGGTACCTATGATGGATGTTATTGTTTCCAATCCAGACATTGTTGAGGCGATGGTTCACACCGCCAATCGGACGGTTTTGATAGGTAAACAAACCGGTCAGACAAATGTCTATTTCTACGGCAATAATGGGCAAGAAATATTATCGTTGGAAATTCGAGTTGAGCGGGACATTAATGGTCTTAAGTCATTGATTTCACAGCATGCTTCTGATTCAAACGTCGAAGTTCAAGCGGTTAATAACAACCTGCTTCTAACGGGCCGAGTTGCTAATGCTGCTACGGCCGACAAAATTGCCGCCATCGCTACTATGTGGCTGGATGAAAACACGAATGGTGTTAAAGGCGAAGTTGTCAATCTTATGAGTGTTGACGGCAAGGATCAGGTCCTGCTGAAAGTTCGTATGGTGGAAATGCAGCGTAGTGTTTCCAAGCAAATCGGTATTAACTTAACGGCTCTAGGTAATTTAGGCGATTCTACACTATCTCTTTTAAGTGCCAATGCACTAGAGACCGGTGCGGGTCTATCGGGTAATTTCAGTTGGAATATGGGCGGCGCGCTGGATCGCTTGACAGGATCATTCGATGCTCTTGAACGCGTAGGCCTTATTCGGACTCTGGCTGAACCAACCTTGGCCGCGATTTCCGGTGAAACGGCTAACTTTCTGGTGGGCGGTGAATTTCCGCTCCTGACAAATGTTTTCATTGATGATCAAGGACGCATACAGCGTGAATTTGAGTTTAAACCTTATGGGGTTTCACTGGGCTTCACACCTGTCGTGTTAAGTGAAGGACGGATTTCACTGAATATTTCAACTGAAGTATCAGAACCGACCACTGAAGGGTCATTTGAAACAGGCGGTGTGTCATCTGATATTCTTGGCTTACGTGTTCGACGGGCCAATACAGTTGTAGAATTGCCAGCTGGCGGAAGCCTAGTCATTGCGGGTCTCATCCGTGAAGAAGCGCGTCAATCTCTGGACGGAACACCAGGTTTAAAAGATATTCCGGGTATTGGGGCGGCTTTTAGAAGTCGAGATGATCTTACAACCCAGACCGAGTTGGTTGTTATAGTGACCCCTTATTTGGTTGATCCGACACACCCGGATAATTTGCAGACACCTCTTGATAACTTTGTGACAGCTAATGACGCTGATGCGCTTCTGATGGGGCGGTTGAACAAAGTGTACGGGGAAAATGCCAAGAAATTGGGTGATAAAGCTTTAGATGGCCCGTTTGGGCATGTGGTCGATTAGGCTCGGGCGAGGATATTATGACAGATAATGCAATAACTCTAAAACTTCTTGTAGCAGCCGGCTTTACTGCGCTGAGTTTGACAGCATGCTCTATTCCTACGGAAAGTGATGGCCCATTATATAAAAAGCACCCAATTCAAATTGCCGAATCAGTAGAACGGTTGGAACTTTATTCACGTCCCGATGGCATGAGCCTGTCTGCTCGCGATCAGGACGCCGTCGCGCAATTTTTATCAGCTTATGGCCGATATGGGGATGGGCCGCTTTATATGAACGTGCCAAACCGCCGAACTGCTGGTACAGATCAAACGCGTGCCATGGTGCAGTCGATCATGTCAGGTATCGGCTTATCGGGCGCGCCTATGCAAGAGGGCCAATATCAGGTCATGCACAATGTAGCTGCGCCGATCGTAATTTCTTATCGTCGGTTAAAGACACTTCCAAAAGATTGCAGCCTGAATGAAGGCCTGCATTATACCTATAACAATCAGACCTATAGAAATTTTGGATGCAGTGCCTCGGCCAATCTCGCAGCGATGATTGATGACCCACGTCAGCTTTTACAACCTTATGATATGTCTCCGCCGAATATGCGTCGACGGATGACGATATACGATAAATATATTAACGGAACAAATCCTGCGTCAGCACACCCGGCACGCCAGGAAATATCATCATCGGATAAATAAGCAGGCAGTAAGCATAATGACTCAAAATCCTCAACATTCGATACCGCCAGCGCCTCAGACTGTACCTGTACCGCAGCCAACACCAATGGCGCATCCGCAGGCCGTTCCGGTACCGCAGGCGATGCCATCTCCATATGGACAGCCGGCAGCCGCACCGGTCTCGCCTTATCAGGCTGCGCCAATGCCGGGAGCGATGCCAGCGCCGCCAGCGCCAAATATGGCACCGCCGCCCATGCCAGCCATGGCGCCTCAAGGCGTACCGCATGCGCCAGCTATGCCAGTAGCTCATCAAGCGCCGAGCATCGCCATGCCGGAACCGGATGCTTTTGGCGAAGGCGGCGAAGTTGCTCTGCCAAACATTTCCATTCAGGCCTTTTGTGAAAGGACTGAGACAGCAAACGCTATTCACGAAATGTCACGCGATTGGCGTATGAAGCGAACAAACCTGAAAATATTTATGGGCGGGCTTCCTGCGGCTTTAGATTATTATCACAAAGAAAGTACGCCGGCTCTTATATTGATTGAATCAGGTATGCGGGGCCCAGAATTATTTGCTCAGCTTAATCAACTGGCTTCGGTTTGTGATGAAGGTACGCAGCTGATTATGATTGGTGCAACAAACGATATTAAGCTTTATCGACAGCTCTTAGATAGCGGCGTAAGCGATTATGTTGTTCCTCCCTTTCATCCATTGAGCATGATTAGGACAATTTCAGAGCATTTCTCTGATCCGGAAAAACCATTCGTTGGCAGGACATCGGCGTTCTTTGGCGCTAAAGGCGGTGTGGGGTCTTCTACGATTGCTCACAATATAGCCTGGTGTTTGGCCGAAAATATTAAGCAGGAAACCTCTTTGGTCGATTTAGATTCTTCGTGGGGTACTACGGGTTTGGATTTTGCCTATGACGCGACCCAGGGCCTTGAAGAGGCATTGTCACAGCCCGAACGATTGGATGATACTTTGCTGGATCGCATTATGTTGCGCCACACGGCGAAGTTGTCAATTCTACCAGCGGCTGGCAGCTTGAATAATGATCCGATCATGAATGCTGAAGCATACCAAACAGTGGTAAACGGCGTGCGAAAGATCAGCCCGCTGACTATCCTTGATATGCCGCACTTCTGGTGTGAATGGACGCGGAATATTTTAACCTCTGCTGATGACGTAGTCATCACAGCCACATGTGATCTGGCAAATCTACGGAATTCCAAAAATCTGATAGATTTCTTAAAGGCAGAACGTCCAAATGACTCAGCGCCTATTTTGATTTTAAATAAAGTAGGCCGTTCGAAAAGTCATGAAATAACAGTCAAGGATTTTGCCGCTGCGGTTGGCATGGAACCAGCACTAGTCATTGGTTTTGATCCGGATGGATTTTTTGAAGCTGCTAATGATGGGAAGATGCTAACAGATATCAAATCGGCGGCTTCTACGGTCAATGGGTTAAATTATGTGGCAAGCCGTTTGAAAACAGGTGTTTTTGGAGAAGCGCCTAATTTGAATTCAAAACGCAAAGGTTTAGGTCGCGGAAAGAAGAAATCTGCCGCGGCCGAAAGCGGAAAAAAATCTTCGCTTTTCTCTAAATTAGGCAAAAGAAAGTCATAGTGAATGTTTGGGAAAAAACAGGCTAACACCGCGACAATAACTGCGCCGGTAAAATCTGAAACCGCGCCTAAACCCGAAAACCTGCCTAAACCGCAGGTTCAAAGTTCCTCAAGCACTGATCGTTCTGAGGAATATTATGAAACCAAGGCGACGATCTTCAATGCGTTGTTTGAAACCATTGATGTATCGGCATTGGCAGGCATGCAGCCTGATCGCGCGCGCGATGAAATCCGGACCATTGTTGATGAGATCATTGCGATCAGAAATGTTCGCCTATCTGTCGCTGAACAAACGCAGCTTATTCGGGAAATCTGTGACGACATTCTCGGTTATGGTCCATTAGAACCTTTATTAGCGCGGGATGATATTGCTGATATTATGGTCAATGGCGCTAAACATGTTTTCATCGAAGCCAATGGTAAGATGCAGAAGACCAATATCCGTTTTAGAGATAATCAGCAATTAATGAATATCTGTCAGCGGATCGTGTCTCAAGTGGGCCGCCGTGTTGATGAAGCCAGTCCGATTTGTGATGCGCGTCTCTTGGATGGTTCTCGGGTGAATGTGATTGCGCCGCCCCTGTCTATCGATGGTCCTGCGCTGACAATTCGTAAGTTTAAGAAGGATAAGCTTAAGCTTGAGGATCTAGTCAATTTCAAATCAATTTCGCCTGCCGGTGCTAAAGTTTTGCAAATCATCGGCGCATGCCAGTGTAACGTGGTGATTTCCGGTGGTACGGGTTCCGGTAAAACAACTTTGCTGAACTGTTTGACCGGATTTATTCACCCTGATGAGCGCATTATTACCTGCGAAGACGCGGCTGAATTGCAATTACAACAACCTCATGTTGTTCGTCTTGAAACCCGCCCGCCTAACCTGGAAGGTAAGGGTAAGATCACCATGGCCGATCTGGTTAAAAACTGCCTTCGTATGCGTCCAGAACGTATCATTGTGGGTGAGGTTCGCGGACCAGAAGCTTTTGATTTATTGCAAGCCATGAATACAGGCCATGATGGTTCTATGGGCACACTGCACGCTAACTCACCGCGGGAGGCTCTGTCACGTTTGGAATCAATGATCACAATGGGAGGATTCAGTCTCCCAGCGAAAACAATACGCGAGATGATTGTTGGGTCCGTGGACGTAATTGTTCAGGCAGCGCGTTTGCGCGATGGTTCTCGCCGGATCACAAAAATCACTGAAGTGATCGGAATGGAAGGCGATGTAATCGTAACCCAGGATCTGGTTGTATATGAAATGGACGGCGAAGACGCCAATGGTAATATCATTGGCGAGCACAAGTCTACGGGTATCGCAAGACCGGCATTTTGGGATCGTGCACGTTATTTCAACCTGGAAAAGGAACTCGCTGAAGCGCTTGACGCGGCGGGTGGCTAGTTATGGATCAGAGTACTCTTATAGCACTCGGCGGATCTATACTTTTCGTTGTTTTAGCCTATTTTTTACTGGCAGGTGAAACCAACACGGCGGGAAAACGCGCCCGTTCGATCGGCTTAAGTGGTGGTGGTAATACGGAAAATGAAAGAACCGGCTTACTAAGCTTCCTTAAACCAGAAGACACTAGTCAGCGGCGTAAACAGATTGAAGATTCTTTATCAAAACTGGAAAGTGACCAGAAAGCGAAAAAGAAACAACGAAAATCTCTAAAGGCGAAACTGGAACAAGCGGATTGGAAGACAAGTCCGGGGCGTTTCTCCGCAATATCGATTATCATTGGTGTGATTGTAGGGTTCTTAGCGCTAATGGTTTCTAAAAATCCATTGATCTCAGCTGGTGTTGCTTTTGTTGTCGGCTTTGGTCTGCCGCGGTGGTTTTTAAATTTTGTCATCGGGCGGCGGCAAAAAAAATTCACATCTAACTTTGCTGACGCCATGGATATTATTGTCCGAGGCGTCAGAACAGGTTTGCCGCTAGGTGACTGTCTGAAAATTATCGCCCATGAAAGTCCTGAGCCACTGGCAGGGGAATTTCGCCGTGTTGTCGAAGGTGAAGCCGTAGGTGTTCCGCTCGAAACTTGTTTGGAACGGATGTATGAACGTATGCCTGTGCCAGAAGTAAACTTTTTTTCAACAGTTCTGAATATCCAGAGAACAACCGGGGGTAATCTTGGTGAATCTTTGGGCAATTTATCAAAAGTTTTAAGAGGTCGGAAGCTGCTGCGTGAGAAGATTAAAGCTTTATCTGCAGAAGCTAAAATGTCGGCAATTATTATTGGATGTTTGCCAATTGTGGTCATGGTAATCGTAACGATAGCCTCGCCGGAATATATGAGCGATCTATATTATACCGAACGCGGCCGGAAGAATATGGTCATTGGAGCGGTCATGATGGTCATGGGGACTCTGGTGATGAAGAAAATGATTAATTTCAAGATTTAGAGTTATGGATACCGAATACTTATTTTATCAAAATATAGGTTACGCCGTCATCACATTGATGGTTGTAATTACGGCCTATAGTTTGCTCGCGCCTTTGCTTGAAGGCGATAAAATGAAAAAACGCATGGAATCTGTTTCGACAGCCCGTGATGCCATGAAGGAAAAACGCTTATCCCAATTAAATGCTGAAACCAGCCTGCGTACAAACGCTAAAGGCGGTGTTAAGAAAATGGTTGATGGTCTCAGCCTTGAGAGGCTCTTAGAGGCGTCAGATCTCAAAGATAAAATGGCTCAGGCGGGATTACGTGGCCAGCGTCCTATATATATGTTCTATTTCTTCCGTTTTGTTGTGCCAATTATTCTTGGTATCGTTGGCTCTATTGCACTCTTTGGGTTGAATATAATGGGCTACACATTTTCACAAAACCTGTTGGCTGTGACTGTGATGGTTGTTGGCGGTTATTACCTGCCGGGTGTATATATCAAGAATGTGGCGACTAAACGGGCCGCTAAAATTGCTCCAATATTTCCAGACGCTCTGGATTTGTTATTGATCTGCGTAGAATCCGGTATGTCGGTCGAACTGGCATTCGGGCGCGTTTCTCAAGAAATGGCAGAAAATTCTGTTGAGCTTGCCGAGGAGTTCTCTCTTACAACAGCAGAACTCTCTTACCTTCAGAGTCGCCGTCAGGCATTTGAAAACTTATCCCGCCGTAACAACAATGCAGGTATTAAGTCTGTATCGACGGCTCTCGTTCAGTCTGAGCGATATGGTACGCCGCTTGGCGACACTTTAAGAACGCTTGCCAATGAAAATCGTCAGATGCGCGTTATGGCGGCTGAGAAAAAAGCGGCGGCACTTCCGGCAAAGTTGACCGTTCCAATGATCTTATTCTTCCTGCCAGTTCTGTTTATCGTTATCTTGACTCCAGCCGCAATGCGCCTAGGAACGGCTCTATAAAAAAGCGAAGAGTTAAATTAATTAAGTTGTAAAAAAAAGCCGCCTTGTTGGGGCGGCTTTTTTGTAAGTGTTTTCTCAACCTCTAGATTTGTCCGGAAGGCTTTTAGCGCCGCCGCGCTGCGCCGCGCCGGGCTTGCTCTTGAACCGGATATGGGGCTGGCCGTATTTGCGCTGCGTATGGGTTAGGATAACCGCCCGGGGCTGTTTGATGTTGTTGTGTCTGGCTGGGCACTGGTTGTTGAGGCGCTCTTGGACGAGATGCTACGCTGGCTTGTTTATGTTGTACAGAGTTTGCAATCCTGTCGAGTATGTTTCCGGATGGAGCTGGCTGGTTTTGTCCGTTATAGGGAATGACCATTTTACTCTGGCTAGATCCCGATGCAACTGACCTGGCCATTGCAGATGCGGACGTTGGTTGACCAGCTTGCTGACCAATAACTGTTCGGCTTGCGCGGTGTCCGAAAGTTGCCGCCGGCGCCTGAGACGCTTGGGCGGGCTGCCTATACTGAGCTTGTGCTGGGGCAGTGGGCGCGGACCTCGGAGCGGCCATGCCCATTTGCGTAGCGGGTTTGCCTTGCAGCTGCATAATCATATTGAGATTTTGTTTAATGCCGTCACCGGCCTCTGGATGACTGGCCGCACGGCGAAGCCACTGTTCTGCTGTAGCGGCATCACCGGCGAGTGCAAAACTCAAACCCATATTGGCCATGATATTAGGATCATGGGGGGTGATTTGAAGGGCTCGACTGTAATGTCTCCGAGCCAAATCATATTGCTCACTCTGATCTAGAGCAGCGCCTTTGAGTGACCATAGACGGGCATATCCGGGCGCGGTCCTAAGGGCACTATCCAGAGGTTTTATGGCTTCTGATCCGCGTTCCAGTGCTATAAGGGCGGCTGCATGTTCCGCTATGAGATAAGGGTCGTTAGGATACATGGCGCGCGTTGTTTGGGTAACTTCATAGGCTTTGCTTGGGTTACCCATTTTGCGGACAGCCGATGCCAGCTTAACTGCTGATTCCAGGTCTGCCGGATTAAGCTGATATTCCCGTGACCAGAACGCGGCTTGCGCCAGCGCATCTTGTGTTTCGATATTGGTCCGCATTTGACGGGTTGCGGGTTGGTATTTTGACGGCGTCAGATTAGAGACCATCTCTTTTTCCTGCTCAGAGTAATTCCCTGCAATGGAGCAGGCAGATAACATTAAAAATGAACTGCCAATCAGGGCCAGTGCCAATTTTCTTGTTGTCATAGTCATATCCTGAGCCGGTTAGTAAGGTTATTCGGTTGCGCGAAGCGCTGAATTCGTTAACAAACGTAAACAAATGCGGTTAACGAGACGTTACTATTTGAGGCCTGTATGCGCGCGATATTCAGAAAAACACAGCAAACCCGTGAAGGCGAGGCGCCTATCCCGATCTGGGTTTGCAGGCCTGATGATGTTGATGGAGTTCTGGCAGGTTTAGGGCCGCTGCAACGCAGTTTTGCAAAAACGAAAAAGTTTTTGGGGGAGGCTGGGCAGCGTGTTGAATTACCCTCAGATGATGGGAGTATTAGCGGGGTTCTGGCTGGTGTTGGCGCGAATATGCAGGATGAACTTGGTCCTATACAGACGGGCCGGTTATCGTCTGCGCTAAGAGAAGGGGTTTATACATTAGAGCATATTCCGTCCGATTGGGATGGAGACTTAGCTGCAATTGGATGGGGTTTGGGTGCCTATAAATTTGATGGTTATCTGAAAGAACAGAAAAACTTCCCGGTCTTAGTATTGTATGGATATGACAATGCAGAAGAGATAGAAAATATCGTTGAAGCCATTCATCTGGGTCGTGATCTGATAAATACACCGCCGAATGATATGGGGCCGGAAGCCCTGGAAGCAGCAGCCCGAATGATGGGCGAAGAATATGGAGCGAAGATTTCGGTTATCCGCGGGAAAGAACTGCTGGATCAGAACTATCCCATGATCCATGCCGTTGGCCGCGCAGCACATGAAGAGCCCCGTTTGGTCGAGCTTGAATGGGGCAATCCCGAGCATCCACGCCTGGCAATTTGCGGCAAGGGCATCACATTTGATACCGGCGGTGTAAACATTAAATCGGCCAGTAGTGCCAGATTGATGAAAAAGGATATGGGCGGCGCTGCACATGCCATAGCTCTGGCGAAAATGATCATGGCGGGTCAGCTGAAAGTTCGCCTGCACATGTTACTCGCGATCGCTGAAAATTCGGTCTCAGCAGGCGCTTATCGACCAGGCGATATCTTACAGTCACGCGCGGGCAAGACAGTTGAAATTGATAATACGGATGCTGAAGGACGGCTCGTCCTAGGCGACGCTTTGACCAAGGCCAGCGAGGACGACCCTGTCTTGATGATTGATTTTGCGACTTTAACCGGTGCGGCTCGTGTGGCCCTTGGCCCGACTTTGCCGCCCTTTTTTACAAATCATGCGGCAGCTGTAGAACCTGTATTGAAATACACCAACGAAGTTTATGACCCTGTCTGGCATATGCCCTTATGGGCACCTTATATGCGACTGCTAAAGTCACCAATTGCAGATATGAAAAATGCAGGCGGAGGGTTTGCAGGTTGTATCACTGCAGCGCTTTTCCTGGAGCAGTTCGTTATGGATAAACCATGGATGCATTTTGACGTCTATGGCTGGAATCCGACTGCGCTTCCTGGGCATCCCGCAGGCGGTGAAATGTTCGCGTTACGCGGATTATATCAATGGATAAAAAGCGGTGGTCTTAACCAGCTTTAAGCTGTGGCGTTGGCTCAATTAGTCTTTTTGTCCAATCATAGCTACGCGCACTGACGAGTTTATGTGCACCCGATGACAGTATGAGTGTAACCGGTAGAGAGAGCGCGATAAGCTGCCATGATGTAATTTCAGGCAGGGCCAAAAGAAGCATCTGTGAAACCGGCCAATTCAGAAGATAAATAGCCAGTGCCAATGCTGGCCAGTTATTTAGCATTTTCATCTGATCAGTTTTTAAAGAGAGAATTGTAAAAGCCATCCAGCTCCAGGCGCAGGTTAAAAGAATTTCAATGACGGGGCTCCACTGCAGGAAGCTAAACCAGATCACAGCTGTCGCAAAAAAGGCGATTGTAATGGCCATATTAGTACGAACAGACTTTGGGAGTTTGTCACGCCAAGCAAAGACGCTCATACCGGCTAGAAAAGGCCATCCCAGTCTTGCCGCTAACATAAGATTGTCAGGAACATCACCGCCATTAACGTAATAATACTGCATAGTGAAATGACAAAATATGGCACTCAGTGTAATGAAAAGGGTAAGTCTTTTGTTTTTGAAAAACCCAAAGAAGTGCCCAAGACTGGCTGCGATATGTGCAATCAAGCCCCACTTTAAGGTCCAAATGGCTCCCTGTATCAGGCACATATATTTGGCATCGTCCAATAAGCCGGGTAGAGGTTCACCGGGACGTAGGCAGCTGACTGTGCCTAGAAAATACACACCGAGTTTTTTCACCGTATCCCCCAGAGAATCTGAGCTGACACCGAAAAGTGGGTAAATAACTAAAACTGAAATAAGGGTTACAAACGCCAATAAGGGTAGATTACGTCCTGCGCGGGAGATCAGATATTTTTTGATTGAACCATGTCGGTTCAGACTCCGCATGGCCATAATGCCGGAAATAAAAAATAAAAGCGAAATACCGATCCAGCTGGGATCATAGCCTAAATGGGCCAGCTTTTCGGTTTCCCCGGGGCCAATAGGCATAGTCGAAGCATACCCTAACGCAATCATCAAAACGATGAATATCCGCACAGCGTTAAGTTTGTGCAGATTGAAATCTGTCGTTTTTTCAGTCATTTTTGCTACACAGTACCCGTAAAAGTGGTGTTGATGCATATATTGCGCCAAAAAAGTTTAAAATGTGTTGGAAAATACTGAATCTTTTGAATCGCTTAGGCGAAAGTAAAGGGTCCTTCTTAATATCCGCCTTGACCGGAGAATCTCTCTTATGCGATTCTGTTTATTCAGTCAGTGATTTGCATCATAATAAGAGGGGATTTATGTCGCGACGTGTCGTGCCGGTAAAGTTTAATCGCCGTGATGCTTTATCATTATGGCATGATGTTACCATGACCAGCGTGCTTGAAACCGGACCTGATTTATCCTCGCGCCAACAAGCCCTTATGATGACCGTATATCTGGAAACAGGGCCTCACACGGTACGTTCTTTGGCGGCCAAACTAAATGTCACTAAAGCCGTTATAACGCGGGCTATTGATAGCCTAGAGTCGCAGAGATTTGTTCGGAGATGCCCCGACCCCAAGGATAAGCGATCAGTTATCATTGAGCGAACAGGACGGGGTTCAAATTATCTGAGCGATTTTGCCGAACGCATTCGTGGACACTTGATCAATGGATCACAAGTCGCCTAATCTAGGGCATGCGTAGACGCGACCCCAGAAATTTTATCGACATAGCCAAGTGGCCGTTACTGGAAACACTTATTGTAGATGTTCCTTCGACTTTTACCCGGTCCAAGCCGCGCCCGAGTGCATCAGCCGGAACGCAGCTCATTTATGGGCAGCGGTTCAATGTTCATCGCCGTGGACGCGGCTGGGTTTGGGGGCAATCTGTCTATAACCTGCCCGGAGCAGAATATTCCGGCTATGTGGGCTGGGTAAGGGGGGCTCATCTCGGCGGCCTTCAAAAGGCACCAGAATTTAAAGTGACCGTTTTATCAGCGCCTGTGTTTAAAGCGAGCTCTATCAAAAGCCCGGTATTAATGTATCTGCCTCTAGGTGCTCAGCTAACAGGACAGGCTAGTGAGGGCTTTCTTGAATTGGCAAATGGTTTTGTGGACTTAAAACATACCGACCCGGTTAATGCTCAATCGCGGGCCAAAGACTGGGTGGCGATTGCTGAATCTATGATCGGACAGCCTTATATATGGGGTGGCGTGAGCAGTCATGGCCTGGATTGCACCGGACTGGTGCAAACGTCTCTGCGTATGTTTGGCCTGGACGCGCCGCGGGATTCTGATCAACAGGCAGGCCTTGGCGAAGCCGTTCCAATCACATCAGGGCTTTTAGGTTTAAAACGCGGGGATCTTGTTTTTTGGCAAGGGCATGTTGGGATTATGATGTCGCCAACGCGGCTTTTACACGCCAATGCTTTTCATATGATTGTTGCGACCGAGCCGCTTAAAACGGCTGCGACGCGCATTGTTAAAAGCGCCGGTCCTATAACGGCAATCCGGCGGCTGAACTTTTAATCATCAATCGTATTATAGAATGTTTGATCGCGACCTTTTCTGGCTTCCGATATGACATAGGCGCGAATGGCTTCGACTGTATCCGTGTCATAAACATCAGAAAATTTGGGCATTCCGTTTTCGGCGAGCATACCGTCGCGGACAACTTCCTGCCAAAGATCAGGGTCTCGCGTAATGCCTGAATATTGAAGATTCGGGACAAGGCCTGAAGCAAAGGCGTGGTCGCCGTGACAGACGACGCAGCTATTAGCATAAGCTTGGTGTCCCTTAGTCAGGGCTTCTGCGCTGATATCAACTGGATCCGGGAGATCAAACTCCGGAATATGTTCAGCTTCTGGCGCAGGGAGCTGACTATCCGCGCCTAATTTAAACACCAGAACACGCCCTGAGTTAAAGTCACTCCCTGAGGGCATTACGCCGCCATATCCCAAGACATATGATCCGCCATAGCCTGAGGCCACAGCAACATATTGCTCTTCATCAAGTTCGTAAGTAACCGGCGCAGCGACAATGCCGGATTGAGAAAAGAACTTCCAAAGCTGATCGCCGGTCTTGGCGTTATAAGCGGCAAAATGCGCGTCACCGGTGCCTTGAAAAACCAGATTACCAGCGGTTGATAATATACCGCCATTCCACGGGCCGTTATGTTCAAAACTCCAGGCAGCTTCTTGTTTGACAGGGTCCCAGGCGAGCAGGCGGCCTTTGACCATGGATTTCAGAGCTTTAAATGTTGCTCTGTCAGATGGTAGTAGGGCGATGGTAAAATCTGTACCAGTGTTCCAAGTGCCTGGTATATGTTTATAGTCAGCGCGATTGCCGTAAACCCAGGGGGCTTCTTGGGCTGGTATATAAACAAGACCTGTGTCGGGGCTAAAAGACATTGGATGCCAGTTATGAGCCCCGAGCGGCCCCGGTAATTGCAGATATGGTTCTTTGTCATAATAACGCGCGGCTTCTATCTCAACAGGGCGTCCTGTTTCCTGATCAATATGTGTGGCCCAATTAACATCGACAAAATTCTTAGCGGAAATGAATTTCCCGCTTTCGCGGTCGATCACATAAAAGAACCCGTTTTTAGGTGCCTGCATGATGACTTTGCGTGTTTCGCCATTGATTTCCAGGTCCGCGAGGATCAGATGCTGCGTCGCTGTATAATCCCAGGTTTCACCGGGTGTGGTCTGATAGTGCCAGACATATTCGCCCGTATCAGGGCGGACTGCGACCATGGAGGATAAAAATAGATTATCGCCGCCCTCTGGGCTGCGAATGGATTGGTTCCAAGGCGAGCCATTGCCGACGCCAAAATATAAAAGGTCAAGATCGGGATCATAAGCCATAGCGTCCCAGGCTGTTCCGCCGCCGCCCGCTGTCCACCATTCCCCGTTCCAGGTCTCGGCTGCCATGGCCATTGTGTCATTTTCAAAACCATCTTCGGGATTACCGGGCACCGTATAGAAGCGCCAATCCATATGACCTGTCTTTGCATCATAGGCGCTGATATAGCCGCGTACGCCCAGTTCAGCTCCGCCATTGCCGATAATGACCTTGCCTTTAATAACGCGCGGCGCTCCGGTGATTGTGTAGGGTTTGGATTTGTCGATTGTCAGCTTTTCCCAAATGACACTGCCCGTCTTAGCGTTCAGGGCGACAAGGCGGCCATCAATAGTTGCCGTAAATACTTTGTCGCCCCAGATGGCGACGCCCCGATTAACAAGGTCGCAACAGGCATTACTGGCTTGAACCATGTCAATCTCGGGTTCGTATGACCAGAGTTCTTCGCCGGTTCGCGCATCCAGCGCATAAACCACGTTAAAGGTCGATGTCACATACATGATGCCGTTATTGATAATAGGCGTAGCCTCAATACCGCGGCTGGAGTTCAGATCAAAAGACCAGGCAAGTCCTAATTGGCTGACATTGTCGGTGTTTACTTGGGTAAGCGGAGAATGGCGCTGCTCATCATAAGTGCGTCCATAAGACAGCCACCCATCATTACTGGCCTCTATTATTTGCTCCGCGCCGATGGTCGCGCTAGGGCTTGATTTTACAGTTTCGCTTTTTTTACAAGCCGTGAAAGCCAGAGCTGAAGCCGCTGCCACTACTAACCATTTACGCATGGTTTCTCCCCTAAATATCTTATCCCCTTAACATATCATGCGATATAATCTTTGAGTCGGTCTATCACCCAGAACATGGCCACCGTTCCGATAGCATAGGTCATGACGACTTCGAGTTTTCTGCCTGCATTGAAAGACATTTTACCTAATAGGGCAAGTAAAATGACAAATAGGCCAATGATCAGGAACTGCCCGAGTTCAACGCCCACATTAAATAATAACAGGGCAAGAAGTTCTGTGCCTTTGGGAAGGCCGATATCTGACAGTGCCGAAGCAAATCCGCAGCCATGAATAAGTCCGATTAAAAATCCGATCACATAAGGCCGCTCTGTGGCCAGGCTTTTATGGCCTTTACGTTTTCGCATAATCTCGACGGCCAGCAGGACAATACTTAAAGCAATCAGGATTTCCACTGGCCGCGTTGGGATATTTAACAGGCCAAAAGCTGCAAGCCCTAGTGTTAAGCTGTGCGCGAGCGTAAATGATGTTGCGACTCCAATAATTTGTCGGCGACTCACCAGTAAAACCAGGCCGATGACGAATAATAAATGATCCCAGCCAAATAGAATGTGGTCCACGCCAATGCGTAAATATTGTGATGTTTTGGCACCGGAGCTTTCAGAAAGTTCAAAACTAATCCGGTCAGGCTTTAAAAGCTCGCGTTTAATCTCCCCCGATGAATAATTAATTTCCACAAAGACATCCGTCAAAGTGCGCTCTAGGCCTTCTATGATGATTTGGCCAGAGATGAGATCGCAAGCTAGATTATACCGCTCGGAAATTGTGCCGGATCCAAATGTGCTTTGCGGTGTTCCACTTTTACAGGCGTCGGGAAATACGGGTTTTAACTTCAACCGCTTGCCCGACAAAACGGGCTGTTTCCAGACCACGTCATAGCTTTGCTCCGCGGTTTGCGTAACCTTTAAAAATGCAGGCCTGACTTCGTGGGCGGCGCTATCATTGGGAAATAGAAGCCACAACAAAACCGCCATAGCTGCAATTTGTAAAATCCGCGGCAGCTTCACGGGGCAATATCCTCTACATCAACTTTGTATTTTTTGAGTAGAGCTTCGAGCCGTTTCTGATTTTCCGCGCGCGCCGTTTCTTCTTGCCAAGTTGCAGCAACGTCGCTTCGAACATCTTCGAACCGGGCAGGTGTTGCAGGCACGGTTTCGTTCAGACGAATAATATGGAGGCCAAAGGCGCTTTCTATGGGGCCTTGCCAGTCAGAACTAGCCGGTAACGCGAATAATTTTTCAGCAAAGTTTTGTCCGAATTTTCGGCTGATATCCGTTTGCGCCGAAGCGGTATAAGTTTTTTGCTCGATAAACGGATCACCTAAGGATTGCCATGTCTCATCACTGACCTGTGTCATGATGGCGTCCGCGCTTTTATATACATCATCATGCTGAGCCGGGCTTAGATAAATATGGGAAAAGCCGCGTTTTGCAGGCCTATCAAACCGGGCCTTTCGACTATCAAACCACGCCTTTAGCTCTGCGTCAGAAGGCAAAGCCGGGGGCGCGTTGTCCTGAACCATAAAGCGCATTTTTTGCGCCAGTCGCCGTCTTATAATGGTATCATTTTCATCAAGGCCCAGACGCTGGGCCTCTCGCATCAGGGCCTGTTCCTCAATATGGGCAAATAATAGGCCTTGTATATCTTCATCGGTTGGTTGGCGCTGATTTTCCGTTGCGAAAATAGACGCCTGACGCTGAATTTCGGCGGCGCTTACATGAATGGTGTAATCGGCCTTTGTGATATGTCTTTGCCATATGTCATGGGCCAGAAACAATCCCGCGCCCAAAAGGATGAAGTGAACCAGTGGTTCTCGCAGCCAGTTTTTCATAGGGTTGTTTTATTGCGCGTTATACCAGATCGGCGATGTATAGGCCCGTTCCTGCAAGGTCGGCTTCACTTTCGGCGTCGGTGGTGTTCCTGCTCTCAGAGCATCCCATGTTGACCAGCGGCAAGTTGGATTTTCCAGAACCCGGACATAATAGGCGGCAGATTGTGAGCCATCAAAATCAGGGTCAGTCCAGAGTGTTTTTAGCTCCGGATCACCTTTGTCCTGAGAAATTGAACAATCGCTCAAATCAACACGGGCGCCATTATCCGGACATCGATGAGTCGATGGATCGGGCAAACCACCATCAGAACAGGCAATATCATAAAGCTTTTCTTTTGGAGCGCCGTCTTCCTGCCAGACTTTGATAACCTGCAAGCGCTGTAGTGGTGCGCTTAGGGAATCTCTCGCGGCCCATACAATGAAAGATGGTGCTTTGCTGCTGGCGCTCAGATCGCCGCCCATTGGGACGCCGCCTGTATAGGCTTTGCTGATCAAATCAGCGTCATTGATGATATCCGCGTCGTAATTATAACCTGCGAACATACGGACTTTTATCCGGGGCCCAGTGGTTGCATAAGTTTCTTTGCGCCGCATGCCGCCAAATATAGCCTCCCTTGTGTTTTCAGGTGCCCAGACAGCTGCTAATCCAGATGCGCCCCAGTAAGGGAACCAATAGGTTGCGTGATCAGGCAGTTCCACACCTTCCCAGCTCTTCTTGCCGTCCGGTGGGATAGAGCCGCGCGTTTCCGGGGTGGCGTCCAGGATGCCGACTTTGGACCAGTAATCTTTTTCATCAAATGCGCCGCCGGCCACATGGGAATCAGAGGCTCCAATCAGGCCGAACTTATAGGGATTGCTTCCCACATCAGCTTCAATGGCCAGACCGCGGCCTAAAGCTTCTCGAATATAGCTGCCATTGATTTTAGATTTGACGGTTGAGCTGAGCAGATATTCATAAATTTCAAAATCCGCCCATTCATCATTAGGTGATAAAGCCGGATGTGTTTCTGATGTGCCTTTGACCTGTGTCATTTCTACAATAGGCTCGTTGCGCAGTCTTTGCTCAGCATAGGCTTTGGTCATTGGATTGCCGTCAAAGGTTTTCAGGTCAAACATTTCCCCGTCTGAAACGTTGGAATTATGCGGAATTGCAATTGAGTCGTTTCCGGCTGCTCTTTGGGTATCCATCCAGTCCCATAGATCTTCCGGGTTGACCGAGTCGAGTGTGGCAAAGAGCCGGTCTGGAGCGCTATCTTCAAAAATCACATTACGGTGCAGATTTCCGCCAATGAAGTCATTGCCGCCATGCTTTCCCTGAGTCACTGCCGTATATTCATATCCGGCAAAAGTTGTCAGCTTGCCGGGTTCATAATGTTTATCTGCTGTGGCCACGGCGTTTTGCCAAGTCGAGTCGATAAGTTCCCGGTCATATATTTCCGGATAGGGTTTCCCGCTGCGGATTGAACCGCCCATTTTCCCAAAAGCGGCTGTAACCACTTCCGTGTCAGTTCCAAACATGCCCTGGGCTAGCTCTACTTTGGATAAAGGGCTGTCTGGATCGTTCATGGCTGGAAGGATGCCCATATAAGCGCCGTGGTCGGTGGTCGCGACAAAATCCAAAGGGTCCCCCCAGATTTTGATGTCATATCCGGCTGGGTGACGCACAGTTTCCCCCTTGGCAAAGCGGTACACATCATCAGGCGTACTGCGGACATTAAAAATATAGGCATCAAAAGAGTTTTTTGTATGAACGTGAAGTTCACCAAAATAGGCGTTCATGGGAAGGTTTTCGGCTGAGCTTTGGGCCGTTACCTGAGATGTTTTTTCCGGCGCTGTTTCAGAGCTATTAGTTTTATTATCCCCGTTTGAGCAGGCTGCAATAGTTAGAGCCATGAAACTGGCTGTCAAAAATCTTTGCATGTTAATCCCCATATGTTTTTCGATAGAGTAAGGTTCTAACACAGCGAGTGCAATATATTTCTAATTCCAAATGCTACCTGCTTATTGACATTATTAAATAATCCATGTATCCATGGAATATGAAACAATATGCTGCTATCAAATCTCTCTCTGCAATGGCTCATTCCGGGCGTTTGTCGCTCTTGCGCTTACTCATACAGGCGGGGGATGTTGGTATAGGTTCTGGTGATCTTGCCAAAAGAGCCAAGATTGGGGCGACGACAGCGTCAGCGCAGTTATTGGTTCTTTCTAATGCAGGCCTAGTCCGGTCAGAGCGCGAGGGTCGGCGGATCACATATTTCGCTAATTATAAAATGCTGGGCAGGCTTATGGCCTTTTTGCTCCATGACTGTTGCGCTAATCGGCAGGAAATATGTTGCGTACTTAATCAAGAAAAAGCGGCGTGAGTACCGAAATGAATATGCTGCAGTTAAATCGTGAGTGTGATTGCTTTCCCATAGCGCGCTCGCAAGTGGATAAGGCGGTCTTGAGTCTGACAGACAATAAGCAGATGAAGTATTTATTGTCAGACCGCGCCCATTATTTCGCCTCGACTCCGGTCTTTCTCTCGCGCCAAACCATTAATGCCATGACAGAGCAAATATCGGACATAGAGCGCACACTTAAAACGCCTGAATTTCAGTCGGCAATTTTCGACCACTCAGCGTTAGCTGCTTTTGCGCCTGCTCGCTCTACGCAAGGCGCATTTATGGGTTATGATTTTCACATAACTGAGGATGGCCCTAAGCTGATAGAAATTAACTCCAATGCTGGCGGTGCGTTCATCGTCAACGCCATACGTAAAGCCATTGACCAGCCATATGGTGAAACAGAACAGGCCATTGCTGATATGTTCCAAAAGGAATGGAATTTGTCAGGACGAAGTGGCGAGCTGAAGACGATCGCTATTGTCGATGAAACACCCAATGATCAGTTCCATTATCCGGACATGTTATTGGCGGCCAGTTTGCTGGAACGTCATGGCCTGAATGTAATAATTACTGACCGAAAAGAATTGCGCTATGAGAAATCCGGTCTTTATGTGGGTGAAACCAAAATCGATCTAATTTACAATCGGCTTACAGATTTTGAATTATCCGCCGCTCATTTATCTGACCTTAAACAGGCCTGGCTGGATGAGGCCGTTGTGGTAACCCCTGATCCGCGTCATCACGCACTCCATGCAGATAAACGCAACCTGATTAAACTGTCTCAGATATTGCCCGCCATTCCGCAGACTTTAGAGCTTAATGCCAATACGGCCGATCAATTATGGGCCGCTCGTAAAGATTATTATTTCAAGCCTTTTGCGGGCTTTGGCAGCCGTGCCGTTTATCGGGGGAGCAAACTGACTCATTCGAAATGGGCCGAAATTTCCAAAGGCGGTTATATTGCTCAGAAACTGGTTAAGCCGCCTTTGCGTTTATTAGGTGGCGGACAGGCAGAACTGAAATTCGATGTCCGGGTTTATACATATGCGGGTAAGCCGCTGTTAATGGCGGCACGTGTCTATCAGGGGCAGGTGACCAACCTGCGAACAGAAGGTGGAGGCCTTGCCCCAATTATAGAAATTGCCGACCCAATCACAACATGCAGTCGGGCCAGCGACTGAAACGGGGCACAACCTTGCACGAAGTGAACATCCTTTGAGGTTTTCATGCCCAGTGATATCCGTTAGGGCTGACTTCTAGATTTCAAGAGGTCAGTCATGTCCGAGCTTAAACTCAGTGATCCGAAGCTTTTTCGCACGGCGTCTTATGTAAACGGGGTGTGGCTCTCTGAGGCGGACCAATATTTTGAAGTTGCAAATCCGGCGGACCAAAGTGAAGTAGCCAAAGTGGCTTATCACGGGGCGAAGGCTGCAGAAGCGGCTGTGAAAGCTGCGCAAGATGCATTGCCGCAATGGCGGGCTAAAACAGCGCAGGAACGGTCAGTCTTGCTTCGGCGTTGGCGCGACCTATTGATGGAACATCAAGAGGATCTGGCCCGGATATTAACAGCCGAGCAGGGCAAACCGCTCAAAGAATCTCGCGGCGAAATTGCCTATGGTGCCAATTATATGGAGTGGTTCGCCGAAGAGGCCAAACGGGTTTACGGCGATACGATTTCTGCGCCCACAAATGACAAGCGGGTCGTCGTTATTAAACAGGCTGTCGGCGTTGTTGCCTGTATCACCCCGTGGAATTTTCCTTCGGCTATGCTGGCCCGTAAACTGGCGCCTGCATTGGCCGCAGGATGTACGGCGGTTTGCAAGCCTGCCAATGAAACCCCGCTATCCGCTTTTGCCTTGGCCGAACTGGCCGAGCGCGCAGGCATTCCAAAAGGCGTCATCAATATTGTCTGCGGCGATACACCGGCTATTGGCAAGGTATTCACAAAACATCCGGATATCAAAAAGCTGACATTCACCGGTTCAACCCGCGTGGGCAAAATGTTGATGGAACAATGCGCCTCAACCGTGAAGCGCACCTCTATGGAGCTTGGTGGAAACGCCCCGTTTATTGTGTTTGAAGATGCGGATTTAGATGCCGCAGTTGAGGGCGCTATGGCCAGTAAATATAGAAATGCGGGGCAGACCTGCGTTTGTGCCAACCGTATTTTTGTTCAGTCATCTGTTCTGGAAGAATTTGCGGAAAAATTTGCTCGGGCGGCAGCTGGGTTGACGGTTGGACCCGGCACATCTGATGACGTTGATATTGGGCCTATGATTCATGAAAAAGCGCTTACGGATGTGGCCGAAAAACTAGGTGAAGCAGTGGAAAAAGGCGCTGAAATAATATTAGGCGGCGATAGAAACGAGCTGGGTTCTTGTTTTTTCAACCCGACGATTATCTCGGGTGTTCGGGACGATATGCGCCTCTTTCGCGAAGAAATTTTTGGCCCCGTTGCGCCTTTGATTTCTTTTGAGACAGAAGCCGAAGTTATCCGCATGGCCAATGATACGGAATATGGATTGGCGGCATATTTTTATTCCCGCGATATCGGCCGGGTCTGGAGAGTGTCTGAGGCACTGGATTATGGCATGGTGGGCGTAAATACCGGCGCAATGACAAATGTGGCTGCCCCATTTGGCGGGGTTAAACAATCCGGGCAGGGCCGGGAAGGTTCCAAATACGGGCTAGATGATTATATGGAGATGAAATATCTCTGTATGGGCGGGATATAATTCTCGAATTTATGAAATTGGTTTAACAGCCTATCAAGTTTTCTACCTTAAAACGGCCTTGTCTTTGAGGGAGAGCAGGGGTGTTACGAAAAATTTCTTATCTGGGCCTGATCATTAATTGGAAGAGCCTGGTAATTGCAGCGGTTGCAGTGCTGGCTACATGGCTGTCGATCCGGTTTAATATTAAAGCGGACTTTCCGTTGACGATCATTTCCACGGCTGTGATTTTCCCGATCGTTTTCTCCATTGGGCATGCCTATAAACGCCGCGAAGTTACGCTGGATGATTATGGTACTATCAAAGCGCATGGCCGGGCTATATATTTTGCGGCCCGTGACTGGCTGCCGGAACATTCTGATGACCGTCTGGATCATGTTAAACGGGTTCTGACAGATCTACTGACGGGCTGTCGGGATATGTTCAAGGGCGCACCTTCGGAAATGGCGGAAAATGAAAAGCAGGTTTACGCAGCTTTTTCTGAACTCTCTGCATTTGTCAAACGCATGCGGAGCGAAGGTCTACCGGGCGGGGAATGTTCGCGGTGTAATCAATATATTTCAAAAATGATTGTGTCCTTTGAGCATGCCAAACATGTTTATCAGTACAGAACGCCGCGTACTCTTAGGGCTTTTAGTGATTTTTTCATTGTCACTTTGCCGATTATTTACGGGCCCTATTTTGCCCATGAGGCGACAGAGTACCATCCGTTGCTGGCTTTTATTATGCCGTTATTATTCGCTATCATTCTCGTGGGACTGGACAACATCCAAATCCATCTGGAGGATCCATTTGATCAGATCGGCCCTGATGATGTGAGTATTAACGCGGAAAAGTTCGTGGAACTGCTGAGCGCAGGGGAAGAACGCGCCATGGCGTAATGTCTATCAAGACAGATTTTTTGCAATATGATCGCTCAAAAATTCTGCCATTTCCGGCGTGAAATAATTACAATGGATCAGGCTTTTATTGAGATCGCCGTGGCCCAGAATATCAAGCAATGATCCATCGCCTGCGGCCAGGCGCTGCATGATCTCGGTCCTGTTATTTTGTAAGGACTGATCCGATCTGGTTTTAACAGCTTTTAAAACAGGCGCAATTTCAGCGTTGTTTTCCGTAATATCCGTTACGAATTTTTCGGGAACATTTGGGCTGTAGGAAACGTCGAGCCGGGCATAATCATCTTCGCCCACGCTGGACTTACGCAGAATCGAATTTATGGGCTTGCTGATGAGCCAGCCCAGCGGCTTGTGAAAAAGCTTTTGAATGATAAATCCGATCAAAAGAACCAATCCAACCAGTGTCAGGCCCAGACCGATCAACTCAGCCCCAAAGGGGAGGATCTGCGCCCATAAAAGTTCAGGATCATGATTAAGGCGAAAATGCCGTAATAGCTGATAACCTTTGCGTAGTGCCAGTGCGACAAAGACGATTAAAAGCCCGGCGCTGACAAAGCGGAAAAAGGTTTTAAAAATACTGACGGGGAAGGCAATTTGGGCGTTGGCGCTCAGCATGGCGATGGCTTCATCATCCGTGCGCCGGATATTGAACATTTTAAACAGCGAACCATTGCGGGCGTAAAAGTCTGTATTGGGCAGCATTTTCTTAAGCGGCCACAGGATAAGCCAAAATGTAGCAAGCGCTGCCATAATGACGGCGCTGGGAAATGCTAGATATTGATTAAACTGCTCCACCGCTGCGTTCAGCTTTGGGCTGGCGCTCACTTCCAGAAACGGTACGCCATATAAAATGTAAAGCCCGTGCCCAAGGCCGATCAGTGCGGCGATAATGTAAATGGCTAACAGGAATATAAAGTTCGAGCTTACCGATTGTGCAAAGCGCTCCGCCCGGACTTTGTTTATGAATAAACGGCGTCCCGAATGTGTAAAGCCAGACATCATTATCAATGGGCCGTTTTCTAAGGCCCTCCAGCGCCACGTTTCCGCCGTGGCTATGGGCCAGAATGACCAGCTTGTCTGTGGGCGCGAACTTCTCGGATTTTAAAAACTTCCAGAACTTTTTACCGGCCTTTTGCCGATCCGATTCAAGATTGTTGCCGCTCCACGTATATTCATGCCAGTTTTTGATATTGAGACCACGCTTCAGATCTGCTGCAAAGTTTGAAGCCTCAGCGTAAAATTCCTGATCAGCTTTTCTGGCGTCCAGATAGTCCCGTCCGGCAAAGGTGCCGTGGACGGTGATTATATGGAGATTATTATCAGCCTCGCTCATGGCACCTGAATAGAAATATTTCGGCAGCACGCAATAGATAAAACACAGCCATGCTATTTGACCTTATGCATCTGCGCCGTAAATCCAGTCAAAGCGGCGCTTGATTAGGCCAGGCGTTAACCGTCCGCCCAGCCACATGGGCAGATAAGATAATTTGCCTATGCCGGCTGCCCGGTGGAAGGTTTTCATGTTCAGCCGCGATATATATTGCACCCGCGAACATCTTTGATAGCGGGCAGCCTGATAGGTCTTAAGAGCTTGGGGTGAGGGCTCATCTGTGTTTGAAATTTCCCGAGAAATCTCTCTGGCAAGCACAAAGCTGTCTTCTATGGCCATGGCGGCGCCTTGGGCCATGAAAGGGAGCATGGCATGGGCGCTGTCTCCTAATAGGGCAACCCGGCCATCGGTCCACTCACATAAAGGCGCGCGGTCAAATAATGCCCAGCGATATAGATCATCCGACGCAACATGATTTATCAGGTTTGAAATGACGGGATGCCAGTCTGCAAAGTCGGCTTTCAGGGCCTTTAGCTCGCCCGGCTCCGTCCAGCTTTCCTTTTGCCAGTCACCGCGTTCAACCACGCCGACGAAATTTGTCAACTCTCCACCGCGCAGGCGGTATGTGACGGCATGGCGCTGATCGCCCATCCAGACGGTAGCATTCGGGGCAGGCGCGAGATCTCCTAAAAGCTTTGTTGGCACTGTCGCTCGCCAAGCTACATTTCCGGTAAATTCCGGCGCGTCCGGGCCAATCATTTGCTCCCGTATTTTGGAATGAATGCCGTCGGCACCAATTAAATAATCGCCTTTAAAACTGCGCCCATCAGACAGATGTAATGCGGCTTTAAGTCCTTGCGCGTAGCCAGTGACTTCTGCATCTAAATGCAGTTTGAAAGATCGGTGTTCAGTCGCAGCGGCCTGTAGAATTTCAATCAGGTCTGCCCGGTGAATGTGAACATAAGGCGCGTCCCATGACTGCGCCGGTATAGAAAATAATACACGTCCGCTTTGACCCATACGGGTTTCCAGGCGCTCGGGCAGAAATCCGGCTTGCTGAATTTTTTGACCCAGTCCTAAGGATTGAAACACGCGCATGGCATTGGGCGAAATTTGTATACCCGCCCCGACTTCGGCTATGGCCGGACTGCGTTCGAAAACCTCGACGTCCATTTCGCGGCGCAGGCAGCAGAGAGCCGCTGTGAGCCCGCCAATACCTCCGCCTGCAATTAAAACTTTCATAAGGCGTCATAGACCGGGTTATTATCTTCGCAAACTCATAAATATAAATTTGGACTGTTCATCAGGTTTACATACTGTCTAAAAATGTTGAAGGTTGGAGAAGTGAGGCTTATCTATAGGTTCTAACTTTGAAAAAGAGATACTCATGAAAATCCCTCATCTGGCTGTTTTACTATTGGCGAGCGCCTCAATAATTTCTGGCTGTGTTTCATCTGAACCTTCATCTGAAGATAGAACCGCTACAGCATCCAGTTTTGAGCAGTGCGCAGCTTTAGGCGGGGATGTTATGGAAAGTGATCCCATGCAGTGCGCCATAGGAGGTGAAGTGTTTGTTGATGAAACTCTTCTTGTAACCATATTGAAGACAAAAGCAGAAAAAGACGGTTATTCGCTGACAGTTCAGGATATGGCAGGAAAAACCTATGAGTCTGTTGTTTCCATTGCAAATCTTGGCCCGGATTCCACCTTTGATTTTGACCATATTAAGGTTGGGAACCAGCTAAGGCTAAAAGGAGAATTTTGGGATATGGGGGGAGTCCCGCAAATCACGGCTTCTTATGCTGAATATGTGAAACGTCATGATGTATCTCCGCCGCCAAGCTGTCCCATAATGGATACAAAAGATCTCAATTTGTGGATTAATGCAGAGCCCAACCCTGACGGCCCGACTTTGATTGCTATTTTTAAAGGCACAGCGCCAACACCGGGTTATGGATTTAAGGGCAGGATATCAAAAATTTTGAAAAGTGATCCGCCATCATATGTTATTGATATAGCCGCTATTCCGCCCGCCGGAATAGTCGCACAGGTTCTGACGCCAACTGAAGTCCGGTTGGATATTCCAGTTCAGAGCTCGGAGGCAAGATCCGTGACATTAACCTGTGCGGGGCAGACCCTGTTTACAGTCGATAAAGTCACAACTGCCTGGTAAGGTAATCAGGTCGACTTCAGTATAGGAGGCAGCCTATGGCTTACATTGATGGTTATGCTTATGCGGTCGCAGAGGCCGATAAAGAGGCGTTTATAGAATTTGCGCTTGTGTCTGCTAAATTTTTTAAAAAACATGGCGCATTGCGCGTGGTCGAAGCGTGGGGCGATGAAGTCCCGGATGGCGATACCACATCCTTCCCCATGGCGGTTAAGCGCAAAGAGGGCGAAGCCGTTTTGTTCTCATGGGTGGAGTGGCCGGACAAAGCGACGCGCGACGCCTCTTTCGAAAAAGTTATGAAAGATATGGAAGCGCTCGGCATGACCGAACTGCCATTTGACGGCAAGCGCATGATTTATGGCGGCTTTGTACCCGTGGTGGATGAGTAAGCCTTGTTAGCAAAATTAATTTAACGAACCAATCCAAAGACTGTTCGCTGTTACTCCGCTGTTACGCGGGCTTTCATTTACGCAATAATTTACCGGATATCTGCGCCGTTTTGGCTTGAAACGGTTAAATTCTCCCGTTAACCCAAATAAGCGGAGATTATAAAGACTATGAAGCCTACCGATACGTCCAACCCGGATTATTTTCATAAAGTTGTTGATTGTCAGTGGGCCTGTCCCGCCCATACGCCTGTTCCGGCCTATATTAGATTGATCGCCCAAGGGCGTTATTCTGATGCCTATATGCTGAACCGGGAAAGCAATGTCTTTCCGGGGGTTTTGGGCCGGGTCTGTGACAGACCGTGCGAGCCTGCCTGTCGCCGCGGCCGGGTTGATGAGGAACCTGTCGCTATCTGCCGCCTCAAGCGCGTGGCCGCAGACCACCGTGATGACATTACGGATCGCCTGCCGAAAAAACCTGCCAAGACTAATGGCAAAAAGATTGCGCTTATAGGTGCAGGCCCTGCCAGTTTTACAGTGGCTAATGATCTCGCGCCTCTGGGTTATGAATGCACAATATTTGAAAAGTTCGATAAGCCGGGCGGTCTGATGCGCACAAATATTCCGGCTTTTCGTCTGCCCGAAGAAGTCCTGATGGACGAAATCGGCTATATTCTGGATATGGGTGTTGATCTGAAACTCGGCACGCCCGTTAATTCCATGAAAGAGCTTTTAAAAGAGGGCTATGACGCGGTGTTTGTTGGAACCGGCGCGCCCAAGGGTAAAAACCTGATGCTGCCGGGTCGCGAGGAAGCCGATGCCAATATCCATATCGGGATTGAATGGCTGGAAGGCGTCGCCTTTGAGCATATCGACAATATCGGCAAGGAGGTTCTGATTATCGGTGTCGGCAATACGGCTATGGATTGCTGCCGCACGAGCCTTCGCCTTGGCGCGACAGACGTCAAAGTCATGGCCCGTAAACCCCGCGCCTTTTTCAAAGCCTCCCCGTGGGAGCTTGAAGACGCCGAAGAGGAAAATGTTGAAATCCTGACCAATCATTCCCCCAAAGCCTTTGTCCATAAAGACGGCAAGCTTACGGGTATGCTCTTTGATCTGATGGAATATGACATTGACGAAGCGGGCAAGATCACAGGTCAGCGCAGCATAGGTGAGAAAACCATTCCCTGTACGGATGTAATTCTGGCCATCGGACAGAATAATGCCTTTCCGTGGATCGAAGAAGATGCGGGCATTGAGTTTGATAAATGGGACGTGCCTGTTGTTGATAAAGTCACATTTGAGAGCAGCCAAAAAGGTGTGTTCTTTGGCGGCGACGCGGCCTTTGGCCCGCTTAATATTATCTGGGCCGTTGAGCATGGTCATCAAGCCGCCATCTCCATCCATAAATATTGTCAGGGCGAGAGCCTGACCGAGCGGCGTCCGGATAAGCTGACACTTGAGCCTACCAAAATGGGTATGTTTGAGTGGCGCTATTCCAATGCTTTTGATGATAGTGATCGCCGCAAAATGGATCATGTGGCTTTGACCAAGCGCTTTGCAGATTTGGGCACTGAGGTAGAGCTGGGCTACACGCCGGAAAAAATCGCCACCGAAGTTCAGCGCTGCCTGAACTGTGATATTCAAACCGTGTTCGACGCACCTAAATGCACCGAATGCGACGCCTGTATTGATGTCTGCCCGGTAGAGTGTCTATCCATCGAGCCAACCGCCGGAGAGCCGGCTTTGCGCGAAGCTATTAATTCCCATAACCCCGATCAGGCATTGTTTGTCTCGGGCGATCTGCCGCTGACGGGCCGGGTCATGATCAAGGATGAGGATGTCTGCCTGCACTGCGGATTATGCGCCGAGCGCTGCCCGACCGCCGCCTGGGATATGCAGGAGGGGATCGTGACCATCCATCATGCAGACGGTCAGGACGAATTTGATAAAATATTTGAGGCTGCCGAATAATGAGTGGACCAGCATTAAACGACTTCGTTATCCGGGTTGGTAACGTCAACGGTACGGGCTCGGCCTCGGCCAATGGCCTGTTGATGAAGGCCATTTTCCGCATGGGCGTTCCGGTGATCGGCAAGAACGTCTTTCCAAGTAATATTCAGGGCCTGCCCACATGGTATGAAATCCGGGTCAGCGGCGATGGCTATATGGGCCGCTCGGGTGATATCCACCTGATGATCGCCATGAACGCGGAAACCTATGCCAAGGATCTGGCCTGCGTAACGCCGGGCGGATATCTGATTTATGACAGTACCTGGCCGCGCCCTCATATGCTGCAGCGCGATGACATCACCGTTATCGGTGTCCCGCTCTCGCGCATGGTCAATGAAACATTTCAGGTCGCCCGCTCACGTATATTGATGAAAAATATGGCCTATGTTGGCGCAGTGGCGGCGTTGATTAATCTGGATATGGATGTGGTCAGATCCATGGTCGAGGAGATGTTCGCCTCCAAGCAAAAACTTATCCCGCTTAACATGACCGCGCTTGAGCTCGGCTTTAATTATGTGCGTGAAAATATTGACCATCCTTTGCCCTTTACCCTTGAGAAAATGGACAAGACCAAAGGCAAGGTGATGATTGATGGTAATACGGCGGCGGGCCTTGGCTGTGTTTACGGCGGCGCAACCGTGGGTGCCTGGTATCCCATCACACCGTCCACATCGATCATGGATAGTTTCACCAAATATTGCCACAAATTCCGCATTGATGAAAAAACCGGCGAGCACAAATTCGCCATCATACAGGCCGAGGATGAACTGGCCTCAGCCGGGCTGGTCATCGGGGCCGGGTGGATGGGCGCGCGCGCCTTTACCCCCACATCCGGGGCAGGCATTTCCTTGATGAATGAGTTTATCGGCTTTGCTTATTACAGCGAAACCCCGGCGACATTTTTCAATGTCCAGCGCGTCGGCCCGTCAACCGGCATGCCCACCCGCACCCAGCAATGCGATATCATGACCACGGCCTATTGCAGCCACGGGGACACCAAACACATTGTCCTTTATCCGGCAGACCCCAAAGAATGTTTTGAAATGGCCGCCACAGCTCTTGATCTGGCCGAACGGTTCCAGACGCCGGTCTTCTTCCTGTCCGATCTGGATCTGGGCATGAATGACTGGATGGTGGATGAACTGGAATGGGATGATAATTACGTTCCTGACCGGGGTAAAGTTCTGACCCGCGAAGATCTGGATGCTGAGGGCTATGAGTTTTACCGCTGGTATGACCATGATGGTGACGGTATTCCGCACCGAACGCTCCCTGGTACGCACCCGACCAAAGGCGCGTTTTTCACCCGCGGCTCGGGCCATAATAAATGGGGTAAATATACCGAAGATTCCGAAGAATATCTCGAGATTGTCGACCGCCTGATCGTCAAATGGCAAAATGCTCGTCATGTCTGCCCGCAGCCCGTTCTGCGTAAAGCCGCCAAGAAGGCCAGCGCCGGTGTTATCGCCATTGGCAGCTCTGACCCGGCGGTTATCGAGGCTCAGGACCGCCTTGCGGCACAGGGCGTGCATGTGGACTATCTGCGCGTTCGGGCTTTCCCGTTTAATGATGAGGTCGAGGACTTCATGGCCCAGCATGACACGATTTATGTGGTCGAGCAGAACCGCGACGCCCAGCTGAAAATGCTATTGGTCAATGAAACCAATGTGCCCAAAAACAAGCTTGTCTCCGTCCTGCATTATGGCGGCGAACCGCTGTCCTATAAGTTCGTCATGAACGAAATCAGCCAGCAATTAGCGGCAAGGAAAAGTGCGTAAGTGAGGGCGGTCACTCTGATAACATTATCCTTCGGTTTGTCAGCATGTGCTACAGCGGTTGAAAAACCTGTTCGAGATAATTCAGTCACCTTGACCGGTAAGATTTTGAACGTTGAAAAAGTTGCCGTGATGAAGTCGGGTCATAATTTGACCGATGAACTTGGCAACTGGCTAACAACTGAACAAACTGTTTCGACCTTACAAACTGACGCTGATCAGTCGATCCGTTTTTTAGGTAAATGCGAAGGCATGCCAGAGCATCCGTTTTCTCGTTCCGTTGAAAATGTAACTGTGATGCTTGTGGCAAAGAACACAGGTTATGGAAATCAAAAGACCGATAACCCGGTTTTTGCATTAGAAAACTGCAAGGTTAGATAGGAAAAATCATGGTATCATTCACCAAACCCAAAATCCGTCTGCCCCATCAAAAGACCAATGATATCGGTCTGATCCGCGGCGATTATGACGGGGTGATGTCCACGCTCTGTGCGGGCTGTGGCCATGATAGTGTCACTGCCGCCATGGCGACCGCGTTTTTTGAGCTCTCCATCGAGCCCCACAAAGCCGTGAAAGTTTCCGGCATTGGCTGCTCGTCCAAGACCACCTCTTATTTTATGAAAGAGGCCCACGGTAATAACACCGTCCATGGCCGCATGCCGAGCGTGGCCACAGGCGCCATGGCCGGCAATCCGCACATGACCTATATCGGTGTGTCGGGCGATGGCGATAGTCTTTCCATTGGCGCGGGACAGCTCGTCCATGCCATGCGCCGCAATATCAACATGCTTTATATGCTGGAAAATAACGGGGTTTACGGCCTGACCAAAGGGCAGTTCTCGGCCGCCGCAGATGTAGGCAGTATCAGCAAAAAAGGTGACGTCAATATCATGAAGCCCATCGACCCTTGCGCGCTGGCGCTCTCTGTCGGGGCGACCTTTGTGGCGCGCAGCTTCTCGGGCGATAAGGAACAACTGGTCAGCCTGATCAAAGCGGGCCTGAAACATAAAGGCTTTGCCCTGATTGATGTGATCAGCCCCTGCGTCAGCTTTAACGATCATAAAGGCTCCACCAAATCCTACGCCCATACGTTTAAATATTACCACAAGGCCGTGCACGCCGATTACGTCCCCCCGTCCGAGGAAATCCGCGCCAGCTATGAAGATGGTAAGTCCATGCCCATCGAACTCCACGATGGCGGCATCATCAATCTGCGCAAGTTAGACTCCGGCTATGACCCTACCGACCGAGCCAGCGCCTTTGCCAAAGTGCTCGAGTCCCAGGAGAGCGACGACATATTGACGGGCCTTTTATATATCGACGAAACCACGCCCGACATGGCGACCCGCAACAAACTCCCAAGCCGCCCGCTCAACACCTTCCCCTATGAGGAGCTCAATCCGGGGGCGGATGCACTTAAGGACGCCATGAAGGAGTTTGGGTAGGGGTTTACAATCCCATTCTTTATATTAAACTAACAGTACTTTACGTGATTTGACCATATTAGGTTAATTGTCGGGCGTTTCGCCAGACTGTGACGAATTGGCTATATTTAGCGGTATTGATAATCAATTTTATCACAAACGCTTTGTATCGCTTATTGTGAGAAAATTGCTTATCAATACCTCGCTCTAGGGTAAAGAATTGTCATCTAAGGAACTTAAATTTGATGAGTTTGTAACGCTTTTTGTTAATTCGGTAGATTTAGAAAATCTTAGAATTTTACGTGCCCAAGAAATTGTCTTTTTTTGCGGTGGTAAAATTGATAGTGTAAATACAGCCCAGACTGCCCCGGGGTCATTCCGTTCTTTTCTACATCATAAAATAGACAATGATGTTTCCATGAAAGATATAAATTTTGTGAGGGCAGAAGAATTAGCGAATTGGTATTTTGATGCGCTGAAAGATGGTATTCATTTTGAAGATTTGTTGAGATTTGAAACCCAAATGTCATATCTCGCCGCTTTAACATGCATCGTTCTGGAAAGTGCCGGTGCTATAGCGGAGTTAGGCGCATTCAGCGTGATTGACGAATTTCAGAATCGAATAATGGTCATTGTTAGGGACAAAGAATACGCGGAAAAGTCTTTCATTTCTCTGGGGCCTATAAGAAAGCTGCAAAATGAATATGGTGATGAAGGTGGAATTTTTGTTTATGAGTGGGATGTTACCTTTTCAATCGGTGAAAAAGGTGAAGTTGTAAAAAAGCTAAATGCGGATCAACTTGATTTACTTTACTGGCAATTTTGTGCTGATTTACGACAATCCATAGAATTTGCGCACAAATCTGAAAAATTCCAACCAGAAAACATGCGACATATTTTTTTGCTGATCGTTGATTTGGTAGCCGTTTTCCATTGCTTGAAACTTGGGGAAATTCGTAAGCTAATCGTACATTTTAACGTCAATTTTCAACCGAAAATGATCAAAGTCTGCCTATTTTTTGCAGTCAAGCTGGGGTTGATTCAAAAAACGCGATACGGCGGCGCGGATTATTATACATCCAAAGCATCGAAGGAATTTGCGGAGTATAATTTCTCGAAATCATCTAAGGCTAAATTTAGCCGTGCGCCGTTCAAAATGAATGTACGAAAGGCGATCGGAGAAACTGAAAAACAACGTGAATACGTGCTTCAAAGACTGAAAAAAGAATTGGATGGAGAAGGGGATGAATAGAGTTATCAGCCGTATTTCATCCGAGTTTAATCTCAATGAGTTTGAGACCAATTATTTGATACTTTCAGCTCCGAAACGTTATAAAGACTTTACTATTGAAAAGGCATCAGGGAGGGGTCGCCGACCAATATCGCAACCATCTCCTGAAGTTAAAAATTTGCAAAGGTTTGTGATCCGAGAGTTTTTGTCTGAGCTACCAGTGCATGATGCTGCATATGCTTATGTTGAATCACGCAGCATTAAAGATAATGCGGAAATTCATGCCCGGGCTCGATATTTGTTAAAAATGGATTTTGAAGCTTTCTTTCCCTCTATAAAGTCTCACCACTTCATTAAGCATTTGAATAAGTATGGGAATTCTCAGTTCACTGCCGAAGAAGCCAGAAGTTTAGCCCTTATCTGTTTCAGGCGAAGATCATCAGATTATATACCGTACCTCAGTATTGGAGCGCCTAGCTCGCCTTTTATATCGAATACCATGCTATATGATTTCGATGTTTTGGTCGAAGCTTACTGCTTAGACAGGCAGATTAAGTACACAAGATACGCTGATGATTTGTCGTTCTCAACAAACCAGCCGCACTTTTTGAAAGGAGTTCCCGATTTAATCTCTGATATGCTTGAAAGTTTAGATTACCCGAAGTTGAGTGTGAACTCTAACAAGACGATCCACACATCTCGCAAACGTAATAGAAAGGTAACTGGATTAACGTTAAGTAATTCTGGATATGCCTCTATTGGTAGGGGCAGAAAAAGAAACATTTCCGCAATGGTACATCACGCTAAATTGCAGAAATTGAACGATCTTGAGCTAAAGGTATTACAAGGACAATTGGGATTTATAAAGTTTATAGACCCCACTTTTTTCGCTAAATTAAAGTCAAAATATGGTTCCGAAATTGTGGAATATATTCAAAGAACGAATTTTAAGAGTTCAGACTGATTAGATGTTTTTATCTAAACCTTAAAAACTTGGTGCCGATGCCAGTCCAAAAACGCCGGGTGGGGGGCTTTGCGAGGGTCGTCGGGGACTGTGGCTTTGAAATTCTTTTGAATTAATCGGTCCACACTCTCCCGGTCATTGATATGACGACTGCCTGACGTCAGTGAATCAGCGACTAGCCAAAATTGCTAAAAATAATATTCCTGCGATTGAGGAATACCAAATCAATCCGTTTAAAAATCTTCGAGATTTCTCTGGATTCATATGACTAGTAGCTGCTGCTGTTATCGCTGTTGTTGAAGTGACAAAAATTCCAGCGTCTAAAGACATTTCAGGTTTCTGATACATCAAACCAAATGCTGTAAAAACCCAAGTAAAATAGCCAATGCCGATTGCTGTTTTTAATTGTGAAAAGAGTGGTGGTGTGGATGTTGAAGTATGGGTCATAAATTATTTATTACACTAATTTACGCTTTATTTAAAGAAGGAGTTCCATTCCCGCTTCATTCTTCCTAAACCACCTTCATGAAACTCAATAATTTATCCCTCTACCTGCTCACCGTTCTTATCTGGGGGTCCACATGGATTGCGGTGGAGTTTCAGATACCCGAATCCGGAGCAGGGGGCGGCGCAGCGGTCGCGGCGGAGGTGTCCGTATTTTACCGCTATGTGATTGCGTCGGCGGTGATCTTTATCTGGTGTAAATTCATGGGGCTGAATTTGAAATTCGGCCTAAAGACCCATTTCGTGTTTTTGTCCATGGGGCTTTTAATGTTCTGCCTCAATTATATCTGTGTTTATGTGGGGCAGGGCTATATCATCTCGGCGCTCATGGCGATTATTTTTTCCATGGTCAGCTGGATGAACATTTTCAATGCGCGGATATTTTTCGGGACCCGCTCGGGCCCCCGGGTGATCATCGGGGCGGTTCTGGGCATGGCGGGGCTGTGCCTGATGTTCTGGCCATCCATTAAGGATTTGTCCCTCACGGACGGGACGGTGATCGGCGCATTGATTGGAATGCTGGGCGCTTATTTTGCTTCGCTTGGGAATATGATCTCTCAAGCCACGCAAAAGCGAAACCTCCCCGTCATGGAGACCAATGCCTGGGCCATGTTATATGGCGCCCTGTTTACCGGGCTTATCGTATTGTTTCGCGGGCAGGAATTTACAATGGACTTCTCGCCCGCCTATATGGGCTCGCTTTTATATCTGGCCGTGTTCGGATCGGTGATTGCCTTTTGGGCCTATCTGACACTTCTGGGCCGGATTGGGGCCAACAAAGCCGGCTACGCCACCATTGCTTTTCCAGTCATTGCGATTTTACTGTCAGTAATGTTTGAAGGCCTTGAAATCACCCCGCCTTTATTGATCGGGATGGTGTTGGTTTTGATCGGTAATCTAGCCATTATGCATAGAAAGCCGGTGGCGGCGCGGTAGTTCGCTGATCTGGACTTCTGGCCTTTGGTTTGCAAGGCGCTCGAGGTCCCGCAGTAAATGCGGGATGACAGTCATTTTATCAAAACGTCCGCACACCCCAAACTTGATCTAGGGTTTTGCGATTCCTACAAGTAAGGGGCTGGTTAAAACCAGTCGATTTCGATCTCGGTGATTTGGGTTTCAGTCAGGCTCGGTAACAGGGCGTCATAACGGGCATTGGCTTTGGCATAACCCCTCTTGCTCGCGCGGCGAAAATGGGCGGCGGCCTGAAACGGATCAGCGCCGTAATGATGGCCGTACTCATAGGCATCCCCAATCAGATAAAGGCTTTTGAAATGGCCGTGTTTGGCGGCTTTTTCCAGCAGCGGCAGGGCCAGATTATATTCTTGATTTTCATAATAGGCCTTACCGCGCGCATAGTCTTTATCGCCGCCCTCGGTTAGCTGCTGATAGCCTTTGGTTTTGGAAAAGCGCCATATGCGCAGGCTAAGCCAGGCAATCAGGGCGGCCTTGATGCCGAAATCCACACTCAGATAATTGTGATGGTCAGCCCCCATCCAATAGAGCAGGCTCGCGCCCGTAATCAGCGGGGCAGCGTTGACATAAACCTGTCTGAACTTGCGGTTTCGCTCGGCCAGGAAGAAGCAAAAGGCGACGATAAATATGGCCATTAAGTCAAACTTCCAGACGCCTGAATTCTCATTGGCCATGGAGTTAAACAGGCTGATCAAAGCCAGCTTAACGGCTAGAAAGGGCGCTATGAACAAAGCGGCCCAGACCCAAAAATTGTGTCGCATATAGCGCAGATGAATGCGCAAAAATTCAGGAAAATAGGCGGCCGCTGCGATAGTGCCGACCTTATGAACAACCCGTCTTTTGCGTTTCATAGTCACAGCCCATATGACCACATCATGGCCTTACGCATCAAGACTCTTTCCTCTATACTCGGATGATAAGACGGGAGAGTATGATGCATTCGAAAATGAAATTAGGCGCTTTTTCAGTTAGCTTGGCCGTGAAAGATATCCATAAATCCAAAGCCTTTTATGAAGCGTTGGGCTTTGAAACTTTCCATGGCGATATTGATCAGGGCTGGTTGATTATGTCTAATGAAGATAAAAAGATCGGGCTGTTTCAAGGCATGTTTGAGGATAATATTCTGACATTTAACCCGGGCTGGGACGGGGAGGCCAAGACGGTTGAGGATTTCGACGATGTGCGTGATATTCAAAATCGTCTGCAGGCGGCGGGTGTAGAGTTAATTCGAACCTGTGATCCAGAAACTACCGGGCCAGCATCTATTACTCTGCTTGATCCTGATGGTAATGCTATCCTTATTGATCAGCACGTTTAGGGGAAAAATTAGTGGATATTGCACAACATATACCTTCTTTCTTTTTTACAGTCGTTGCTATGGCGCTGTTGTTTTTAGCCGTTTCTTCAGTTCGCGGAGGATTTGAGAAAAAAGAAAAGGCCAAAAAAATCGCGGCTAATCCTGAATTGGGCGAGCCCGTTACGGATGCGGAAAAAAGAACTGTTGAAGAATGGCTTGATGAGCAAGCGCTACCTTATACAGGGTTGTCAGTCGTTGATGAAGCACCGGATGATTTAATTGCCTCTCACATTGGCGGAGGGGCTGCAGCACCAAGAGATGGAAAGTGGCCATTGGATAAGTCGGGCCAGCCTATGTTGCTGCTGGCTCAAATTAATCTGGGGGAATTATCGTTACCGCATGAATTTCCTAAACAGGGGGTGTTACAATTTTTCATTCAAAGCGATGATTTATTTGGATTGAATTTTGATGACCCAACGGATTCTGACTCCAAGGTGTTATGGTATCCTGATTCGAAAATTTTAGAGATAGAACTTCGTTCTGAACATGATTTCAAAGAAGATTATTCCCCTTTTAACAAAGCTGAATATTGGTCTGAGGGGCGTAAATTAAAACTGACATCTAGTTCCAATATGCGTCCAGAATGGGGAGTCTGGTTTGTAGAGGAAAAGGTTAATCAATATTATGACCGCGCAGGCGGTGAAGACATGTTGGAAGAGTTATTCGAAGAATTTGAATATGAAGCGCACCGGCTAGGTGGCCATCCCAGTTTTACTCAATCTGACCCTCGAGGGTATGGAAATTATGAGGATTATAATCGTGTCTTGCTGCAGATTGGATGTGATGATTTTATAATGTTTGGAGACAGTGGAGAGTGTACTTTTTTCATCACTGAAGCTGATCTAAGGGCAAGAAATTTCGATAATGTGCTTTATAATTGGGATTGCTGTTAGGAAAAAAGGTGGCCGCCATCCGGGGCGAGAGATAGCGGCCTAGGGGAATGATACAGCGCCTTATGCTACGGCGCTGAGAGCTCCAGTGCGGACAATCGGGAAATCAATTTCCGTATCGGCGACATGGTTGATATAATTGGTGAAGATGTTGGCGACTACGTTAGCTGTCACTTCCATCACGGCGGCATCGTCATATCCCGCAGCTTTGAATAAAGCGATATCGCCGTCCGTGACCTGACCGCGTTTCTCGACAATCTGGCTTGCAAATACCAGTAGCGCGTCAAGTTTGGCATCTTCGGAATGGCCGGATAGACGCTGGGTGATTTCAGCAGCTTCAACTTTGAGCGAGCTCGAGATCGCGCTATGGGCCGAAGCACAATAATCACAATTATTAGCGCCGGCGACGGTCAGGGCGATGGCCTCACGGGTTTTGGCATCAAAACTGCCTTGAGATAAGGCCCCGCCAATTGCGAGGAATGTGTCTAGAACAGCGGGTTGATTAGCCATGACCTTTGTCAGGTTCGGGACCATGCCCATATTGGATTTAACGGCATCGAGCAGTTCGGCGGCTTTGCTGGTTGCAGTTTCTGGATTGACTGAATTAAGACGTGACATAAGATTTCCTTTCAATGTTGTCTGGGTTGGTAATTAATTTATTAATGCAGTTTGAATGTTGAGAAGCGGATCAAGTTTTCCGGCCCTTTCTAGGGCATAGAGATCATCAAATCCGCCGACATGAACATCGCCAATAAAGATTTGCGGTACGGTTCTGCGTCCTGATGATCTTTGAATCATTTCCTGAAGCCGTGTCATGTCCAGGCTGACATCATATTCAGTGAAGCTGACATCCTTGGACTTCAAAAGCGCTTTGGCGCGTTGGCAGTAAGGGCAATAATCTTTGCTGTAAATTGTGATGGTTGGGGTCATAAGGCCTCCTGGTTTTGGGTTAAAACGGGGTTGAATTGCTGGTGAAAAGTGTATGCAGTAAAGCGGCATTAATGGTCAGCATGAAGCCGATTGTCAGGGATTGTGATAGTATTTTTGAAGATTCCATTGTCTCTCTCATGACTAGAATTGTTTATTGGGGAGCGGGCCGCGATCAGGGGAAATCGCGGCCCTGGGGAACGAGATCAAACTTTGTTCAAATCTGCTATGCCAAGCGGTAGGTCAAACTTTTCACACCAGATATAGGCCTGTGAAAACTGAGTGGGGCTAAAGTTTGCCGGCAGGTCATATATTTGCGCGCCGCGCTTTTTATTGAGCCTGGAAACTTTGTTTGCGAGAACGAATGTCTCATCATTGCCAAAGGCCACAATGGGATCCGGCGCATTATCAAGGTAAAAATCTGAACCTAAAACCAGCTGATAACCTGTTGCTGTTTGGACGAGTTTAACCTCGCCGCTGGTGACATGTTTAGAGCGGCCTTCAAATTGGCCTGTCGCCAATGTTTGAGGGGTTTGAACAGAGGCCGCTGCCACTGTTTCTGTTTTTGTCATTTCAGTGCTATAGGCCGGAGCTGATATTGTTCCTGTCAGAGCGATGAGCGCTGTACCTAGAAATAAAGCTTTAGCAGGTTTTATATTCAGAATTGTCATTTCAATCTTCTTTGCTCGTTATTGACCAAATGGTCATTAATTGGGTATAAGGTGTGGCGTTTCTTGCCAACGACCCCTATATAGGCAAATGGAACCAATCGGTCAATAATTGTATTATCACACTTTCGTGAGGAGTGAAAAATGTCAAAATCAGTCGGCCGCCCGCGAGAATTCGATGAAGATGAAGTCCTTGCTGAGATCATGGCCCTGTTCTGGAAGCAGGGCTATGAGGCAACGGGGCTTAGCGATATTATGAAAGCGACAGGGCTGCAAAAAGGAAGTCTGTATAAAGCCTATGGCAGTAAGCGGGCCATGTATGTTTGCTCACTCGAGCATTATGAGCGCGAAGTTGTAGATGCCGGCGTCATGAGTTTGACCTCAAATGCCGAAAGTCCCAGAGATCGTCTTTATAATTTTTTATCTGCACCGATTCAGGCCGTGTGGGGCGGTAATGACCGGCGGGGCTGCTTTTTATGTAATGCCTCGACGGATGATGCGGCGATGGATCAAGACGCACGTCGACTTATTGATCGCGGTTATAAAAAACTGGAAAAGGCACTGGTTGTGCCTATTGCCGAGCTTCATCCGGATCAGCCTGAAACCCGGGTTCGTCAAACCGCGCAGCTTTTGCTGACACTATATTCCGGATTACGGGTTATGTCACGCACGGCCAAAGATAAAAGCCGATTAGAAGGCGCGCGGGATGCGGCCATTCAGATAGTTGATAGGCTCTAGAAGCCCCGGAGAAACTGCGCTAGAGAATGGCTTATGAAACACCGGTCCTATCAATTTACCCATGCCCTTTGCCGTGAACCGGCGCAGTCAGTGACGCAGGGGCTGCGTCTCTCTGATCATGGGAATCCTGACCCGGAACTGCTCGCGCGGCAGCACGATATCTATATTCAGGCGCTGAAAACGGCGGGCGTTATTGTTAATATAATGCCCGCGCGAGAGGCCTTTCCCGATAGTGTCTTTGTCGAAGACGCGGCCCTGGTTTTAAAGGGCGCGGCGATATTGCTGCAGCCCGGAGCGGCCAGCCGGGCGGGGGAACCAGAGGCCTTATTAGAGGACGGGACGGCTTATTTTAAAAGCATTGTAAAGCCTGATCTGGGCGGGCCCATTGATGGCGGCGATATCCTTGTTTTTGATGACTTAATTCTAGCGGGTTTATCAGCCCGGACCAGCGCGGCGGGTGCAGAGGGACTGGCAAAGGCGGCCGCTGAATTTGGCTATGACCTGCGCGCCGCGCAAACGCCGCCGGACATTTTACACTTTAAATCTCATTGCAGCCTGCTGGATCATCAGACTGTCATATCCACGCCGGGCCTTGCACGCTCGGGCTGTTTTGATGGGTTTAAAGTGCTGACAACGCCGGAGGATGAACCCCAGGGATCAAACGTTATTCGGGTGAATGATTATGTGATCATGTCTGCTGAAGCGCCGCAGACCATAGATATGCTGCGCGCCGAAGGGTTTGAGGTTCTGCCTGTCCCTACCACTGAGGTCGCCAAGATTGATGGGGCTGTCTCCTGCTGCTCTCTGCGTTATAGCCTTTAACTATTGCGGAAACATAACCAGCCCGTCATATTATGCAAAAAATAGCATAGGGGATGGATATGCGGGCTTTCATATTATGGATCGGAATTTGTCTGACATTGGCGGCATGTGAGGCCAAAAACACTGAGGTGCCTGCTTTGACAGGGCCGGTCAATTCAGGTGCGGGCCTCGCCGCTTCTGATGCTGTGAGAGCTGCTAACCAATCTGTTGCGGATTATCTGGACATGGATGACAGGCGCGATTTCGAAGCGGCGCAGCGCGGATTTATGGCCACTCTGCCCGAAGGCATAATCAAGGACGCTGACGGGGCCGTAGCCTATGATTATGGCGGCTATGATTTTATGATCAAGGATGCCCCCGATACGGCTAACCCAAGCCTGTGGCGGCAGGGGCAGCTTAACCGGTTACACGGCCTGTTCAAAGTTGTGGACGGCATCTATCAGGTCCGCGGCTTTGATCTGTCCAATGTAACCTTTATTGAAGGGGAAACGGGCTGGATCGTTGTTGACCCTTTGATCACCCGCGAGACAGCGGCCGCTGCTTTAGAACTGGTCAATAAGGAGCTTGGCAAGCGCCCCGTTTCAGCTGTCATTTATACCCACTCCCACATTGATCATTATGGCGGAGTTCGCGGCCTGATCAGCGAAGACGATGTGGCGTCAGGCGTTGAAGTCATTGCGCCCATCGGCTTTACCCGCGAAACGGTCAGTGAAAATGTATTGGCGGGTAATGCCATGAGCCGCCGCGCATCCTATATGTTTGGGTCGCTCTTGCCCAAATCCCCGGAAGGACAGATCGGCGTTGGGCTGGGTCAGGCGATTTCAAGTGGTCTGCCGGGCATGATCGCGCCCACTATCATTATTGATCGCACGGGCCAGACCGAAGTGATCGACGGCGTAGAGATGGATTTTATCCTGACATTAGGGGCTGAAGCGCCTGCTGAGTTCATGTTTTACATGCCCAAATGGAAAGCTTTTTGTCAGGCGGAAATAATCAACCGCACGCTCCATAATATGTATACGCCGCGCGGCGCGAAAGTACGTGATGGCCGTCTTTGGAGCCAGTATATTGATCAGGCCATTTATATGTATGGCGACAAGACGGATGTATCTTTTGGATCTCACCATTGGCCGACCTGGGGATCGGATGCAATCATCGCGTTCTGGGAAGGACAGCGTGACCTTTACCGCTATATCCATGACCAGACTTTGCGTCTGGCTAACCAGGGTTACACCATGCATGAAATCCCGCAGGCTTTAAATCTGCCGGACGGGATCGCAAAGTCATTCTATAACCGGGGCTATTACGGCACCGTCAGTCATAATGCCAAAGCGCAATATCAGCTCTATTTTGGCTATTTTGACGGCAATCCGGCTAATCTTGATCCTCTGGGCCCCGTTGAAGCCGGAAAGAAGTTTATCGATTATATGGGCGGCGCGGATAATGTAATGGCCAAAGCGCGCCAAGATTATGATCGCGGAGAATACCGCTTTGCCGCTACGGCCCTGAACCACCTTGTTTACGCCCAGCCCGGCAACCAAGACGCGGCAAATCTGCTGGCGGATATATATACCCAGATGGGTTATCTGGCCGAGAGCGGATCATGGCGGAATTTTTATCTCTCCGGCGCGTCTGAACTGCGAAACGGGATTTTAAATCTGCCCACGCCGAATACCAGTTCCGTTGATATGGTGCGGGCTTTGCCGCTCGATTTGTTTTTTGACCTGATGGCCGTGCGGCTTAATGGTCCAAAGGCAGCAAAGAAAGACCGCAAGCTTAACTTTGTGATTTCAGATACCAATGAGAAGGCTTTGTTGATTATCTCAAACGGTACGCTGCATCACCGTATGGGGCATTCTGATGACGATGCCCCGACATTTAACATCACCAGTGAAGGCCTTGTTGCGTTAAACGCCAAGCAAAAAACATCAGGTGAGTTGATGAAAGAAGGCAGCGTCAAAATTGATGGCAACCCTCTGGCAGTTAAAGGCTTTTTTGACCTGATCGAAGAGCCGCCCTTCTGGTTTGAAATTGTACGGCCTTAATCACTGACGGGCCGTTTTTTCCCATCCAGAACCACGCCCCAGATTTTGATACCCGGCCAGTCTTTAGCATCAATTTCCATTGGGTTGGCGTCCAGAATGGTGAAGTCGGCTATCTTGCCAACTTCAATGGAGCCGAGCTGTTCATCAAGGCCGAGGGCATGCGCGGCATCCAGCGTTATAGCCTCCAGCGCATCATAAGGTTCCAGAGCCTGCTCGGCGGCATAAGCCTGTCCGCTTAATGTATGGCGCGTGACATGCCGGGAGGCGGCGCGTAACGGATCAGGCGGAGCGAGCGGAGCATCAGAATGCACGGTTACGCGGGCGCCCTTTTTAGAAAGCTCGCCCAGAGGGCTGATCCGGTTAGCCCGTTCGGGGCCAAGGGGTTCGCTGTACGCCTCGCCCATATAGTGGGCGTAATGACTGGCGGCCGATAACATCACATCATTTTGCGCCGCGCTTGTGGTATGTTGTTTTGTAAATAATCCACCATGTTCAACAACCAGATCATTCTCCATTCCGCTGTCGCGGACTTGCTGAAAGGCTTTGAGGGTTTCTGTCTGCGCCGCATCGCCATTGGAATGCACATGGGCGGCAAGATCTGCGTCCAGATAGGGTTTCATAGTGCTAAATAATTCGTCGGGCTGGGTTACCCAAAGACCTTCAGTGCCTTGGGATTGTCCAGCCAGATAACCGGGCGGGGAGAGGCGCATAGTCTGAGAGTAAAAGGCTCCGTCCGTAAAGAATTTCACTCGGGGCAGGACAGGGGCCGGGGCGGCCATATTCCCACTAACCAGATCGCCGATAACTTTGGGAGCATCTGCGCCAAATTCTGCCGTGAAAGCGCGGTGTTCCGGGATAAGATAAAGCCGGAACGCATTTTGCTCCATAGACCACATGGCGCCTATAGTGGCGTTTTCATTCTCCCGGCCAAAAATGCCATAGCCAAGATCAGCCGTCGTGGTGATGCCGCTATTTCTCATAATGGTAAAGTATTTGGATAGGCCTCTGGCAATATCCTGCGGGCGGAAGACATGGGGTGCAAGTTTTTCAAAAATGGAAAAAACAGCATCCTCATATATGCGTCCGGTAAGTTCCCCGTCATCATCCAGGTCTACGCCGTGATATTTGTCCGCCAGCGCCGGGGTGGCGCCGACAAATTCTATGGCTTTACTGTTCAGATAGAAATCATGGCCCGAATAATGCCAGACAACCAAAGGCCGATCCGGTGAAATGCGATCAAGAATTTGCCGGTTTAATTCGCCTTGGATCAGATTATGGAATCCATAGGCAAGAACGACTTTCTGTTCCTGGGGTGTATTATCAACGATCTCAGATAGGCGGTCATGGAATTTCTGCCGCGTCTCGAAACCTTCCATCATGCCGTCCGGCATAGCCATGGGCCAGGGCGGAGCAAAAGGCTGTGCGTAAAACAGCCCGCCAAGCAGGACATGCATATGGGGATCGATAAGCCCCGGCATAATGGTTTTGTCTTTGAAGCTTTCGTCAATTTGCGCGCCCGGGAATTCCTGTTTCAGATCCGCAAGGTCATCCACCCCGACAATCATATCATTTTTAACGGCAATAGCGGTTTCAGTCTTGCCTTTGTCCATGGTATTTACCGTTTGGGCCGGGTAAATAATGGTATCGGGGTAGAGCTGGGCTGGCTCGGATTGGCAGGCGCTTAAGACCAGAAGCGCCGCGCCCCATAATAATTTCTTCTTGATCATATCTCTCCCCTTTTAAGCTGTTATACTAGGTCTTGTCGGAAGAACAATAAGTCTATAAATGAATATTATTCATTATTGCTGAGGTAAATTCATGGAAATGCCATTTGAAACCGAAGAACGGGCCGCGTTTCGGGAAACGGTTCGCAGCTTTGTGGAAAAGGAAATCACCCCTTATGCCCATGAATGGGATGAGGCCGGTGCTGTGCCGTGGGAACTTCATGAAAAACTGGGCGCGCTCGGCTTTTTCGGTTTTGGCATAGATGAAGCCTATGGCGGGCTTGGCTTTGACGATCCGTTTATGCGGGCCATCGCCGCCGAAGAAATGGCCAAATGCGGCTATGGTGGTATTGGCGCCGCTGTTGGCGGGCGGGGCATATCACTTGACCCTATTCAAAAGCTGGCAGCGCCCGAAATTCGCGATCGGGTTTTAAAAGATATCGTCCAGGGTAAGAAAGGTTCCAGTCTGGGCATTACAGAGCCCGGCGGTGGATCCGATGTAGCGCGCCTGAAAACTACAGCCAAACGGGACGGTAATCACTTTGTCATTAATGGCTCCAAGACATTTATAACGGGGGGTATGGAGTCGGATTATTTTGTGATCGGCGCGCGGACGGGCGGGTCAGGACTGACCGGAATTTCCCTATTTTTTGTCGAAGCCGATACGCCCGGCTTTTCCCGCACGCCCCTGAAACAGAAAATGGGGTGGTGGGCCTCTAATCAGGCGGCGCTTTACTTTGATGATGTTCGCGTCCCGGCGACCAATTTGATGGGACAGGAAGATTACGGATTTATCTCCATCATGCATAATTTCAACAATGAACGCCTGAGCCTTATCGCTGGGAGCCTGGGCATGATGAAGGCGGCGCTGGAAGATTCTATCAGCTGGGCCAAAGAGCGCGAGACTTTCGGCAAGCCTCTGATCAAGCACCAGGTCATCCGCCATAAGATTGCGGACATGTCGGCCAAAATCGATGCGGTAGAGAGCTATATGAATATGATCTGCTGGAATATGGAGCAGGGCAATGTCCCCATTGCCGAGCTTTCCAAAGGGAAGTTCTTTGCCACCAAGGCGCTGGAATTTGTCGCCTCCGAAGCCATGCAGATTTTAGGCGGCGCAGGTTATTTACGCGGTAACCGGGTGGAGTGCATTTACCGCGAAGTCAAGGTTATGGCGATTGGCGGCGGAAGCGAAGAGATTATGCGCGATCTAGCCGTCCGGCAGATGGGTTTGTGAAGCTTGGTTGGGAGCATAAAAGTTACCAGGCCCATGTTAATATGATGCCTTCGAATGTCCTGAAAAGAAGACTGTGAGGTTTGACTGGCTTTGGTGCAGTAAATTCTGATCTGGCATACTATGCGAGCTGTTTTTCATTTAACTCGGAATTTATCATTCTGAGTATATGCATGAATTGTTATTCACGTGATATTGAAAGTATGATGAATCCTGAAAACATATTCGCTATCCTGTTTGTCGGGATTTTATTGTTAATTCCATTTGGGTTAGGCGCAAATTTGTCGAGGTCTTTTCGCCGAAGAAAAGAAGCCGATACTTTGTTTTCAGAGATAAAATATAAACTAGGCCGTGTCGTTGGATATACCAAACGTAAATATGATACAGAAAATATGGGTGATTATTATATGGTCATCGAATATACATCTGATCAAGGAGAGCGCTTATGGGCGGAAGGTGATAATTGCGATAAGAATGCTCTCCCTATCAATTCAGAAATACAAATAATGCTTCATCCGCGCGACAAACGATCTGTTCGGCGCGCATTTACGCAAGATCATACGAAGATGCTCGCAGGTATCGAGAAAAATGTAGAGCTATTTTTTAATCTCATATTCACCGTCATGATATTAGGCACTGTAATTTACTACAAAGGCTATGCAGCACATGTATTCATTCCATTATTGCTAGCCTATGCAGCCGGATTGGCCTTTGGTGCTATCTTTACTGGAAAAACATCAGATGAAAAGTTAAGGGGTTTGCACATTAAACACCGAAATAAGCGGTTAATTGCTGCGCAAGCAAAAGGCGGTATTCCGTGTTACCTTGAAGAATGAATACTGTGATTATGAACGCTAATGTCTTTGGGTTCTTACGTCCGCAATGGGGATACCCAACCCCTAACTCCATCAATGCTCAGGGTCGGAACCTGTCTCATCAACCTTTTAAATACTCAAATCCATAAGGTTATAATCCTTTAATGAGGACATGGTTTTTGGTGTCCACTTAAATTCATCTTGCCGCTCTGAGAATGGCACATAGTGATAAGGCGTTTCATTTGGAAAGTGCTGACGTCTCGCATCAATGGCAAATCCGATCAGGCGGGAGCGTGTATCGACGAAATCCTTATCCATGATAGCCGCCTCGGCATGCATGCCCGCCCCGCGAATATTTAAAACCGAAGAGCGTTTGTGAAATCCAAAATTAATCGACAAGCGCGGTTCAAAGCCCGTATTGGCAAATGAGCCGTGGATGATCTGCCGGCTATTAATGACAACATCACCGGGATTACATATTATCGGAACAGCATCTGGCAATCGTTCACTGCCTGCATCCTCTACCATTTTGGATATATCCGCGCGCCCGATTTTGTGACTTCCCGGTATAACCCAGACGCCATTGACGGCTGTGCTGCCATACACCTGCCCCATGAAATTAAAGCCGTGAATGTCTTGGTCAAATTCGGGATGATCCCAATGTGTATCGCCATCTTGATGCCAAGAGACCGCTGCGCCAACACCTGCATCCTTGATGAATAAACCTTCTGTGAAGGGGACAAAGTCTGGACCGTTTATGGCTTCAGTAAGTTTGAGCAGATCCGGATGTCCATAGACACGCAGGCAGGCCTCTGAAAATTGCAAAGACCCGCTTAAATAAAGCGGGACAGCTGGCGGCGCATCATCGGCCGCTTTGGGTTCAAACAATTTGACCTGATGACGACCATTGAACAGGTCACTGCCGCCCAAGGGATCGGAAAGAGGCCGCGCCCATTGCAGGTTTGGCGCTTTATGGCCAACGCCAAGGGCGGGGCGTCCATGTTTATCAACCTCTGCGCCCATATGCACCGGGAAGTTTTCGCGCATCTCCGCGAGGTCAGCTTTAATGTCCTTTAATTCCGCGTCAGAGAGCACGTCTTCGATAATGTAAAAACCAAATTCAGAATAGGCGTTTAAAATATCCGGATGGATATTCCCGTCTTTGTCAAATTTAATCGGCCCGCGATTTGGCAGCGCTAGGGCTTTGGCCTGTCCATTTACAAGGTAGGCTTTCATCGCAGCAGCGTCGGCGCCGTAGTGAGAGGCGCAGGCGTCAATAGATCGGCTGATATCTTGAACCATGGGGATGTCTTTCACAGTTTTTATTCTTGTTAAAATTTTATGCATATGCAAATCTGTGAGTCAAGACTTAACGAAAGGCGCCGCCATGCCAACGAAGACCCTCGCGAGGGGCAGCGTAACGCGCACAGCGAATAAAAATCGTCGTAAGGAACGCATTTTATCCTGCGCGCGACAGATCATTGCGACGCAGGGCTATGACGCATTGACGCTTGCACAATTGGCCCAAAATGCCGAAGTGACAATCCCGACAATCCATAATCTGTTTGGAAAGAAATCTCAGATTATTGAACATCTGGTTGGGGATGTGGTCTCCCGTATAGGTCAAGTGTTATCGCGCCAGATAGGCGGCGATCCGATTTCCGTTATTCAGCTTTTTACAGATGAGCTCATCTCTCTCTATGCAGCAAATGAGGCGCTCTATAAAGCGGCCTTTATTGCGGGGGAGCGCGCTAAATTATTCGAACACCGAACACCGCAAGGCATATTTATGCGGTCCATAGGGCTGGCCGTAGACGTTTGCGCAGATGCCAAAGCGAAAGGTTATCTCCTGGGAGAGATTGAGACAGAAATTCTGGCGGAACAATTATTTGGAACTCAGCGATTAGCCCGCCAGGACTGGATGAATAATTATATAGATTTGAAAACCTATAAGTCCCGGGTACTTTCGGGCATGTTCACCGTTTTGGCTGCTGATGCAGCGCCCGACTATAGAGAAAAACTGATCTCTAAACTCAAAGCGCTAAGTGCCTAGAATAATTACAAACCGACGTTTCTTCAACAGCGAAGCAAACAGCTACTTTCCGTTTAACGCCTTACAAGCATCCTGATGATTTAGATTGCAGGCTTTTGTGAGAGCGATGAATCCCGCATCCGCATCGATAGGCAACCCCAAGCCGCCATTATAATCCTGGAAACTGTAGTAACATGACATGCCGTCGCCTTTTTCGCAGCTATAGGCAAAAATATATCGCGCCGCATGGAGGTCCGCAGGGCCTCCTAGGCCTTGGCCCGCAGCCACCGCGAAAAACTGGCAGGCAAATTTGTCACCGCGAAAACAGGTCGTGAGCAACATATCTCGCCCGGTTTCGGGGTTAGAAACACCTAAGCTGCCAGACATCAAGACTTTACCCAAATGTGTGCAGGAGATCAGTTCACCCTGGTCGCAGGATTGGCGCAAGAGTTGACGTGCTTGGGATAGTCTTTCGCCGAGATCGCAGTTTTGGCGCGTTCGAACAATTCAGTCGTTTGGACCGTCGTTTCGCCGGCTTGCGCAGATAGAGGCGCCGGGAAACTTGCGACTAGCCCGATAATTAAGATTGAAGCTGTACGTATTATCATACAAGTTTATTTCATAAGGTAGGACCTGGGCGCAAGTTGTCCTCGCGCTTGCTGAACTCGCTTTGGGAGCCGTCCGGCAGATGGGATTGTGAGGTCTGTTTGGGGGGGGCGTAGCGGACATTAATGAATTTAGTTTAGTCTCGTCCTTAAATTGTTTCGCCAAACATCGCTGCAATAGATTTTTGGTAGGCTTTGTGCTGCTGTACTCTACCGAGAATACCTTTATTGCTCGCCGCGAAGTTTAACAGGCCATACGTATGATAACCTCTCCTCAACATCGTGCTCATGCTTTCAACCATGCTGCTATCCAAGTTTTTTTGGTTGGAATAAGAGTCTGCTATTTTAATGGCTTGAGAGATTAGGTTCATGGTATACGATACTGGGAATGACCTTTCCAACTAACTCTCTCGTTCGCGGGCATTTGTAATCTTTTTTATCTTCAATGGGGTCTCCACCAAGGGCAGTTTCAATTTCATTTAATGGTTTTCCGTCAATCCAGTCTTTCAAGCCTGGAAGGAGAACATCGAGATAAACACTGTCGAAATCCTCATTCTTTTTGTGACCTGCAATTACAAGAATTTCCGGATAAATTTCACTTAGCAATTCGTCACAAGCCGTTTTGTCATCTTTCAACCAGCTTATTGCCCATGCGATCCAGTCACCGAAGTTAGTTGGTAATGAACCGGTTTCGAATTGTAATTTAGCCACCAACGAATCTACTATTGGAGTTGGTAAGCCTGATTGTGCCGACAGTGATAGAATGTCAGTATCTGTTACATCTTCAGTTCTCGTCCCCAGCATTTTTTCGAAGGCTTTTATTTTAAGTGTATATTGTTCCTCCGAGGCTTCTTTTTTTGAAATATACGCACCAAAAGATTTGTTTAGATTAAGTCGGAACAATCCAACTTCGGACTCAGCATTAAACGATGGAATACGGTTTACGGTGTATTGGACGTCATCATCGAGAGTTTCGCCGTCCATAATCCGATCAAGAATATTCGTCAGTGGGTCTGTGATTTCTATGCAACGATCATCCTCTGGTAATATAGTTTGTAGAGCTTTAACCATATCATCGTTGAGAACATTTTTTTGTCTATCGAATTCGATAATGTTGTCATGAATTAAAAGCACAATACCATTGGCAACATGTCCCGCACGCCCAGCTCGTCCTGCGGCGTTCAATATTTCATGCGCGGCCAGACTTTCTCTACCAGCTCCATCCGTTTTGGCTCTCTTGTCCCCTGCAATGATCGCTAGGTCGGCAGGAAGATTTAGTCCTTGTGCAAGAGTTGGAGTTGCTACGATAATATATGCGCCATTTCTACGGCGATACATTCTTTCAGAAAGCAGCCTTTCTAGCGGCAACATCGCCGCATTGTGGGGAACTGCTATTCCGGGACCCTCCAGAATGGAATGTTTCAAACCTCCTAACTCCGTTTCAAGTGCATCCCATATCTCTTTTTCGTTAGGAGGGATTTCGACGTTGAAATCAGGGAGCAAAGCTGAGATTTTTTTTGCTGTGGAAACAGCATGTTGTTTGTTATTTACGAAAATAATCGTTTTCACTTTTGATTCAGCGGCCTTGGCAGCTATCTGGGCCGCAACTTCATTTGCGTTTGGAATTATGCGTAAGCGCCCATTCTTATAGCTATCTCCTAACTGGACTGAATATGGGAGCACGCGAGTAAAAGAACAACTGGCTTTTCCTTCCTCACGTTTTAACCAATTATGTTGTAACCCCCAAACCGCGTAAGGAGTTGCTTTCAATAATTTTCTAGCTGGGGCTCTAAGAGTACTCGCCGGTTTAAGTTTCTCTGCATCAATTTTTCTTTGCTTGCTTAGAGCCATATTTCTTATTTTTTCAAGGCGTTCTGTTTTATAATATATTACTCCGCGGGCTTGACGGCTGGGTTTCCACATTAGTTCAACGAAGATCGAGTCTCGATTAGTAAGATCGGAAACCCAATCGCTAAAATCTTCTCCATTTTTCAACATTGCGGACATGAATAGAAAATCCGCCTCGGGTACAATTTGAGCGAAAAATAATACGCAAAACATTGAATCCAAAGCTCGTCGAATTTTTCCTGTTGAAGGACTTAATAAGTGACATTCGTCAAAGACCAGAAGCCCAGCCTCAGAAAAGGCTTCCGGCGCAAAAGAAAGCATTGCTAGGCATCTTTCAGGCGTCATGACTTCAATTTCGCTAAGAGTTGAGTCTGACAACATCAATTGGTCAAAATCGTTTGATACTATAGAACCAAGTAAATTTTCCGGAAACATTTCTTGTAAATCGGTTGTTAGTTGATCCACCAGAGCATGTGTTGGAGCCAAAAAAATCACTTTTTTTCCTCTAGCCAGAACACCAGCGATTTTTAAGGCAGAAACAGTGGTTTTCCCCGCACCTGTTGGTAATACCATCACTGCCGATTTTCCTGTATCGACGAAGCCTTTCTCTATTGCTGTTCTATGATTAGGCCAGACGTAAGGAAATTTGGAAGCGCGGTAACTTATCCATCTTTTCCAGAAATCTTTATCCGCTCCATCTGGCGGTTCGATAGTTGATAGTGAAGCTTCGGAAATTCCGTCAAGAGCGTGCCCAAGGAGAGATGCGAGGTGTCTGGGACCGGTATACAGGCCGAGAAACTCCGAAAATTCTGCAAACTCCAGGAGTTTGCCACTAGCTAGTTCTTCGATGGTGAGTAATAACTGACTTGCACTATCAATCCCCGTATAATTATGTGATTTATAGGGACGAGCTAATAACTCAGCTGCGATCATTTCTATAGAAACACGAAGTGCGTCATAAAGCAGTGTCGTAGCATTTTTCTCGAGACTAAAACTTTCTCGTTCTGGTCTATATTCTGGTTCTGTTTCTTCATAAATCTGGTCTAACCTTCCTGAACACAACCGTTTTATTGCTAGAATGAGCCGGTTTTCGGAGCGTGAACCCGTTAACTTGATAGCTTTTGAAGCTTCAAAAGCATCGGCATATTGTTCCGCTACCAAGAATAAGAGGCTCGACGTTATATGGGGGTTTACATGGTCACGCGAGACCATACTAATTTCAGTATCTCCCTTATCGAGTCCTAACTTTCGACCCATGATTTGATGTGCTGTCGCAGACACAAAGGCCGCAGATTTACGATCTTCCTCATTTTCCGTAACCGAAGCGATAATCTCGTAAGTGTCAGCTATTCTTTCCAGGGGCCATTCTACTTTTCTCTTTTTTGGACCTGAAGTTTCGACGCCTCGTAATCGTTTGGACACAAGTGAAGCATATTGTCTTGTTAAAATTTGTGGTATTTCTGAAGCTTCAAGGCCAGGTACATCTGGGGCTTTACTAAGCAATTCTGCTGTCGCCGGATCAAACATTCACATTGCCTTTAGTAGTAAAGGCATCGATTTCTTTTATTACGAGCTTTGCGAAACTATCAAACCACAACCGAATTTTTTTGTCTGTGATGAAACATGCTCCAACACGTTGCTCGCTTTTCAGGTCTTTTAATTTCGGATATTTTTTGAATATTTTTTTTCTCTTTTCAAGATTATCCATTTTTTTCGAAACTGCAAAAGCAGCCCTATATCTTCTTAGTTCTAGATCCAGAATATGAGAGGCTGCTTTAGTCGCCGCGTCCACATCAAGCCGGGCTCTTTCAAGCAAAGCTGTTGCCGCTGCAACGAGCTCGGGTCCGCGTTCTTCTTTTTGCATTTTTAGAAAACCAGGGAGCACATTTTTTCTAAAGCAACTTGCTGGATCCTTTACGCATTTATCTTCAAATATCGTTGCCTGATGGATTGCAGACAAGTCATCTGTAAGCTCAATCATTAAGCCATCTAATCCCTGTGATGTCGATTTGAGATGGGGGTCATTCGAATATGTTTTCTTGTTTGATTGTTGATGCGCTGCAACCCAGGAGATTAACTCAAAAAGCAATCCATCCCTTTGGACCCTCGGGTAACCTTTGCGGGGGTTTGATGCAGGCTCCTCGACCGTCAATCGGACTTTTGCGATATTCGCAAGTTGTCGTGGAGCGAATACAGGCTGGTAGGGATCAAGCTGATTTATAATCGATCCTGCATATCTAGCCTGTCCCAACATGATTATGCCAATCAATCGCGCAAGTTGGGCTCTATCATCCACCTCCCATCTCTCTCCGGTGGACATGGAGTCAATTTCAACAATGTTTGTTTTTAGCGGTAACGGCATATTCTTCATTGTGATTCAATTTCGATGCACTTCTAGTGTAAAATTGCAACTAGTGCATTTAAAATTTAGCCCTTCTAGTCATGTAATTGTTCAGTTTGACAGCCTGTCAAACGGTAACACCAGCGCACTCACAGAGGCGATTCCAATTCTGAATTGATAGCGTGAATATCTTTGGAATCGTTTTGAGGCGCTTGGCTAACGTCCTTTGGAGATATCCCAACCCCTATCCCCCATCAATGCTGAGGGCCAGAACCCGGCTGATATAAGATATGTCTTCACCGCTTTGCTCGGCCCATATGTTGAAGGCCTCTTGCACTTTTTTCTTAGCGCCTTTGGATGTGGCAGGTTTGTCGATAATGCCTGCATGTATGAGGGCAGCGGTTACGTCGCGCGAGAGAATAAGGCTGGGCACGCCGGAAAAACGCAGAGCGTAACTGGCTGTATTGGCGCCAAGATGTGATCCGTTTTTCTGTAGATATTCCAAAAGGCCCATAAAATCTGTACTGGGCCAGTCACGGATAAATGTATCGGCCGAGCCGGATGTTTTTGCCATGTTCAAAATCATTTGGGCGTTTTTCGGCACGGTCTTTATTTTGACGGGGTTGCGGACAATGGCTTTGTCCGAGGTGAGTTTTTCCATATCATCCAAATCAATACGGGCGCAGCGCGCGGGATTGAATTTCCAAAAGGCATTTTCAAATCCGTCCCATTTATTCTCCACAACCTGCCAGTTAAACCCGGCCTGAAATATGCGTTTTGAAAATTCCGACAGCCACCGATCATCGGTCATGTCTTGATATTTATTACGGTATTCAGTCAGATTTTTGGAAACATTATTATGGACGGCGTCCTCTCCGCCATGTCTCTCAGCGGCGCGGTGCAGGATTGTGCTGAATTTTTCCATAATATTCCTCCTAGCCTGGCCGATCTAAAAGATGATCAATCAGGGCCAGGGCTTCGTCGCTGGCCCAATTGGCTTCGCCGCTGACCCGGGCAATTTCGCGGCCATTGGGATCATAAATCACTGTGATGGGGACGCCCTGTGCGCGCAGTTTACCGGCAAGTGCGTAGCTTCCATCATGCCAGGGCGTTAAGGCGTCCAGCTTGTGTTCCGCGAAATACGCAGCCGCTTCTTCGGCTTTGCGGTCAACCGATATGGTAACAACTTCCAGATTTTCCCCGCCCCGTAATTTGGCGAGTTTGTTAAGCGACGGCATCTCCGCAACACAGGGCGGACACCATGTGGCCCATACATTGAGCACGACATATTGCCCCCGATAATCGGCCAGCCGCATTTCATCTTCTGTATGAGTGTTGAAACGATTGGCGGGCTGAATGGTGGGGGCGTCCAGAACTTGCAGCTTTCTAAGAGAATTAACAGCATAGCGTTCCAGACCATGTTTTGGCGATTGGCAGGATTGCACTATCACTGCAAACATGGCTACAAGGCCGAAAAGAACCATGGCGCGGATGGCATTGGACAAGGATAGGAATTTCATAATGGGTATGGATAGCACAGACGGGAAACCCGCTAAACAGAAAATGTGGGGCGGCCGCTTTTCTTCAAGTCCGGGTGAGCTCATGCAGGCGATCAATGTTTCCATTGGATTTGATCAACGCCTGGCACAGCAGGACATTCGCGGATCATTGGCGCACGCCGCCATGCTGGCGGATAATGATATTATCTCGCAGCAAGATCTGAAAGATATTCAAAAAGGCCTTGGCGACATTAAAGCGGAAATTGACGCTGGGACATTTCCGTTCACGGATGAGCTGGAAGATATTCATCTAAACATTGAAGGCCGCCTGAAAGAGAAAATCGGCGAGGCCGCCGGGCGTCTGCATACAGGCCGTTCGCGCAATGATCAGGTGGCGACGGATTTCCGGTTATGGGTGCGGGATTATCTGGATCATCTCGACGGGCAAATGACGGATTTGATGAACGCGCTTCTGGAAAAAGCGGCTGCTCACACGGATACTATAATGCCGGGCTTTACCCACCTACAAAGCGCGCAGCCTGTAACATTTGGCCATCACATGCTGGCCTATCTGGAAATGTTTGCCCGTGATCGGTCACGGCTTCGGGATTGCCGGGCTCGTATGAATGAAAGTCCGCTGGGCGCTGCGGCTTTGGCCGGAACGCCATATCCCATTAACCGGGAGATGACAGCAAAGGCTTTAGAATTTGACAGGCCCATGGCCAACTCACTGGACGCGGTATCAGCGCGGGACTTTGCATTAGAGGCTTTATCTGTGGCCAGTATTTGCGCGACCCATCTCTCGCGCTTGTCCGAGGAAATTGTCATCTGGACTTCGGCCCAGTTCCAGTTTGTGAAGCTTACCGATGCGTTTACGACGGGAAGTTCGATAATGCCGCAAAAACGTAATCCGGACGCAGCCGAGCTTATCCGCGCGAAAGTGGGCCGGATCATGGGCGCGCTCACATCTTTGACTATTGTGATGAAGGGGCTGCCGCTCGCTTATTCCAAGGATATGCAAGAGGATAAAGAACCGGTCTTTGACGCTTTTGACGGATTATCATTAAGCCTGGCAGCCATGGCGGGAATGGTTCGGGATATGACGCCAAATAAAGAAGAGCTGGCTGAAGCTGCAGGGGCTGCATATTCGACGGCAACGGATCTGGCCGACTGGCTCGTTCGTAAACTGGGTATGCCGTTTCGGGACGCCCACCATGTTACAGGAACTATCGTAGCCCTGGCGGAAGGACAGGGTAAGACACTGGCCGAATTATCTTTGGATGATATGCAATCTGTAGAAGCGCGTATTACGGATGATGTCTATTCTGTTCTGACGCCTCTCGCGTCTGCATCTTCGCGCACGTCATATGGCGGAACGGCGCCAAGTGAAGTTGCTAAACAGGTCGCTCGTTGGCAGGCCCTGTTAAAGGATTAAATCTCAGAACTGCCCAGACATCTGAACTTCCTGCAAAGCTTTGAGATCATCTACATCTTGCAGAGTTCTCAGTGAGGTTGAGGCACAGGGCAGGCGTTTTTTTATGTCGGAAAGCGTATTCTCTGTTGACCATCTAATATTATCAAACACAGAGGGGGCAAGTGGCCCAAGCGCTCCAATCAGCCAAAATCCGCCATCCTCAGCGGGACCAAATACAGGCACGTTCGGGCGAATGGCCTTAAAGGCGGTGTTAATATCAGCCCGCGTTACCTGGGGACAATCACTCCCGATGACTATGGTTTTGCCTTTAGCGGAAAAGGCCTGAGCAAGGCGAGGGGAGAGTGATCCCGAAACCTGTTTATATTGTGGGAGTCCGTCCCAGATTGGTATATTTCCAAGCCAGTGGCCCGGCGTGACAGCGAGTATAGTGTCCCATTTGTCAGAGACCAAATTCCGTAAAAGCCGCGCGGTCATGGCTTTGTAAATGCGCTGTGCATGGACAAAGCCTATATCGGCCGCAAGGCGAGTCTTTGCTTTGCCCATAAGGGGCGCTTTGACAAAAATAACAAGCTGAGGCTTCATGTGTAATCTTCTAAAAGTTTCTCGACGTCCTCGCCGCGTTCATAACGCTTTAAGAGCTTAAAATTACGCAAGCCGCGCCTAAAAAATCCTTGTTGTTCGAACTTATCGGCACAGCTTGTAATATTGGCAGGGAGTTTTCGCAGTCTTTTGCGTCCAAGTGTTTTGATAATGGCGACATCCTCGAACAAGGGTAAAGAGCTGTAACCTCCAACTTCATCATAGAGCTTTCTGGAAATAAGCAGGCCCTGGTCTCCATAGGGCAGCGCCCACATCAAGCAGCGGAGAGTCACCAGTTTTTCGACAATGCGAGCCTGCCATTGCCGGCTGTCAAACTTAAGACCGAAATAGGCCGCTTGATTGGAATGATCCGTCATATGTTGCTGGACGAGTGCGAGCCAGCGAGGCGGTAGCTCACTATCAACATGCAAAAATAAAAACCAGTCGGCGTCATGGGTTAAAAGGGACCCTCTGTGAAGTTGTACGCCGCGTCCAGATGTGCCGAGCGCGACATTAGCTTCATACTGAGCTGCAATCTTGACAGTATCATCCTCTGATAAGCCATCAGAAATAATCACTCTTATCCTTGTGCCGGATAATTGCTCCAATAAGCGGGGTAAATATTTTTCCGCATTTAGAGTCGGTATGATGATCGCGAGCATAAGCTTTGTTATACAGATTGCATGCTGCGGACTAGGCCTGTCACAGGAAAGTGATAATTTTGGGGAGTTTATCGGATTGAGATGGCTCGAATGTTTTCCGACTCACCGTCTTCAGCCCAGTAAGGATCTACATATCTGCGGTTCTGACGGTGCCTGGGATGTGAGTTGAGACGTAAGCTTAAAAACAGGCCAGTCGCGACTAGGAAGGCGACTAATATGGCTGCAATAACAGGCAAGTTATTTGTAATCATATCGACCATGATGCTGTCATCATAGCTGAAATTCGTAAATCTTTAGTGACCGTGGTCACGCATGAAAATTAAAGACGACTGCGGGGCAAATCATAACGTCGTTCGTAATCACGGATTTCGTAACGCAAACGTTTAAGTTCCCGCTCGATTCTGCGAACACGCCTGATCAATTTTTCGCGGCCTTCTTCGCTCAGCTCTTCTTCTTTAAGCCGTTTTCTGATCCGGTAGATCGCTTCTTCCCGGTCACGATATTCATCCAGTAACTGCTCGTGGCCTGAATAAATCTGGTAGACGATTCGGCCTTCTTCATATCCCGGTGCATAATCTTCGGCCAGTTCGCCCGAGCAAACTTGATTGTAGCTGTTGCCGTTCTGGCCGCGTTCAAATCCACGCTGAAAGGTGCAATATTGCGGAAGGCCCGCTTCATACCCTGACAAATAGGCCGCGTTATCAACGACGGCACCATATTTCCCGCAGCTTTTGGCGATTTTGGATAAACGGTCAGGTGAACGGCCATTGGCACCGTCCTTAAGGCCGATGGCTTCCCAATTTCCTGACAGGCAAGCGTCCTCGGAAATTGTTTTACAGCCTGATAAGGCTAAAATGGCAGTTGTCAGGGCGGTCAGGCCCAATACTTTAAATGTTGTTGTCTGTCTCATCATAGGCGAACACTAATATGCCAATGTTGAATTTTCAGTGACAAACTCGTTCATATTTCTGACAGGAACCAGAGACACAAAAAAACCCGCCATCTGGCGGGTTTGATTTTGCAACGGCATTAAAGCCGGGAAATTACTTTCCTTTGATGCGTTCTTTAGCGAGGGTTTCGGCCTTTTCTTTGGCCTTATCCATCACTTTTTCTTCCATGGCATCAGCTGCAGAATTCACAGCGTCTGTTGCCACATCAGAAGCCGGAGTGGCTTCCAGCGTTGTCGCTGCTGTGCTTGTTGGCGCTGGACGGATTGTTACCGGATACATGCAGTACAGGCCATCATTCAGCTTGTTGCCAGGGCATTCAGTGACACCTAATTGGTTTCCGTCATAAATTTCATCACGGTAAGCTTCGGGACGAATTGGAACCAGGCAGAAATCACTACCTTTAACATTGACCATTGTGCCGCCTTCGGACGCGCATTCGCCATCATTGGAAATCGCGTGGGCGGGAGTTGCCATAATGGCAGTTGCAGTAATCGCGGTGGCAACGGCACCTAGAAGAAATTTAGACATTTATAACTCCTAATAAATTCTCACTTGCGGCCTCATAACAGACCTTTATTGTCTTACAAAGCCCACAACTGCATAAAGTGCAGGAATCAGGCCAGAAAAACACATGTCAAAAAAACAACCCGACTGGACATATGAATCGAGAATAACAGGCCCCGTTTGCGGCGTCGACGAGGCTGGGCGTGGCCCATTGGCTGGTCCTGTCGTTGCTGCGGCCGTCATTCTTGATCCGGACAATATGCCGGCAGGTCTTAATGACAGTAAGGTTTTATCGCAAGACATGCGTGAATACCTAATGAATGACATTTTTGTAACCTCCATTGTCGGCGTCGGTATTGCCGAGCCTGAAGAAATTGACAGGGCTAATATTTTGGGCGCAACCATGATTGCCATGACCCGCGCCGTTGAAGCTTTGCCTTTTATTCCGGCCGCAGCTTTGATTGACGGAAACAAAGCGCCGCCATTGGCGTGCCCGACGCAGACCTTGATCAAGGGGGATGCAAGATGTCTGTCCATCGCGGCGGCGTCTATTGTGGCGAAAGTTACGCGGGATCGATTAATGGCCGAGGCGGATCAGCGCTATCCTGGATATGATTTTGCCCAGCACAAGGGATATGGAACTGAAACCCACCGAGCAAAAATTCAGGAGCTGGGCCCATGCCCTATCCATCGCCGGAGCTTTAACCCGGTCAAGATGATGATCAGCTGAGCCAGATAATTAGACGGAAAGTTTGTCCAGCTTTGCTCGCATGACATCTGATAATCTCACAGGCCGCCGCGTTGTCTCATCCACATAGACATGGACGAAATGACCTTTAGCCGAGGCTTCATTCTCGTCGTTTTTAAACAAGCCAATTTCATAAGTGACCGAGCTGCTGCCGATTTTACTGACGCGCAGCCCGCCATGAATAACGTCCGGATAGGTTATGGGGGCGAAGAAATTACAACGTGTCTCGACAACTAATCCAATCGTCTCGCTTTTACCAATTTCGAGCAAGCTCTGATTGATGAGCCATTCATTGACCAATGTATCAAAGAAAAAATAATAGACGGAATTATTTACATGTCCGTAAACATCATTATCGGCCCAGCGTGTGGGCATAGCTTGAAAATGTTTATAATCGGCACGTCTATCGGGAACCGGGCGGGTCATAAAATTGTTTCATAGATTTTGATGGTGGCGTCCAGTGTCATTTCCCGGGCATTATTCATCAAGAGCCTTGTCTTGGTCATAGCGTCATCGGCCATCATGGGAATAGCATCACCGGGGATATTCACTTCGGTCAGGGTTTGGGGCACTTTGGTCGCTTCTTTTATGCGCAGCATTTCATCGATCAAATCAGTCCCTGTTTGTCCAACACCTAAATCACTCGCTATCTCGCCATACCAATGATCCGCTTTGGGCTGATTATATTTCATCACGTCAGTCAAGACGAGCGCATTGGATAGTCCGTGCGGGACATGAAAAAACCCGCCCAATGGATAGGCCAGAGCATGTACGGCGGCGCAGGGCGCATTGGAAAATGCCTGACCTGCGAGCATAGCGCCGATAAGCATATCATTACGGGCATCCACATCATTGCCATCATCACAGGCTCGCACGATGGCGCCGCGTAATTTTCTAAGGGCCGATAAGGCGAGCGCATCCGAGAGCGGATTTTTTTGAATGATAGAGGTATAGGCTTCAATGGCATGGACCATAGCGTCAATGCCTGTTGCAGCTGTGATCGATTTGGGCAGGCCCAATGTCAGATTTGCGTCGAGTAAGACACGGTCGGCATATAGGCTGTCTGCAACGACGCCTTTTTTAGCGGTTTTGCCTGTAGTAATGATGGCGACATTGGTGACTTCGCTGCCTGTGCCTGATGTAGTCGGTATCAGCAAAAGCGGCAGGGTAGGTCCTTTGGCCAGGCCAACGCCATACAGAGTTTCAAGCGGCTGGTCACAACCCGCCAGATGGGCGATGACTTTGGCCGTATCCATGGGGCTGCCGCCGCCAAACCCAATGACAAGCCCCGCGTCAAACTCTTTGACACTGTCTGCGCCTTTTAAAACAATCTCCTCGGGCGGGTCTGCCACAACCTCATCAAAGATCATCACGTCATAACCCGCGTCTTTGAGTGAAGCCACGCCAGCATCTATAAGGCCGAGCCCGCGAACGCCTTTATCCGTGACAACAGCGATACGTTCATTAGCGCAAAGACCCTGGACATAATGATCTAGCCTGGCTGCTCCGCCGGGTTCGATACGAATGTCGGATACTGTTTGGAATGAGTGCATTTTTACGTCCTATCCAATTTATTATCTTTATTTATCGGACCGCCCATACAGGGGTAATAGATTCTTGGATCAATTCCATTCGACGATTTAAAAATTTCATCTTCGAGCGGTGAAAGTTCTGCTATCTCAGAAATGATTTTTGGGAAATCAACTACGGGTTTTGGTTTAACTGGAGAGGCCACCAATACATACTTTCCCAATTTATTCTTGTTGCTTCTGTGTACATCATCCCAATCAAAAACGAAAACGCCTCTTTTGGCTATCTCAGAGAAACTAGTAGGATCAGGAGCATTACTAAATAATTCAAAAGAACAATGTGACGCTTCTTCCAATAGCAATTCTTCTGATTGGATAACAGGCATTGAAGTGCATTGCACTATACTGAGCGGAATAGGCCCTTCTCCCGCAGTGATAAATAGTGCGAGAAAACCGTCTTTGTCACGGCTCAACCAACCAACATCGACTCCAAACCAATTGTTGTAAGAGGTTATATTCATCCCATCGTTAAAACGACTTTGCCCATAACCCGGCGCTCCTCGAGGGCGCGCATGGCATCGGCGAAATCTTCTAGTTTATGCGTACCGCTGACCCTCGGCTTGATCTTGCCCTGTTCATACATCTGCATAAGTTCCATCATATTTTCCATATGGGCTTTGGGGTTGCGCGGAATCCAGGCGCCCCAGTGAATACCGCGCACATCCAGTTCCTTAAGCAGCATCCAGTTAAAGGCGACCTTTGGAATTTCCCCGCCTGCAAACCCGATGACCAGATGACGCCCGCCCCATTTCAGGGATCTGAGTGCAGGTTCTGTAAATTTATCACCCACAGGGTCATAACAAATATCCGCGCCTTTTCCGGTGATTTCACGAACGCGCGCCTTGAGGTCTTCGCTCGTATAATTAATACCGTGATCGGCGCCGTATTCTTTGCAGACCTCCAGCTTCTCCTGCGTACTGGCGGCGGCAATAATATTTAATCCCATCAGTTTACCCAGCTCAACGGCGGTTAGGCCGACGCCGCCTGCTGCGCCTAGGACGAGCATGGTTTCGCACGGTTTAATGTCTGAACGATCTTTAAGCGCGTGATAGCTGGTCGCGTAAACCATGACAAACCCGGCGGCTTCTTCGAAGGACATTTTATCAGAAATAGGCACGCAGATTTCAGCAGGAACAACAGCTTCTTCGGCAAAACATCCCACGCCGGGAAGGGCTGCAATTCGTTGCCCGGTTTTTAAATGAGATACGCCTTCACCAAGCTCGGTGATGATGCCTGCACACTCCGCCCCTGCGATAAACGGGAAGGGCGGCTTCACCTGATACTGACCCTGTACCATCAAGATATCCGGGAAGTTCACGCCTGCGGCTTTAATGGCAATGCGCACATGACCTTTGCGAATTATCGGCGCGTCAGTCTCAACAATTTTGTGCTGATGATAAGGCGCGAATTCCGTACAGAGGAGAGCTTTCATATCCATTCCTATTATTGTTTGAAAATAGTCTAGCGAGTAGGGAACGCCCTGTCAGTAGATTTATATGCAAACAATTGAATATGGTTGGTGTCTTAAGCCTTCCGTCTCGTTCCCTTAGCGGGTGGTGTTTCCTTGCCGCCAGCAAAAGCCTGAGCGATTTTCATCCATTCATTGGCGGCCTTGCCTGTCAGTTTCAGGGATGTGTCACCGATATTCCGGCACTGGGTGACGACCTGCGCGAACTCTGTGGCTGACCCTTCGACCTTATTATCATCTTGCGGGTCATTCCATTCCCAGATTGTGCCCGAAGGCGCGGTGAGGCGCACATAAGGTTTGGGCCGGATCGGTTCGCGGCCATTGACTTTAAAGGACCAGCTATAAGTGGTGACGCCGATATGCGCGACGTTTTTAAGGCGGTCTCCATTTACTCTATCCTCGCCCAGCACATCGAAAATGGCTTGTGCGTGGGCCCAATGCTCCATTTGCCGGGCGATGATACAGGATTTGACGGACATGTCCGGCCCGGCCCATTTAACTCGATGCTCGGCTTCTGCAGTGTGAAAGCGCTTGGCCATATCCGGGTAATAGGCTTTCCAGTCATTATAGATTTCGCGGCTGGTCTTATCACCAAAATATTTATCCTGCAGGGCTTGATGTGACCCGCCTTCCATAAGGCCTGTCATAGCCATGGTGATAAATTCACCAAACTTTTCCGGCTCGTTGAGGGTTTGATCGGCGGCAATATTCCAGAGGTGTAAATGCCCGATAATGTCGTGGACAGTCCAGCTTTTAAATAAAGTCTCTTTGGCGAAAACATCATCAGAACGCCCATCCAGCAGCGCAGCAATTGAATCGCATTCTTCTTTGAAATCCAGAGCTTCGGGTGTCATTTGCTTTCCTCTATTTCAAACATAGTGGCGTCTGCGGCGATTTGATTACCTTTAATGGCAAAAGCATTTGTGATGGTGCCGTCAATATCAGCGAGGATTTCATGCTGCATTTTCATGGCTTCTAATATGGCGAGACGCTGCCCGGTTTTGACGGTATCTCCGGCTTTAACAAAAACGTCAATCACGGCGCCGTGCATGGGTGCGGTGATTATACCTGCCCCGCCTTGATCCGCGGCGCTGCTATAGATTTCATTGGCATTGGTGAGATCATGATTTTGCGCGCCTGATGACAGGCTGATGTGAGCGCCGTGTGCCAAGTAATGCACATTATAACGCGCGTCATTCACGGATAAAATTGCTGTGTGGTCTTCGCGCTTTAACACTGACACGGAAATGTTTTCTTCGCCTATTGCGACCTGGTAATCTGTTCCGTTCACAGGTGTCACGGTCACGGATAGATCATTATATTGATAGGGCGTAGCGATTGTGCTGGCACTGGACCAACCGAGCAGGTTGCAGGGAACATCCAGCGTGTTTTGCAGGCTTGCATCCCGCGCCGTTTCATATTGCAAGACGGCCGCCATGGCTGCAGTCTCATGACCCAGCGGCGCATCAATCAGAGATGCTTCGTCAAAGTTTTCAGCTATGAAAGCTGTCGTTGCTTCGCCTGTGACAAAATCATCTTTTTCCAAAGCCTGAATTAAAAAGGCGCGATTGGTTTTAACGCCGAAAATAGCCGTGTCCTTGAGGGCTTGAATCAACTTGCTACGGGCTTCATCGCGGGTGCTGCCATAGGCCATGATCTTGGCAATCATTGGATCATAGAAAGGCGAAATTTCACTGCCCGTCTCAATGCCGCTATCAACGCGAACGCCGTCACCTGTAGGCACAAGAAATAAATCCGCCCGGCCCGTGGCAGGCAGAAAATCATTAGCCGGATCTTCGGCATATAGGCGCGCTTCGATGGCGTGTCCTGATAGGCTGACATCCTTTTGCGTAATAGCTAAGTCTTCGCCCTGCGCGACCCGGATTTGCATTTCTACCAAATCAAGTCCGGTGACAAGCTCCGTGACAGGGTGTTCGACCTGCAGCCTTGTATTCATTTCCAGAAAATAAAACGCGCCGTCGCTATCCAGCATGAATTCAACTGTGCCTGCCCCCACATAACCAATGTCTTTGGCGGCTTTAACGGCGGCTGCGCCCATAGCCACCCGAAGCTGCGGCGTCATGACCGGGCAAGGGGCTTCTTCAAGCACTTTTTGATGGCGACGCTGTACCGAGCAGTCCCGCTCCCCCAGATGAATTGTATTGCCCGCCTGATCTGCAAAGACCTGTATCTCTACGTGGCGGGGTTTTTGAACCGCTTTTTCAATGATAAGAACATCAGACCCAAATGCGCCCAGAGCTTCTGAGCGCGCATCTGTAATAGCATCAGGTAAAGCCTTGGCCTCATTGACAAAGCGCATGCCGCGCCCGCCGCCGCCAGCAGCGGCTTTGACCATGATGGGAAAGCCGATTTTTGCGGCCTCCGTGATCAGTGTTTTATCGTCTTGTTTTTCGCCCTGATATCCGGGCACGCAGGGCACGCCTGCTTTGATCATGCGCCGTTTGGATTTTGCTTTGTCGCCCATAATATCAATGGCCTCAATATTTGGGCCGATAAAAGTTATTCCGGCCTGATCACAGGCTTTCGCAAAGTCAGCATTTTCAGACAAAAATCCATATCCGGGATGAATGGCGTCCGCGCCAGATGTTTTGGCGGCGTCGATAATAGTATCAATAACAAGATAGCTTTCATTCACGGGCGCGGGGCCAATATGGACGGCTTCATCGGCCATTTTAACGTGAACAGCTTTAGCATCTGCATCTGAATAAACGGCGATCGTGCGAATGCCCATTTTTTTGGCAGTGCGTATAACACGGCAGGCAATTTCCCCGCGATTGGCAATTAAAATTGAACGGATATTAGACATCTTCAGCCCAGCTTGGTTTACGTTTTCCGACAAAGCTCGCAATGCCTTCGCGGCCTTCATCAGAGGTTATAGCGTCAGCAAATTTTTCGGCGGCGAAATCTTTCTGCCCTTCGCGGTCCAAATGGGCCGTTGCCATTAATATTTCTTTTGTCAGGCCGATTGCCCCCGGCGCGCATTGATAAATACCTTTTTTCAAGTTTTTGAGGATGGCTTCATAATCGGCCTCATTTTCAACCACATAGTCTGACAGGTTATAATCGGGTGTATCTTCTCCAAGAAAACGCGCGCCTGTCAGCATGATGCGGCGGGCGATAGGCAGTCCTGTCCTTGCGACTACAATTGGGGCGATTTGGGCAGGGGCTATACCGATCATGGTTTCGGTCAGAGAAAATTTGGCGTTCTTTTCGACAATAATAATATCCGCGCAGCACATAAGACCAAGCCCGCCCGCTATGGCCGCGCCTTGCACATAGACGACGACAACCTGCGGAAGGCCCATGACCAGATCAAATAAATCCCCGGCCTCGCGGTTCATTTTCTTAAAACCCGCTTTGGGATCATCACCGGACTGATCGGCGAAGAAGCCTTTAAGGTCTCCCCCTGCGCAAAACACGCCGCCTTTCCCGCGCAGGGTCACGCCGCGAATGGTTTTGTCGTCTTTAATGGCCTTCAGTGCCGACATAAATTCTGTGGTCAATTGCCTGGATAGAGCGTTACGATTCTCAGGCGAATTAAACCAGATTGTCATCCAGCCGCCGTCTCGCTCGCATATAATTTTTTCGTAATTATCCATTACAGTCTCACCTTACATTCTGGCTATGCCGAAGGAATTTTCTTTAACCGTCCGGTTGCGGCCTTCCCAGACTGTTGCCAGCAAAAACCCAAGGACCTTGCGGCTGTCCCGAGGGTCAATCATGCCGTCATCCAGACAGTGCCCGGATGTATAAAATGCGCCGGACTGGCTATCAAAAATATGGGTGAGCATAGCTTTTTGCTGGGCGGCGACTTGCGGATCAATTTCGACGCCTGCCCGGGCGGCCTGCGCCTCTGCGACTATACCCATAACGGTAGCGGCCTGTTCTCCGCCCATAACGCCCGTGGCGGCGTTCGGCCAGGTGACGCAGAAATCAGGGTCATAGCCCCGGCCGCACATGCCGTAATTTCCGGCCCCGAAACTTGCGCCGATCATCATAGTTATGCGCGGCACAGATGTATTGGTGACGGCCTGGATCATTTTGGAACCATGCTTGATCATGCCAGCCTGTTCATAGGCTTTGCCGACCATATATCCGGTGGTGTTTTGCAGAAATATGAGAGGCGTGTCAGCTTGATCCATAAGCTGAATAAATTGCGCGGCTTTGGTCGCCCCGTCCGGATCAATGGGGCCGTTATTGCCTATGATCCCGCATTTATAACCGTGAATACTGGCCTGCAGGCAGACGGTTGAAACGCCGTAACCCGGTTTGCAGTCTGAAAAATCTGAACCATCAACGATACGGGCAACAACCTCCCGAACATCATAAGGTTTTTTATAGCTCGTTGGGACAACGCCCGCCAGTTCGTCAATGTCGTAAACAGGTTCTGCCCAAACTGGCTTGGAAGGTTTCGGGCAATGTTCATTCCAGCCGAGACGGTCAATGACCTCACGCATCATTAAAACGGCCTCGCCGTCATTTTCCGCCAGATATTCAACAAGGCCAGAAACAGTGGCGTGCATTTCGGCCCCGCCAAGTTCCTCATCTGTGGCGATTTCGCCGGTTGCTGCTTTTAACAAAGGCGGCCCGGCCAGATAGGCTTTACCGCCGCCTTTAACACCAATAACATAATCAGACAGGCCGGGCATGTAAGCGCCGCCCGCCGTTGATGAGCCGTGCAAAATAGAAAGAACCGGGATGCCTGCTTTGGAGAGGCGGGCCAAATTGCCAAATAGTCGGCCGCCTTCTAAAAATCCGCCAACTGTATAATTCATCAGATCGCCGCCCGCGCTTTCCACCAAATGCACAAAGGGAAGTTTCTGCTCGAGGGAAATAGCCTGTGCCCGCATCAACCGGTATCCACCCGCAGTTGTTAGGGCGCCCGCTTTGATGCCGCTATCATCTGTAACGATAACTGTGCGGACACCTTTGATAAATCCAATGCCGGCCATAATTGTACTGCCGGGAATGGATCGTTCTTCTTTTTTGGTATCCTGCATGTAACCGGCCAGATTTCCGATTTCGAAATAGGGCATGCCGGGGTCCAGCAATCGGGCCAGACGTTCGCGCGGCAGGAGCTGTCCGCGCTTGTCAAATTTGGCTTTTTTCCTTGCTGAAAGCGCCGGGGCTCTGCCATTGAGTTCATTCAACTTTTCAATGAGTGTCAGCATGCTTTCGCGGTTTTCCGCATAACTGTCTGAGGCCGTATTTATCTTGGACTTGAAGACGGGCATTAGAGCGACTCCGCGATTTTTCTGGAAACGGGAATGGGTTTGGCCAAAAGAAGCTGGGCGTAACCTTTGCCCTGCGCATCATTGCGCAAAGAGGCCGCCCCGCCGCCGCCCAGAATATTGTCGATCAAAATGTTCACGGCGTTTGATCCCGGTAGGTAAAACTTTTCTATAGCTCCGGGTTCATCCATGAAGTGGGCGTAGGTCTCTTCGATAAGTTCGTCGGTCAGCCCGGCCCAGATATAAGGCATATATTCGGGCCTGCGCGCAATGATACCGATATTGGCTTTATTACCCTTATCGCCGGAGCGCCCCCAGGCGAGTTTAATAAGAGGAACTTCAATTTCTGCATCATCAATGGCTGCGGGCAAATCCGGACGGGCAGCGGCACTGCCGGATGCTGGGGGTGATTTATCAGTATGGGTAAGCGTCTGACCATCCATATCTATAGAGGCCGATAGGCTGTCTTTGGGCGTAAGATATGAGAAAAGCCGAACAACAGGAGAGGGACGGGCGCGTCCTGCGCCAGTAAATCCAGAGAGCCCCGGCGGCGTAGCAAGGCCAAGCCCCGCGAGTTCTTTGAGAAAAATACCCACGCCTTTTGCATCTGGATGTTTGACCGCAATTTTCAGAACCACTTCGTCCGTAGGGCGATATTCACCTTTTTGGCTTCCAGCGCCTAACACTTCGATACTGGTTTGCGTAAAGTCGCCCAGGTTAAATAGACGGAGCGTCTTGGCGGCCCGTTCAAACCCTGCATCGGCCAGTTTGACGGCTTTGGCAGTCGCGTTCTCTCCATAAAGAGTCATATATGTTCCGGCTCGATATCCGTCCATATAAGTCAGGCAAGTTTTGTAGTTTTGAGGTGCCGGATATCCGCGAGCCGGGCTCACAGATATCCGGTTCTCCCCGATATATTCTATTTTGACGTCAGAGAAATCGCAGATCACGTCGGGCAGGTGGTAGGCCTGCGGGTCACCAATTTCATAAAGCATCTGTTCTGACACGGTTCCTACAGTAACAATGCCGCCTGTGCCTTCGGGCTTGGTTGTTACAAATGAACCATCCTCGGAAATTTCAGCAATGGGGTAGCCGATATTAACAATGTCGCCAGTGTCTTCCCAGTCTGTAAAATTTCCGCCTGTTGCTTGCGGCCCGCATTCTAAAATATGACCTGCCAATGATCCGCTGGCGAGTTTGTCCCAGTCATCCTCTTTCCAGCCAAATTCATGGATGCAGGCCCCGAGCGTGACGGCGCTGTCGACCACGCGCCCTGTGATTATAATATCCGCGCCCGCATCCAAGGCTTTGGCGATTGGAAATGCGCCCAGATAGGCATTTATACTGGCGATTTTTTCTGCTCCGGGCATATCAGAGCCGCTGAACATATCTTTTGCGTCTGAGCTCGCAATTTCTTCCTTGCGGCCTAATAAATTGTCGCCGGTAATTACGGCAACTTTCAGGCCCAGGCCCTTATCCTTGATGAGTTCCCGGACAAGTGCGCCGCAGCTTTGTGGATTGACGCCGCCGGCATTAGCGATGACCTTAACGCCTTTGGCTGCGATCATGGGCAAAAAAGGTTTCATCACAAAGTCGATAAAGTCCGTCGCAAAGCCCTTGGCAGGGTCCTTGGCTTTAGCGCGCGCCATGATGGACATGGTGATTTCGGCCAGATAATCATAGACAAGGTAGTCAAGGTCAGGATGCGTCAGTAATTGCGGGGTGGCCATGGCAGACTCGCCCCAATATCCGCTGGCGCCACCAATATGAATTGTTTTGCTCATAGTTGACACAGACCTGTAAATGAATATTCTTCAATTTTAGTGAATATCATTCATTTTGCCGAAGAGTCAATATAAATGCCAAGCCGTCAAAAGACTAAAACCCGACGCGAAAAATTGGAAAATCGTGAAGAGGCCATTATTGAATCCGCCCGTGCTATTTTGAATGAAAAAGGTTTTTCCAAGACAACTATGGCTGAAATAGCCCGGGCTGCCGGTGTCGCTGATGGCACCGTCTATATTTACTTCAAAAATAAAGAAGATTTAGCGAGGGCCGTCTTGGCGCAGTTTTATGACAAGCTGACGGAAACTGCGCAGACAGGGGTAGATAAACGATCGGGGTCCATCGCTAAGCTCAAATTTCTGGCCCGCCATCATATGAGCCGCGTCATGGATAATTGGCGGATATTGGAAATGCTGCCGCTCATAGACATGAAGATGGATTCTTACGAAGGCAGTGATCTGTATAAGCTCAACCGCGCTTATGTTGCCGTTTTTGACCGCGTGGCTGAGAGGGCGCATGAGGAAGGGCTTATAGGCTCAGGCACGCCTTTATGGGTCTTGAGAGACATGTTCTTTGGATCCATGGATTATGGGGCACGGACTATGCTTCTGATCCGTCAGGATGATAATATTAACTGGTTTGTTGATAATTTAATTTCCACATTGTTTGGCAGGGTGGAGCCTTCTGACAAAAGACGGGCTGATGTGGTTGACCGTCTTGAGGCAATTGCGGACCGTCTGGAAGACAAGCTGTAGATAAATCGTCACAGTAACGTCATTTCACTTGATGATAGGGATGTGCTATCATATGCAACAAATCGCATATTAGGAGAGTCCCATGAGAGAAGCCGTTATTGTATCCACAGCCCGTACACCGATTGGCAGAGCCTATCGAGGCGCATTTAACGCAACAGCGTCACCTACGCTGGCAGGCCACTGTATTGATGAGGCTGTCAAACGGGCCGGTATCGATGGTGCTGAAGTTGATGATGTGGTGATGGGCTGTGCTATGCAGCAGGGCGTTCAGGTGACTGTCGGCCGAAATGCGGTCTTGGCATCCAGCCTGCCTGTTACAGTTCCGGCTATGAGTATTGATCGTCAGTGTTCATCCGGGATGATCGCCATCGGTATGGCGGCCAAGCAGATTATCAGTGATGGCCACACAATTGCGATTGGCGGCGGTGTTGAGAGCATTTCCATGGTTCAAA